>CAXUFS010000112.1:0-8929 GCA_964250315.1 uncultured Kineosporia sp. | reverse complement strand
CGCGCTGCTCGTGCGGCTGCGGGGGAAGGAAAGACCCTCGGGCAGGTTGACCACCACCGAGCGGTCCGCGTCCACCGCTGGCAGCAGCAGGTTGAGCCGCACCTCCGCGCGCGGGGCGCTGAACGGCCGCCGCCGGGACAGCAGCCGCCGGGCGGCCAGGTCGAGGGTGAACACGCTGGTCTCCGCCTCGGGTTCGACCGAAATCACCACCAGCGTGGACGGGCTGCTGACGGCGTGCAGAACCCGGGCCGCCCGGCGGATCAGCAGAGTGGACCGGCCGGGTCCAGCCGGATCACTGATCCGCCGGTTAACCGCGTCCATCAGGGCGGCCAGCAGCGAACGCGCCTCTTGGATCCGGCCCCGGCGGTACCCGTCGTCGATGTGGGTGCCGGGCCAGGACTCGCTGGCATGGTCGCTGCCCTGTCGCAGAACCCGGTAGATCGCGGCGCTGAGCAGCAGTCGCTGTTCGCGGCCCAGCTGCCGGACGCCGATCGAGCTGCCCATCGCCGCTGGGGTGATGTTGAGAATGATCTCGGCCATCGCGGCCGCGATCCAGCGCCGGGCCTCAGACTGCGGCAGCGGCGGCAGCAGGGTGCCGGTACTGTCCCGGATCAGGGGCGTCGGGGCGACCTGCGGGATCGGCCGCCGGGCCGGATCGGTGGCTCCCCTGCCGGCAGCCGGGGGAGCCGGGGGAGCCGGGGGAGCCAGCACCAGCAGCGGCAACCAGACCCGCTCGATCCGGTTCCGGAACGCCTCGTGGGTGATCCGGCCCAGGTCGACGTGAACCTGGATCCGGGTAGCGACTGAGTCGGAGGCCTGCAGGGTGACCATCTCCCGGGTGGCCCGGCTCCACTCGTCGTTGGCGATCAGGTAGAGCAGCTCCCGGCCCAGCCGGGAGTCCTGGTCGAACTGGGCCTCCTGGCTGTAGAACTCGTCGATCCCGACCAGGTCGATGGCGTGGCGCAGGTCGCTGGTCAGCTGGTGAGCCAGCGCCAGCCGGGCCGAAGGGCCCCGGCCGTGGTCCGGCTCGTTCAGCTTGGCCGCCCTCATCGCCGGACGCTCATCACAAGACCCCCGAAATGTGGCTTTCCTGGTCTGGTCCTATCCAAGCATCGCAACGCGGCCCGGACGACGCCCCGCCCACACCGGGCATGAGCGCCAGTGGCCCGGATCCCAGCCGGGCGCCGGTTACCTGAAGGCGAGGCGCTGGGGACCGGCCACCCATACACGAAAGCTGTGCAAAGTATTTATGCATGAGTATTGTGCATTGATGAGCGACTACACCGGCATCAGCCTGGATGCCCGCGCGATCAAGGTCCTGGCCCATCCGCTGCGATCGCGGCTGCTGTCCCGGCTACGGACCGCGGGTCCGGCCACGGCGACGGATCTGGCGGCGTCGCTGGGCACCAACACCGGCGCGACCAGCTACCACCTGCGCAAGCTGGAGTCGGTCGGCCTGGTCACCGACACCGGTGAGGGAGAGGGCAAGCGACGGCTCTGGCGGCCCTCCACCGAGTATCACTCCTGGCGGAACTCCGCGTTCCGTGACGACGAGGACACCGCGACCGCTCTGGACTGGCTGCAGCGCGACTACATCCGCCAGCAGGCCCAGAAGCAGGAACGCTGGCTCGACGCCGCACCCGGCTGGCCGGACGAGTGGATCGACGTGCTCGGCCTGAACGACACCTTCGTGATCGTCACCCCCGAACAGATGGGCGAGCTGAAAGCACGGCTGGACGAGCTGCTGGCCGTCTACCGCACCATCGGCAACGGCGACCCACGGGCCCGCCGGATCTCCGTCTACACCCATGCCCGGCCGATCGACCCGGAGGCGCCGCCCGAGTCCGGCCCGGCCGGGCCGGAATGATGGGCGGCCCGGGGACCGAGGCCACCGCGCGGCGGACCCTGCTGTTGCTGACCGGCACCCGCTGGCTCCCGGTCGGACTGGTGATCGGGCTGGGGACGCTGCTGATGTTGCAGCGCGGACTGAGCGTCGGCCAGGCCGGGACAGCCATCGCCGTCCAGGGTTTCGTCGTGCTGGCCCTGGAACTGCCCACCGGCGGGCTCGCCGACGCGCTGGGCCGCCGGGTCGTCCTGATCCTGGCCGCAGCGCTGGCCATCATCGCCGCCGCCCTGTTCCTGATCGCGCACAGCTTCGGCTTCTTCATCCTGGCCTGGGCGGTCCAGGGGGTGTTCCGGGCGCTCGATTCGGGCCCGCTCGAGGCCTGGTACGTGGACATCGCGCACTCCGGCGCTCCGGGCGCAGCCGGCGTCAACGTGGAGCGAGTGCTGGCGCGCGCCGGGACCGTGCTCGGCCTGGCCATCGCCAGCGGAGCTCTGATCTCCGGGATGCTGGTGGCCTGGGCACCCCTCCCGGCGTCGAGCCCGCTGCTGCTGCCGTTCGGCGTGGCGATCGTCATCGATGTTGTGCATCTGGCTCTGGTCACGGCTCTGGTCCGGGAGTTTCGCCCGCAGATCCGTCCGGCCCCGGAACGACGCTGGCGCCTGTTCGCCCGGTCGTTGCGGGACACCCCCCGCACCGTGGCCGCCGGGGTCCGGCTGCTCGGCACGGCCCCGGTACTGCGCGGCCTGGTGCTGGTCGAGGTGTTCTGGAGTGTGGCCATGATCGCTTTCGAGACCCTGAATTCGGTCCGGCTGGCCGAACTGGCCGGTGGCACCGAGCGGGCCGGCGCGCTGATCGGCCCGGTGTCGGCTGTGTCCTGGGCCCTGTTCGCGGCTGGTGCCAGCCTGGCCGGTGTGACCAGTCACCGGCTCGGCGTCGCCTGGACCGCGCTGCTGGCCCGGGTGCTGAACGGTGCCTTCGTGGTCGGCATGGGCTTGGCCACCGGTCCGGCCGGACTGGTCGCCGCCTTCCTGGCCAGCTACACCATGCACGGAGCGGGCGGCCCGATGCACAGCGCGCTGCTGCACCGCCAGGCCGGGCCGCAGAACCGGGCGACCGTGCTGTCGATCGACTCGATGGTCTCCGGCGGCGCGGCGAGCCTCGCCCTGCTGGTGCTCGGCGCGCTGGCCGGGCGCACCTCGACGGCCACGGCGATCCTGGTGGCAGGCGGGTTCAGCATGCTCGGCGCGGTGTTCTACCTGCCCGCTCGCCGCCAGGAACTGGTCGCAGGACCGCAGCCACGGCTCGCCGTCCACTCGCGGCTGTAATCGCCAGGCGATCGCCAGGGAAGGGCAGGTAATCGCCAGGCGATCACCAGGGGATCGTCAGCTGCGAGACGGCGCCGGGCCGTAGCGGGCCAGCACGAAGGTCTCGAACAACCCGACCAAGGTGTACAGCACGATCGAGACCGCGGTCAGCACCGCGATCAGAGCCCAGATCTCGGTGTACTTGAACTGCACCGGATCGCGGGCGATCTGCCCGCCGATGCCCTGACCGGTGGCCAGCCACTCAGCGACCAGAGAGCCGATCAGCGCGCCCGGCACCGAGATCCTGGCCGCCGCAAACATGGCCGGCAGCGCAGTGGGGAACGCCACCTTCCGCAGCACGGTGGCATCGGTACCGCCATAGGCGACCACCAGGTCCCGGGTCTGGGCACCCACCGATCGCAGCCCGAACACGATCGTGACCAGAGCCGGGAAGAAGACCACGATCCCCGCGATGATCGCCACGCCCTTCACCCCCCGCCCGGCGATCAGCACGATGATCGGCGTCATCGCCACCAGCGGAACGGAGCGCAGCAGCATGGCGATCGGCATCAGCGCCTGCTCCACGCTGCGGAACAGCACGAACGCCGATGCCACCACGATCGCTGCGGCCATTCCACCGAGGAATCCGTATCCGGCGTCCCGCAGGGTCACGCCCATCAGGCTCTTGATCACGCCCCGGTTCTTGGCCGCGTCCGGGTCGGTGAAGACGAAGCCGAAGACCTGTCCGGGGGTCTTGGCCAGCAGCGGGTTGTCCACCAGCTTGGCAAAGATCTCCCAGACCACCACCGCCAGCACGACCGAGACCAGTAGCGGTGAGAACGCCCGCCACAGGTAGCGGCCGTAGACCGAGGTCCGGGACGGCGCGGTGACCGCGTCACCGGCGGCGACCACAGCGGCGCCGGTCACCGCGGTCACTGGCCGGCCTGACGTCCGGACGACCAGGGCGTGATGAAGCGGCCGATCAGTGCGAACAACGCGTACCCGATTCCGGCCAGCCCGCCGGTGACCAGGGCCAGCGCCCAGGCCCTGGGCACGTTGTTCTGCTGCTGGGCCACGGTCAGCGCCACTCCGAGCCCGTTGTCCAGCCCGCCCAGGTACTCACCGATGATGGCGCCCAGCATCGCCGCCGGAGCGGCGATCTTCAGCGACGAGATGATGCTCGGCAGCGCAGCGATCACCCGGACCTTGACCAGCTGCTGCCAGCGGCCCCCGCCGTAGGCCTGGACCAGGTCCAGGCTGGTGATATCGGCCGCCTTGAGCCCGAGCAGCGACCCGATCAGGGTGGTGAAGAACACCGCCAGGGCGGCCAGGAAGATGGTCGGGATCCGGCCGCCGAAGATCACCAGCAGCAGCGGCCCGATCGCGGTCAGCGGCATGCAGTAGCTGATCACCGCCAGCTGGGTGGCCACCGGCTCCAGGATCGGGATCAGCAGCACCAGCGCAGCGATCGCCAGCGCGGCGCCGTTGCCCCAGAGAAAGCCCTCAGCGGCGTACCGGAGGGTGACGCTGGCGTTGCCCCAGAAGAAGCTCCAGCCGTCCCGGGGGAACTGGGCGACCACCGCCCAGGGCGTGGGCACCGCCTTGCTGGTACTGAAGAACAGCACGGCGATCAGCCACCAGAGCGCGACCACCACCGCGGTTCCAGCCACCCCGCCCAGCCAGGCCGGGCGCCCTCGCAACAGCCGGGACGCCGGGCCGTCCGGAGCCGGCGCGCCCGGTGCCGGTACACCGCCCGAGCCGGGTTCGACCTGCGCGGTGGTCGTCACGATCGGGCGCCCATCAGTGCCCGCCCATGGCCGCGCCGCCCTTGCCGAACAACAGGTCGGAGAGATGGTCGTGATAGGCGTGGAACTCCGGCGTCCGCTGCATCTCCGGGATCCGGGGCCGGGGCAGGCCGATGTCGACCACCTCGACGATCCGGCCCGGCCTCGGACTCATCACGGCCACCGTGTCAGACAGGAAGATCGCCTCACCGATGCCGTGGGTGACCATCAGCGTGGTGGCCGGCTTCTCCGTCCAGATCCGCAGCAGCTCCAGGTTGAGCCGCTGCCGGGTCATGTCGTCCAGAGCGCCGAACGGCTCGTCCAGGAGCAGCACCGACGGCTTGACCACCAGGGAGCGGGCGATCGAGACCCGCTGCCGCATCCCGCCGGACAGCTGAGCAGGCTTGGCCTTCTCGAACCCGGACAGCCCGACGAGTTCGATCAGCCCCTCGATCTGTCCGGGTTCAGGCGTGATCCCGGAGATCTCCAGGGGCAGCTTGATGTTGGACTGCACGCTGCGCCACGGGAGCAGGGCCGAATCCTGGAAGGCGATCCCCAGTTCGTGATGACTGCGCAGCTCGAGCGGGGTCTCGCCGTTCACCCGGGCCTGCCCGCTGCTCGGCGTCTCCAGGCCGGCCAGGATCCGCAGGATGGTGGACTTGCCGCAGCCCGAGGGCCCCAGCAACGACAGGAACGAGCCCTGATCGGTGGTCAGGCTGGCGTCCTGCAGGGCAACGACTGATCGCCGGCCGAGCGAAAACTGCTTGGACAGCCCGGTCAGCTGGATGCCGGTGCCCGCGCCGCCAGTGCTCGACGGCGTCCGGCCGGCTCCTTGGTCCGGCGCCTGGTCAGAGGTGATACTGAACGGCTCCGCGGTCACGGCGACCTCCTGTCGGCCCGGCAACCTGTCAATCGCTGTCAACACTTCTCACTGCTGTCGCTACCAACCAGTGTGCGGTATCAGCCCTTCAGCGCGGCGTTCTCGCTGTAGACCTCCTTGAGCAGGCTCAGATCGAAGATCTTGTCGGCGCTGATGGTGACGCCGGACTTGGCCAGCGCGTCGATGTTGTCCTGAACCAGGCTGTCGGTCATGGTGAACAGGCCGTTGGTACCGGTGTCAGCGGTCTGCACCAGTTTCTGCTGGGCGGTCGCCTCCTTGGTCTGCTCCTCGACCTTCAGCTTCTGATCCTTGCCGTACGTGTTGACCGCGATTCCAGCGCTGGCCGCCGGGTCCTTCAGCGCGTCCGTCCAGCCCTGGATCTCCGCCTTCAGGAACGCCTTCAGCTTGTCCCGGTTGTCGTCGATCTCCTTCTGCAGCACCGTGAAGGTCTCCGCCACCAGCGGCAGCCCGTTGTCGGCGAAGCTGACCGTGACCACGTCGTTGCCCTCCTCGCTCAGCGTGATGGGCTCGTTGGTCAGGTAGGAGACGAAGCCCTCGACGTCGCCGGTGGTCAGCACGGTCGGGTCGAACTGCACCGGAACCACGGTGAGGCTCTTGGGGTCGATGTTGTTGGCCTTGAGGAAGCCGTTGAAGATCTCGGTGTTGGGAGCCTGGACGCCGATCTTCTTGCCCACCATGTCCTGCGGGGAGGCGATGTTCACCTTCTTCAGGGAGGTGATGCAGAACGGGTTCTTCTGGAACGTCGCGCCAATGATCTTCAAGGGGGCGCCCGCATTGATGGCCGCGGCGGTGGTCGGCGGGGCGGACAGCCCGACCAGCGCCTTCCCTCCGGCTACCACGGACTCGGCTGAGGTGGGACCGGCGATCAGGTTGACGCTGGAGAACCCGGCCGCCTTGTAGTAACCCTTCGAATCCGCGTAGTACTCGCCGCTGAACTCGATGTTCTTGATCCAGGAGAGCTGGATGGCGAGTGCGCCGTAATCCTTACTACCGCCACTGCCGCCCGAGGAACTGGTCTTGGAGTCGTCGTCGCTGCCGCAGGCAGCCAGCAGGGGGATGCCCGCGACAGCCAGCGCTCCGGCCCTGAGCAGGCCCCGGCGCCCGAGCACCGGGTTCATCGTGGGGTTCACGGCGAGCGACGAAGCGGCGCGAGGCCGGCGGGACACGGTCATGAGGCTCCGTTCGGATGCACCGGTCGGGTGCGCGGGCATGAGGCGGTGCGGCTGGTGCGCTGGCGGCGGACAGTCTGATACCGGGCGAACCTCTGGATCTCAGCGAGGCTAGGGAGATCCTGTTGCCGCTGCGTTTCCTGACGTTCCGCCGCGGTTACCGGGCTCGCCACCCGCGTGGACTTTGGATGAAGCGCGGTGATTCGCGAGGTTAGACCCTTTTCACTGGCGTGCGCGGGCGGCTGGTACAGCCCACCTACAATTGTCAGGTGGCGATTCAATCCATCCGGCTGTTCGGTGATCCGATCTTGCGCACCCCAGCCGTGCCGGTGGTGGATTTCGACAAGCAGTTGCGCACCCTGGTGAAGGACCTCGAGGACACCATGCTGGACGCGCCGGGGGCGGGCCTGGCCGCACCTCAGCTCGGGGTCGGGCTGCGGGTGTTCACCTACTTCGTGGATGACGTACTCGGGCACCTGGTTAACCCTGAACTGGAGCTGTCCGGGGAGACCCAGGACGGCGAAGAGGGCTGCCTGTCCATCCCCGACCTGAGCTTCGACTGCGTCCGGGCACTGCGGGTCCGGGCCAGGGGCTTCGACATGTACGGCGAGCCGGTGGTGATCGAGGGCAGCGACCTGCTGGCCCGCTGCATCCAGCACGAGACCGATCACCTGGACGGCATCCTGTTCGTCGACCGGCTCGACCGGGGCACCCGCAAACTGGCGCTGAAGGCGATCCGGGAAGCCGACTGGGCCGGGCAGCCGGCTCCCCAGGTCCGGGTCAGCCCGCACGCCACCTTCGGCCGAGCCCTGTAGACCGGCCGCCTGCTGTGCGCCTGGTCGTCGCCGGGACCCCCGAGGTCGCGGTCCCAGCCCTGAACGCCCTGGCCGCGTCGTCCCATCAGGGGGTGGCGGGGCTGACCCGCCCGGACGCGCAGTCCGGGCGGGGACGGCGGATCCAGCGCTCAGCCGTGGCGGCCTGGGCCGATCAGCACGGCGTCCCGGTGCTCCAACCGGCCCGTCTGGGGGAGCCGCCGTTCCTGGAGATGCTGGCCGGACTGGCCCCAGACTGCTGCCCGGTGATCGCTTACGGGGCGCTGATTCCCCGGGCGGCACTGAGCGTTCCCCGCCTGGGCTGGATCAACCTGCACTTCTCCCTGCTGCCGGCCTGGCGCGGAGCCGCCCCGGTGCAGCACGCGATCATCGCCGGGGACGACATCACCGGCGCCAGCACCTTCCTGATCGAGGAGGGACTGGACACTGGTCCGGTCTACGGCACGCTGACCGAGCCGATCCATCCCGGCGACACCGCGGGCACGCTGCTGGCCAGGCTGGCCACGGCCGGAGCGTCGTTGCTGACCGCGACCATGGACGGCGTCGAGCAGGGCGCGCTGGTCCCGGTCCCGCAGCCGGGCGACGGTGTGTCGCTGGCCCCCAAGGTGACCGTCGAGATGGCCGAACTGGACTGGCGCGCTCCGGCCCAGGCGATCGACCGGCTGATCCGTGGCTGCACGCCAGCGCCGGGGGCGTGGACCTGGTTCCGGGGCGAACGGCTGGGCCTGGGCCCGGTGCGAGTGGATCGGGCTCTGCTCGGTTCCCTGGACTCCCCGGCGCAGCAGCCGCAGCAGCCGCAGCAGCCGCGGCAGCCGGACCGGCTGGCGCCTGGTGAACTGCGGGCCCGCAAGCGGGCAGTGCTGGCCGGTACCGCGGACGCTCCGGTCGAACTGGGGCTGGCCCGCCCGCCCGGCAAACGCGAGATGCCCGCGGCGGACTGGGCCCGTGGGGTGCGGCTGGCCGCCGGGGAGCGCCTGGGGGTGCCCGTGATCGCGCGGTGAGGCCGCGGGTCAGCCCGCCGGTGAGCTGGCCAGCATGCGGGTGAGCTGGTGAGCCGCCCGGGCACTCCGGCCGGGCGCCCGACCCGGCCTC
>CAXUFS010000111.1:0-8960 GCA_964250315.1 uncultured Kineosporia sp. | reverse complement strand
GCCGGGATGACCTCGAGCGGCTGGCTGGCGCTCATCCAGCGCAGGCGCATCTCCGCCCGGCCGCTGTTCTCGTAGTACTCGACCTTGATCTCGTGCGCGCGGCCCGCCTTGAGGTCGACCAGACCGGCGTCGGTGGCGACGCCGTGGTCGCGGCGCAGGACCCGCGGCAGCGCCAGGTCGCCGCCGGATACCTGATCGGCGACGCTCGCCGGGCCGCCGCCTGGATGGGTCAGGCCACGGCCCTGCCCGGAGCCGAACCCATTCCGGGCATCCGCCCCTAAGATCTGAGCGGCGTCAGAGCGCGGTCAGCGCTGCTGTGTCGGCGTCCGTCCAATCCGGCGGATGCAACATGGCGATCCAGGCGGCCGGGACCTCAGGCCCGTAGTGGTGACCGTGCCCGGCCGGCGGATCCAGGGCGAAGACCAGGTCGCAGCTGATCTGCCAGAACGTCACCACTGGATACCAGTGCACCTGCGGCAACACGTCGGCACCGCGCTTCTCGTGGAGCCAGTCGGGCTCGCTGAACAACAGAGTCGGCGACCACCAGACGATCGGGTCGGAGGGGTGCTGCAGATAGACCAGCGCCGCTCCTTGAGCGCCACCGAGGTCACCGGCGGCGGCGGCGAAGCGGTAATCGCGGCCATCGCCGAAACGGGGCAGCCGCTCGGGCGAGCCCCGGTCACGGCTGTCGGTCATCTCCCGCCACAACCGGGTGGAGTTGGGCGGCCCGGCGAACAGGGCTCCGTCGGTGCGCAGGTTCAGGTCGGCCGGGCCGCTGAACGCCGCCCCGCCGCCGTAGGCCCCGAGGCTTTCCCCGAACACGGCTAGCCGGGGCCGGTGGCCGGCCGGCAGGGTGGCCCAGTAGCCGTACACGGTGTTGAACAGTTCTCGCCCGGCCAGCTGCGCTCGCGGCCGATCGGTCAGGAACGAGATCCAGCTGGGCAGATAGGAGTACTGCATGGCCGCGATCGCGGTGTCACCGCCGTAGATGTACTCCAGTGGATCGACCTGCCCGGGATCGACCCAGCCGCGCCCGGTAGTGGTCGCCACCGCCAGCACCGACCGGCTGAAAGCACCGGTGCGCTTGAGCTCCGACAGTACGAGCTCGGCCTGGGCGCGCAGGCCCGGGGCCGACTTGGTGCCGGCGTAGACCCGGATCGGCTCCATCGCCGGCCGCCCGGTCAGGTTCTGGATCTGCGCCGGAGTGGGACCTTGGACGACGAAGTCGCGGCCGTACTGCCCAAGCGTGCTGAAGCGCACCGGTGAGGCCGGGCTGCCCGAGCGCTGCGCCGCCGCCGGCGCCGTCCGGGCGCCCCGGTCCGGTCGGAGGCGGAGAAGATGTGATCCGACACGTGCACGAAGCCCCGGTAGATCACGCCGCTGAGGAGGCCGGCCAGCAGCGCGGCCACCGTGAGCACGGCCAGCGACCGGGCCAGCGCCCGCGGCAGCACCCGGCCCAGCCACCGGACGATGAGCCGGTACAGGTCACCGATCGCGCGGCCGATTCCGATCAGCAGCACGACCACCCCCGCGGCCAGCGCGAACACGGCGAGGTAGGGAACCCGGCCCCCGCGCGGCATCCCGACCGCGGCCCTGATCTCCTGCTGCCAGCCGGAACTCAGCCACAACATCACCGGCAGGGTGAGCAGCACCACCAGCCAGATCGCGATCCAGGCGCGGCGCCGGAACCGTTCACCCGGCTCAGGCACCCCGATCCAGGCGGCCAGGGCGGTCAGCAGCACCCCGGCGGCGTAGCCGATCGCGAAGGTGATGCCTGAGACCAGTCCCTGCAGCAGCCAGTCGCGCGGCAGCAACGACGGGGTCAGGGAGCAGAAGAAGAACAGCAGGCCGATCAGGATGCCCGCGTGGCTCAGCCGGGCAACGTAGCGCCGGAGATGATTCTTCAGCCAAGGAGCCAGCCTGCTCATCAGCGGGCCAGTTGCCAGGCCAGCACCCCGAACAGCACGCCGAGGGAGTTGGTCGCCCAGTGCATGCCCACGCTGGCCAGCAGGCTGCCGCTGCGGCGGCGCAACTCTCCCGCCACCACGCCGCCGGCCGCGGTGAACGCCACCGTGCCGATGATCAGTACCACTCCGGCCGCCGGGCCGGCCCAGCCCAGCGCCTGGCTGACCCCCTGGTTGGCGCTGGCTTTCAAAGCCGGCAGTACATGCCATAGCCCGAACAGCACTGAGGTCGCCAGGAGCACGGCGGCGGCCGGGGCCTGCCGGGAGAGCATTCCCCACAGCACGGACCGGAAAGCTATCTCCTCCAGCAGCACCGTCCCGGCCGGGATCACCACAAAGGCGATCAGCAGCGCCCGGGACAGGCCAACGTGGTACCGCGAGTCCAGGAAGGCAGGCCTGGTCAGCGGGATCAGCACGCCCGCCACGTAGACGGCAGCGACCACCGCGATCGCACCGCAACCCCAGGCCAGGCCGGTGGCCAGCCGATCCCGGCCCAGTCCCAGCTGCACCCAGCTCAGACCGCTCAGCCGGGCCACCAGCAGCAGGAAAGCCGCTGTTACCGGTCCGAGCCACAGGCTGTTCAGGTGCAACCCATGCCCGGCCAGGTTGGCCGCCGCCATCAGTACCAGCACCACCGCGGTCCCGGCCACGCCGGGCCACCGGGCGGCGTCCCGGCCAATGCTCACTTCCGCCAATTTAGGTGATCAGTCCCGCCCGTTCCATTCGTCGACCACGGACAGCACGTCCAGCAGCTCACGGGCCACCGCGTCCGGTTCGGCCTCGATCTCGACCCGCTGGGCGGCCGGCAGGTCGCTGTGCGGAATCATGATCGCCCGCATCCCGGCCTGCTGCGCGCCGTAGACGTCCTCGTACAGCCGGTCCCCCACGTACACGCATTCCCGCGGGTCGCTATGCCCGACCGCCGCCATAGCGGCCTCGAACGCCGCCGGATGGGGCTTCACGTGGCTGATCTCGGAGGTGTAGACCGCCCCGTCGATCAGGTTCAGGACGCCGTCCCGGGCGAAGACGCGCTCGTGATAGTCGCGGGACCAGAGCGTGTTGGACAGCACGCCGACCCGTAATCCCCGGTCCCGCAGGGCCGAGAAGAGGTGCGGCACCTGCGGATCGATGTAGGTGTGCGGTTCCCAGAACTCCTCGTAGGCGGCCTGCGCACCCGGATAGCCGGGGTGTTGATCACTGACCCCCGCAGCGGTCAGGATCTCGGTCAGCCGGGCGCTGGTGCCGTCCACGGCGAGCCGTCCCCAGGCCTCGCGCTCGGCCAGCACCATGGTGGTGGCCAGTTCAGCGCCGGCGTCTGGATAGTCGTCGCGATGATCGCGGGCATAGTGCTCGGCGAAGATCTGCCACTGCTTGACCAGATCGATCTCATGCCAGGGCGTGAGTGTGCCGCCCCAGTCGAAGATGACGGCTCGCACCGGTCCGCTGGGGTTGCTCATGCCGCCATGATCGTCAGCAGCGCGCGGGCATAGGCCGACTCGGCGTCCCCGTCCGCCTCCCGCAGCTCCTGCTTGCCGTCCGCTGAAGTGATCACCACGACGTAGCCCGGCTCCTGCGCCTCCAGCCGGACGAAGCGGGCTCCGAGCAGGTCACGCAGCTGCTGCTCCCGCGGCATCCAGACCACCTCGTCGCGCTGCACGCTGTCCAGCGCCCATTCGGTGATGCCGTTGAAACCGAGGATCTCGCCGGTCGGGGTGCTCTGCACCTCGACCACCATGTCGCTGATCACGAACACGTCGTCGTCCATGCCCTTGTCGGGGACGACGAACCGGTCGCCCCGGGCCGCGTCCCAGCGCAGGCCAGCGATCTTCAGCCGCCGGGCCAGATCAAGCGCAATCATGCGTCCAGTGTGCATGCCGGCGGTGTATTTGACTTCCCCCCGGCCCCCGCAGGGCACTGCGTCAGGCCTGGAGGAGGGCACTGACCCGCTTGACCGCATCCGCCAGCGGAACATCCTCGCTCTGGCCGGTGCGCCGGTCCTTCAGCTCGACCAAGCCGTTGGCCAGGCCCCGGCCCACCACCAGGATGGTGGGCACGCCGATCAGCTCGGCGTCCTTGAACTTCACCCCGGGCGACAGCTTCGGCCGGTCGTCGTAGAGCACGCGGGCTCCGGCCACTTCGAGCTCGGCCGCCAGCGTGTTCGCGGCGTCGAAAACCGCGGCGTCCTTGCCGGTGGCGACCACGTGGACGTCGGCCGGTGACACCTCCCGGGGCCAGCACAACCCCGCCTGGTCATAGGTGGCCTCGGCGATCGCGGCGACCGCCCGGGTGACCCCGATGCCGTACGAGCCCATCGTGACCGTCACCAGTTTGCCGTTCTGGTCCAGCACTTTCAGGTCCAGGGCCTCCGCGTACTTGCGGCCGAGCTGGAAGATATGCCCCATCTCCATGCCACGCTTCAGGGTGAGGGCCTCGCCACAGTTCGGGCACGCATCGCCGTCCCGGACGCCCGCGGCCTCGATCACGCCATCGCCCTCGAAGTCGCGCCCGGCGACCAGATCGAAGACGTGCCGGCCGGGCTGGTTGGCACCGGTGATCCAGGCCGTGCCCGGCGCCACCCGGGGATCGAGCAGGTATCGGATGCCCGAGCTCGAATCGGCCCCCAGCGCGGCCGGGCCGATGTAGCCCTTGACCAGCGCCGGGCGGGCGGCGAAGTCGGCGTCGGTGAACGGCTCCACCTCGGCCGGGGTGACCGCGGCCTCCAATCGCTTGAGGTCCACTTCGCGATCTCCAGGCAGGCCGATCACCAGCGGCTCCCGGATGCCGCCGGGGTGGACGAGCATCACCACCACGTTCTTCAGCGTGTCCGCAGCGGTCCAGGGCCGGTCCAGCCGGGGCAGTGCGTCGTTGGCCAACCCGACCAGGGTCTCGATCGTCGGTGTGTCCGGGGTGTTCTCGACGTGCGCGGCGTTCATGCCCTGCCAGCTCAACGGGGTTGGCGCGGGGGTTCGCACGGCCTCGGTGTTGGCCGCGTAGTCGCAGTTGGAGCACTGGACGAATTCGTCCTCACCGACCGGCGTGGGATGCAGGAACTCCTCGCTGCGGCTGCCGCCCATGGCGCCAGACACCGCCGAGACGATCACATAGTCCAGCCCGAGCCGGTCGAAGGTCCTGATGTAGGCGGCCCGGTGCCGGGCATAGGACGCTTCCAGCCCGGCGTCGTCGACGTCGAACGAGTAGGAGTCCTTCATCACGAATTCGCGGCCACGAAGCAGGCCGGCCCGGGGGCGCGCCTCATCCCGGTACTTGTTCTGGATCTGGTAGATCGACAGCGGCAGGTCCTTGTAGGACGAGTAGAGATCCTTCACCAGCAGGGTGAACATCTCCTCGTGCGTAGGGCCGAGCAGGTAGTCGTTGCCCCGCCGGTCCTTGAGCCGGAAGATGTTCGGGCCGTACTCGGTCCAGCGGCCGGTGGCCTCGTAGGGTTCGCGCGGCAGCAGGGCCGGGAAGTGCACCTCCTGGAAACCGGCTGCGTCCATCTCCTCCCGGACGATGTTCTCCACGTTCCGGTAGGTGCGATAGCCGATCGGCAGCCAGGAGTAGATGCCCGGCGCCGCCCGGCGGATGTATCCGGCCCGGACCAGCAGCTTGTGACTGGCCACCTCGGCATCGGCCGGGTCCTCGCGCAGAGTTCGCAGGAACAGCGTGGACATCCGCCAGAGCACGGTGATTCCTCCCGTTCAGCCGCCGTCCCCAAGCTGGACCGGCTCCCAAAACCGTATCGCGCGAGCAGCCTGGCGCAGACCGCCCCCATCGGCCGGTGCGGCGGGGAGGATCAATGGCCCACAACATCGCTTCCGGGCCTTGGAAACCCGGGTTGGTCCTCCCGGCCGGCTCATCTGTGGATAACTTCTGAGGCTCCGGCGCGGACGCGGCATTCTTGCCGATGTGGATCCGGCCCAAGCGCTGCGCTATCTCGGCGGGACCGCCCGCCGGGCAGAGCTGTTGCGCTACAGCAGTGCCCGGACCTTGAACCGCGCGGTGACCACCCAGGACGTTCTGCGGGTGGCGCGGGGGCGTTACGCCTTGCCCCAGTTGCCGGCGGCCTCGCAGCTGGCTCAAGCCATGGCAGGCGTGGTGTCACACGCCAGCGCTGCTCAGCACTGGCGGATGGAGGCGGTGGTGGAACCGGACCGCATTCACATCACGGTGCCAACGCGAGCGCATCGCCTCACTCGTCGCCCGGTGACCCTGCACTACGCCGATACCGATGCGGATCGGGTGACCAGTCCCTTGCGCACGGTGCTCGACTGTGCCCGCACCATGCCGTTCCGGGAAGGCCTGGCCATCGCCGACTCGGCCCTGCGCCGCCAGCTGATCACCGCCGAGGATCTGCACTGGGCCGCCGCGGATCTGCGCGGACCGGGCAGCAGGACGGCCCGTCAGGTTTGTGCCGCGGCCGACCGGCGAGCCGCCAATCCATTCGAAAGCGCCCTGCGGGCGGCCGCTTTGACGGCGGGGTGGGGCAACTTCGTGCCTCAGCTCCAGGTAGGCGCCTTCTACGTCGACCTCGGTGACCCGACCCGCCGGATCGCCGCCGAGGCGGACAGCTTCGCCTTCCACGGCAGCCGTGCGGCTCTGGACCGCGACTGCCGGCGATACGACGAACTGATGGCGCGTGGCTGGCTGGTGCTGCGGTTCTCCTGGGAGCAGGTGATGTTCGAGGAGCCCTGGGTTCAGCAGATCATCAGCGACTGCTGCACTCTGAGACCGCTCGGGCGGGGAGGATCAATGTCCGGGAAAGCGGTCCGGAAGCCGGAAACGGCCGCTTGATCCTCCCGGCTGGCCCGTTCAGCGGCTCAGCCGAACGAAAGAGGGCTTTTCGGGCGTGATCGGTGCCAGCGCTCAGAACAGGATGGTGGCGTAGGTGCCGACGGTCTGGAATCCGACCCGTTCGTAGGCGCGGACGGCGCGGGTGTTGTACCCGTTGACGTAGAGCGACACGATCGGCGCGATCTCCCGGCGCACGATGCCGACGATCGCCGCCATCGCCGGCGCGGCCAGTCCCCGCCCCCGGTAGCGGGGGTTAACCCATACTCCCTGCACCTGCACCGCCTGCGGAATCACCGATCCCAGCTCGGCTTTGAAGACGACCTGGGCGCCGGCCGGCGATTCATCGATGCGGACGAACGAGCGGCCCGAGGCCACCAGCGCGCCGACCTGCGACCGGTAGACCGCTCCCCCGTCGGCCGCCACCGGCGAGTAACCGACCTCCTCGGTGAACATGGCGATGCAGGCCGGCACCAGCAGGTCCAGCTCGTCGGTCCGCGAACGCCGGACCTGCGGATCGGGCTGGATCGGTGAATCCGACGACATCGCCATCAGGGGCTGGTTGGGCCGGGTGTCGCGGGCCGGTCCCCACGATGCCTGCAGCTGGTGCCACATCCCGAGCACCGCGCTGGCTGGCCCGACGATGGACGAACACTGCCGGCCGTTGCGCCGGGCCCGGTAGGCGAACGCCTCCACCGCCTGCTCGGTGGCCTGAACCGGCACCAGGTTCGCGCCCGACCAGCAGGCCGACCGCAACCGTCCGCCGTCGTACCAGCCCCACACTTCCCCGCTGTGGCGGCGCGGGTCCGCCCGCAGCGCGTTCAGCCGGGCGGCGACGAACAGATTCGCCACCGGATCAGTGGCACACAGCGCCAGCGCCTCGTCCACATCATCGCGGACCAGGACCCTGACGGCGGATCGCAGCACGGGTCAATCCTGACTTACGGACGACCGCTAGCGCACGCTCACGTGCGGCCGGCCGGGCTCGGCGCCGAAGTCACCCATCTGTTCAGCCAGGTGCATCGCCTCGTCGATCAGCGTCTCCACGATCTGGGCCTCGGGCACAGTCTTGACCACCTGTCCGCGCACGAAGATCTGCCCTTTGCCGTTGCCGGACGCCACACCCAGGTCCGCTTCCCGGGCCTCGCCAGGGCCGTTCACCACGCAGCCCATCACCGCCACTCGCAGCGGCACCTCCAGGCCTTCCAGGCCGGCCGTGACCTGCTCCGCGAGCGTGTAGACGTCCACCTGGGCCCGGCCGCAGGAGGGGCAGGACACGATCTCCAGCTTGCGCGGGCGCAGATTCAGCGACTGCAGGATCTGGATCCCGACCTTGACCTCTTCCACCGGCGGGGCCGACAGGGACACCCGGATGGTGTCGCCGATGCCCTGGCCGAGCAGGTGACCGAAGGCGACCGCCGACTTGATCGTGCCCTGGAAGGCCGGCCCCGCTTCGGTCACGCCCAGATGCAGAGGCCAGTCGCCGCGCTGCGCCAGCAGCTCATAGGCCCGGACCATCACCACCGGGTCGTTGTGCTTGACCGAGATCTTGAAGTCATGGAAGTCGTGCTCCTCGAACAGCGACGCCTCCCAGACCGCCGACTCGACCAGCGCCTCGGGCGTGGCCTTGCCGTACTTGGCCAGCAGCCGCTTGTCCAGCGAGCCGGCGTTCACCCCGATCCGGATCGACACTCCGGCATCGCGAGCGGCGGCCGCGATCTCCTTGACCTGGTCGTCGAACTGCCGGATGTTCCCCGGGTTCACCCTCACCGCGGCACAGCCCGCGTCGATGGCCGCGAACACGTACTTGGGCTGGAAGTGGATGTCGGCGATCACCGGGATCTGCGACTTCCTGGCGATGGCGGGCAGCGCCTCGGCGTCGTCCGGCGAAGGACAGGCGACCCGGACGATGTCGCAGCCGGCCGCGGTCAGTTCGGCGATCTGCTGCAGGGTCGAGTTCACATCGGCGGTGAGCGTCGTGCACATGGACTGCACCGAGATCGGCGCAGCGCCGCCGACGTCCACCGACCCCACCTTGATCTTGCGCGAGATCCGCCGGGTATTCAGCACCGGTGGCGGGGGCATGGGCAGGCCGAGATTGACGGTCACGTTGTCAGTGTCTCCTGAGCTTCACGTCGGGACGCGCGAGGGTCAGCCGATCTAGCCGATCTAGCCGATCTAGCCGATCTAGCCGATCTAGCCGATCTA
>CAXUFS010000110.1:0-8993 GCA_964250315.1 uncultured Kineosporia sp. | reverse complement strand
CCCGGGCGGTGCGCCGGCCACCTCCGGGCAACGGCCCCACGCCGTCCGCCAGCGGCCGCCCGCAACTGGGACGCCGCCGCCTCGAGGAACGATGTCTTGCCCGCTCCCGCCTCGGCCGTCACCCAGACGATGCGGGCGCCGGAACGGGCCTGCTCGGCGGCGGCCGCGACCGCCGTCAGCTCGCCGTCTCGCCCCACAGTGGCTGGACGCTGAAGCTTTTCGCGCTGCTCGTCCCGCCCGGGCCGGAGCTCAGCTGGCTCAGTTGGCTCAGCGGCCGGCCTAGCGACCAGGGTCAGCCCCGGGATCCTGGCTCAGGCTGCCGGTCTCCAGCGCCCGCAGGGCTGGCCCCGGGTCGATGCCGAGTTCTTCGGCCAGGTGGTGGCGGGCCGTGCGCAGGGTGGCCAGTGCGTCGCCCTGCCGCCCGGACCGGTACAGCGCCAGCGCCAGCAGCCGGACGGCGTTCTCCCGGGCCGGATGCTCGCGCACCAGCCGGTCCAGATCGGGGACGGCCGTCTCCGGACGGCTCAGTGAAAGCTCAGCCTCAGCGCGGCTTTCCATCGCGGTCAGGCGCAATTCGTTGAGCCGGGCGATCTCCGGGATCGCCCAGGACTGATCAGCGAACTCGGCGTAGGCCGGCCCGGTCCAGCACGCCAGCGCCTGGGTCAGCTGCTCGTGCCGCAGCCGGGGATCAGCCTGGGCCGTGGCTTGGCCGATCAGCTGAACGAAGCGCCAGGCGTCGCACCCGTCGTCCGGCAGCCGCAGCGCGTAACCGGGTGCGGCGCTGACCAGCACGGTGGCGGGCGCCCGCGGCCGCCGTTCTGGCTCCAGGGCCCGGCGGAGGCCAGAGATGTGCACCTGCAGCGCGGCCAAGGCCCGGGCGGGCTCTTCGGCCTCCCAGAGATCATCGATCAGCCGGTCGGTCGAGACCACCGCAGCGCCAGCCGCGATCAGGCGGGCCAGCACGGCTCGTGGCCGCGGGCCACCGAGATCGGCGACGGTACCGCCGACCATGGCCTGAAGGGGACCCAGCACAGCCAGGGTCACGGACGGCGCGTTCATCTGACCAGCCAAGATACCTGGCGTCTGGGTGGTGAGATCAGTGGCTGGACCAGCTCCCGGGTGATCTGGGGGTGCGCCGTCAGCGGCGGATCTCGACCAGCAGTACCCAGGCGATCACCACGCCGCTGACCAGCGCACCCACGATTCCGGCCACGATCCAGGCCATGCCGCCCCCGGCGCGGGCCAGAATGCTGATCCCTCCGATGAACAGAGCCAGACTGCTCGGAGCCGGCAGCGCCAGCCGGGACGCGACCCACAGCGGGTGCCCCCGGGTGCCGGAAAGGACTCGCGGCGCGGTCAGGATGAGCCAGAGCAGCAGAGCCCCGCCGACCGCGACCACTTCCACAGCGAACGCGGACGGCTGCTGCGGAATGAGTCCGAAGATGCTGACCACCACGGCGCCGAGCAGCAGCAACACCGCCTGCAGGCCCCGCTCGGGGTTGCCCCGGCCCTGCAGGATGCGCTCGATGTTGATCGACACGGCGACGAAGACCAGGCCGGCCAGGGCTGCCGCGGCACCCGCACCAGCGATGAACAGGTCCACCCACTCGGCGGTTTCGTATGCGCGCATGGCCTGCAGCGTCTCATTCCGGCCGGGGGCAGGAAGAAGATCGGCCCGGCCCAATCCGCGGCGAGCAATTCAGTGGGTAGTCTGCTCGCAGGACCGGTTGATACCAGGCCGACGGGTGACGCGGACCCCTGACTGCAGTCATCCAGGGATCAATCAGGGACAATCCGGATGACGACCAGGACCAGATCTGCTGAGGTAAAGCCATGCAGCGTCACATCGCCGGCAAGCTCACCGGAACCAAAACCAAGTGGATCGTGCTCGCGTTCTGGCTGATCGCCGTGATCGGGCTCGGTGGTTTCGCCGGGAAGCTGACCGGCGTGGAGGACAACCAGGCCAAGTCCTGGCTGCCCGGCAGCGCCGAGTCGACCAAGGCGCTGGACAAGCTGGCGGCGTTCCAGTCCGAGAACGCGATCCCGACCACGGTGGTCTACGAAGCCAAGAGCGGTGCCCTCACCCCGGCCCAGCTGAGCCAGGCCAAGGCGGTCACCACGAAGATCGCGCAGCTGCACGGCGTCACCGGCGATGTGATCGGCCCGATCCCCTCCCCGGACGGGCAGATCGCTCAGACCATCGTCACCTTCGACCTGGGCAAGAACGGCTGGAACGACCTGCCCGACGTGGCCAAGCAGTTGCGCAAGGTCGCCGCCGTCGGCGGCACCACCCTGCACATCGCCGGGCAGGGCGGGCAGGCGGCCGACTCGGCCGAAGCGTTCAAGGGCCTGGACAGCACCCTGCTGTTCGCCACCGTGGGCGTGGTGATCGTGATCCTGCTGCTCACCTATCGCAGCCCGGTGCTGTGGCTGCTGCCGGTGATCTCGGCCGGCGTGGCGCTGACCCTGGCCCAGGCGATCATCTACTTCCTGGCCAAGCACGCCGGGCTGACCGTGAACGGTCAGTCCCAGGGCATCCTGACCGTGCTCGTGTTCGGGGCGGGGACGGACTATGCCCTGCTGCTGGTCGCCCGCTATCGGGAAGAGCTGCGCCGGCACGAGAACCGGCACGAGGCAATGGCTTTCGCCCTGCACCGGGCCGCTCCGGCGATCGTGGCCTCGGCCGGCACGGTGGTCCTGGGCATGCTCACGCTGCTGCTGGCGGAGATGAACTCCACCGCCGGGATGGGGCCGGTGCTGGCGATCGGAATCGTGGTCGGCCTGGCGGTGATGATCACCCTGCTGCCAGCCCTGCTGGTGATTCTGGGCCGCTGGGTGTTCTGGCCGGTGCGCCCCACCTATGGCAGCCCCGAGCCCAGCGCGACCGGCTTCTGGGCCCGGGTCGGCACTCGGATCAACCGCCGCCCGCGAGCGGTCTGGGTGGGCACCACCGCGGTGCTTCTGCTGGCCTGCCTGGGCCTGTTCAAGCTGAACGCCAACGGCCTGTCCACTGAGGACTCCTACACCAAGGACTTCGACGCGGTGACCGGCACCAAGGTGCTGGAGAAGCACGGCCTGGCCGACGCCTCCAACCCGATCCAGGTGGTGGCCAACGCGCAGGCCGCCGATCGGGTGGTGCAGGCCATGACCGGCATCTCTGGAATCGGGGCGCCGTCCAAGCCGATCGTGCAGGGCGGGATCGCATTCATCGCGGCGACCACGAACGACGACCCCACCTCGGACGCCGCCTTCGACGCGGTCAAGCGGGTCCGCGCCGCGGTGCATCAGGTGGACGGCGCCGGCGCCCTGGTCAGCGGGGGGCCGGCGATCCTGCTCGACGTCAGAACGGCCCAGAACCACGACAACAAAGTGATCATCCCGGCGGTCCTGCTGGTGGTGGCGCTGATCCTGATGCTCCTGCTCCGGGCCCTGGTGGCGCCGGTGATCCTGATCGCCACCGTGGTGCTGTCCTTCGGCGCCTCGCTGGGGATCAGCGCGCTGCTGTTCCGCTATGTGTTCGACTTCGCCGGGGCGGATTCGTCGCTGCCGCTGTTCGTGTTCGTGTTCCTGGTCGCACTGGGCATCGACTACAACATCTTCCTGATGACCCGGGTGCGGGAGGAGACCCCGGCCTATGGCACCCGCCGGGCCGCGCTGATCGGGCTGTCCGCGACCGGCGGGGTGATCACCTCGGCCGGGCTGGTGCTGGCCGGCACCTTCCTGGTGCTGGGTACCTTGCCGCTGGTGGCCTTCGCCGAGATCGGGATGGCGGTGGCGCTCGGGGTCATCCTGGACACCATGATTGTCCGATCGGTGCTGGTGACGGCGCTCAACCTGGACGCCGGGCCGGCCATGTGGTGGCCGAGCAAGCTCGACGATGGCCACCGGACGGCCGATTCGGAGGGCGAAGCCGAGCGCAGCCCCGCCCTGACCTGAGCATGTGCACCGACTGGAGTGCCTGGCACGACGACTACCACGACCCCCGGTCCGCGCTGTCCCGGCGGCTGGCCTTCGTGCAGGGGCACGTCCGGGATGTCCTGAACAGCACGACCGGGCCGATCACGATCACCAGTGCCTGCGCCGGGGATGGCCGGGATGTGCTCGACGTGCTGCTGGAACAGGACAACGCCGCACGGGCCAAAGTCACCCTGATCGAATTCGATGACCGCAACATCAGTCGGGCCCAGGAGCGAATCGAACGAAACCGATTGCCGGGCATGGAGATTCGCCAGGCGGACGCCGGAAACACCAGCTCGTACCTCGGCGCGGTCCCGGCCGATCTGCTGCTGATGTGCGGGGTGATGGGCAACATCGTGGACGACGACATCGCCCGGCTGGTGGCCGCGTTGCCGGGTATGTGCCGACCCGGAACCGTTGTGCTCTGGACCCGGACCCGCCAGCCGCCCGATCTGACCGGCCAGATCCGAACCTGGTTCCAGGAAAGCAACTTTGCCGAGGAGTCGTTCACCGCCCCGGACGGCGTCCTGTTCTCGGTGGGCCGGCATCGGTTCGCTGGTGAACCCAGCCCGCTGGTGCCGGGACAGCAGCTGTTCAGCTTCGTGCGCTGACCGCCATCGGCTGCCCGGACCGCGTTCGGGGCAGTGCCCTCGGCGCCCGCGGTCACCGGATCGGGCCGGGACCGGCAGACTGGGACCATGGACTTCCGCTCCAGCTATGCGCAGGGTTTCGTGCGGGTGGCCGCCAGCACCCTGCCGACGGCAATCGCCGACCCAGCCGCCAATGCGGCCTCGGCGCTGGCGGTCGCCCAGCAGCAGCATGAGGACGGCGCCGGGCTGGTGGTCTTCCCCGAGCTCACCCTGACCGGGTACTCGATCGAGGATCTGCTGCTGCAGGATCCGGTCCTGGACGCCGTCCGGGCCGCGCTGCGGGACCTGGTCCGGGGGAGTGCCGCGCTGACTCCGATCCTGCTGGTGGGGGCCCCCCTGCGCTACCGCAACCGGATCTACAACACGGCCGTGGTGATTCAGGGCGGCCGGGTGCTCGGGGTGGCGCCCAAGTCCTACATCCCGCTGTACCGCGAGTTCTACGAGAGCCGGCAGCTGGCCGCTGGAGACGACGTGCAGGGCGCGTTCATCGAGGTGGCCGGACGGAGTGTGCCGTTCGGCACTGATCTGCTGTTCACCGCGACCGACGTGCCTGGTTTCGTGCTGCACGTGGAAATCTGCGAAGACATGTGGGTGCCGGTGCCGCCCAGCGCCGAAGCCGCACTGGCCGGCGCGACCGTGCTGGCCAACCTCAGCGGCAGCCCAATCACGGTCGGGCGGGCCGAGGACCGGGCCCTGCTCTGCCGCTCAGCGTCGTCCAGATGCCTTGCCGCCTATGTCTACTCAGCGGCTGGGGCGGGTGAGTCAACGACTGACCTGGCCTGGGACGGACAGACCCTGGTCTACGAGAACGGCGTGCTGCTGGCCGAGGCTGAACGCTTCGGCGACGGGAGTCAGGTAGCGGTGGCGGACGTTGACCTGAAACTGCTTGCCGCGGAACGGATCCGGATGGGTACGTTCGACGACAACCGGCGTCACCACCAGAGCGGACCGACGCCGGCGGCCTTCCGCACGGTCGAGTTCGAACTCGGACCCCCGGACGGTGACATCGGACTGCGCCGGGTGGTCGAGCGGTTCCCCTTCGTGCCCGCTGATCCGGCCCGGCTGGAGCAGGACTGCTACGAGGCCTACAACATCCAGGTGGCTGGACTACGCCAGCGGCTGCGGGCGATCGGGCAGGCCAAGGTGGTGATCGGAGTATCGGGCGGGCTGGACTCCACCCAGGCACTGATCGTGGCCGCCCAGGTGATGGACCGGGAAAAGCGGCCCCGATCCGACATTCTCGCCTTCACCCTGCCCGGGTTCGCCACCTCCGGCCAGACCAGGAACAATGCGATCCAGCTGGCCGAGGCACTGGGGGTGACCTGCGAGGAGATCGACATCCGGCCCGCCGCCGAGCGGATGCTGCGCGACCTCGGACATCCGTTCGGGGACGGAAAACCGGTGTACGACATCACTTTCGAGAACGTGCAGGCCGGGCTGCGCACCGACTATCTGTTCCGGGCCGCCAACCAGCGGGGCGGGATCGTGCTCGGCACCGGGGATCTGTCCGAACTGGCGCTCGGCTGGTCCACCTACGGCGTCGGGGATCAGATGTCGCACTACAACGTCAACGGCGGGGTGCCGAAAACCCTGATCCAGCACCTGATCCGGTGGATCATCGCTTCAGGCGCGTTCGGGGACGAAGTGGGCAAGACCCTGCAGGCGATCCTGGATTCGGAGATCACTCCGGAACTGATCCCGGCGGCCGAGGGGGAGAGACCGCAGAGCACCGAAGGCACGATCGGGCCATATGCACTGCACGACTTCTCGCTGTTCCAGGTGATCAGATATGGGCTGGCGCCGTCCCGGATCGCTTTCATGGCCGAACACGCCTGGAGTGACGCCGCCGCAGGCACCTGGCCGCCGGGTTACCCGCCAGACAAGCGGCCGGAGTACGACCTCGCGGCGATCAAGCACTGGCTGGAGATCTTCTGCCAGCGATTCTTCGGGTTCGCCCAGTTCAAGCGGTCAGCCATGCCGAACGGGCCGAAGGTAGCCGCTGGTGGCTCGCTGTCGCCCCGGGGGGACTGGCGGGCGCCGTCCGACGCGTCGGCTGCGGTCTGGCTGGCTGAACTGCGCCGGAACGTGCCGGACTGAGCTGCCTTCGCATTCGCCAGAGAGAGGGCCGGGGACGGGTCCGGCGTGTCTGAACGAGCGTCGAACGGATGTTCGATCTAGGCTTCCGGCATGACCGAGAACACCGATGCGGACCCCGGGGTCCAGGCCAGTACCGCCAAGCCACCGCAGGAGTGGGTCACCGGCGACGAGCCGGCCACCGGCGCCCAGCTCAGCTATCTGAGCACGCTGGCCCGTGAGGCGGACGAAGCTGTCCCCGGCGAGCTGACCAAGGCCCAGGCCTCCGAGCTGATCGACAAGTATCAGCAGGAGTCCCCCCGAGTCGGAAACTGACGTCGGGACTGCGCCAGCTGGCTGAGCCGCTAGCGGCTCGCTGAGACGACGCCAGCCCGCTCCGCGCGGGATGATGACCCGGTGGGGTTGTTCGCTGAGCGGGTCGGAAAGCTGTTCGCCGATGCCTTGGACGACACCCGGGATCGGGTTCGCCGCCGTGGCAAGGCCGCCATGTTCCGGGCCCTGCGGCTCTCGGTGGCTGCTGCGGCCAGCTACGAAGTGGCGCACCTGCTCTCGCCCAATACCGTCCCGATCCTGGCCCCGCTGACCGCTCTACTGGTGGTGCAGGTCACCCTGACCGGCACCGTGTACAGCGGGTTCGAGCGGGTGATCAGCGTGGTCGCCGGGGTGCTCCTGGCGGTGATCTTCTCGGCCGTGGTCGGGCTGACTTGGTGGAGCCTGGCCATTCTGGTGGCGATCTCGATCGCGATCGGCCAGCTCCTGCGGCTGGGGCCGAATCTGATCGAGGTGCCGATCAGCGCGATGCTGGTGCTGGCGGTCGGTGGCGGCGGGGCCGGGGAGGCCGCCGCCGGGCGGATCTATGAGACCGTGATCGGCGCCATCACCGGAGTGGCGATCAACGTGATCTTTCCCCCGGCCGTGCGGCAGCTGGACGCCGGAGCCCGGGTCGAGCAGTTCGCCGCCCGGATCGCTGATCTGCTCCAGGCCGCCTCGGGCGACCTGGCCTCCGGGCCGGTGTCGGGCCAGGTTCAGAGCTGGCTGGAGGAGGCCCGGCGGCTGAGCCGGCACGTTCCGGGGATCGATCAGGAGATCACCAGCTCGGAGCAGAGCCGTCAGCTGAACGTCCGGGCGCTGGGTACTCCGGACGCGGGAGCCAGCCTGCGCGACGGGCTGGATGCCCTGGAACATTCGCTGGTCGCGATTCGCAGCCTGTTCCGGTCGGTCGTGGACGGCGTGGCCGCCGGCTCGGTGGCGAAGGCCGCGGACGAGCCAGGTGCTGAGCCCGAGGACGACTACGCCGAGGATGTCCGGCAGGCGTTCGCCCTGCTGATCGCCGACCTCGCTGCTAGCGTGCGCTCCTACGGCACGATGCTTGGGGCGCAGGCGGAGTACGACGCCGAGCTGGAGTCGTCGCGGGTGGCGCAGACCCTGGCCGATCTGCGTGAGGCCCGGGCCCGGGTGACCGAGATGCTGTTGCTGGGCCCGCGGGAGGACCCTCAGTACTGGGAGCTGAACGTAGCTCTGCTCGCCACTGTGGAGCGGGTACTGCGCGAGCTCGACATCGAGGACTACGTCCGGGAGCGCGCCGCCTATCTGGCCGAGCACGACACCCCGCTGCGGCATCAGAGTCACGAAGCCGTGGCCCGGCTCCGCCGCCAGGCGCGCCGTCTGTGACTGCCGCCCGGTTCCAGGATGGCTACTGGTCGGGCGCGAACAGCCCGGCCAGTGCACCCAGGGTTGCGATCGCGCAGCAGGCGATGAGCCGGCGCAGAGCCCACCGGGCCCAGAAGTGCTTTCGCCGCGAGGGCGGCCAGACCGACCGGCACGTTGACCCAGAAGACGGCTGGCCAGCCCCAGAGCTCGGTCAGAAGGCCGCCCAGAACCCAGCCGCTGGCTCCGCCGGCCGGTCGCCGATCAGCCTCCCAGTCGCTCAGGTCGCCCGATCTGGCTCGGATGAAACGCTGCCCCGGGTGCCCGTGGCTCTTCCTGGATGGTTCCAAGACCGGCAGCCGACGCTGGTGCGCGATGAACGACTGCGGCACGCACGAGAAGATCCGCCGGTACGTGTCCAAGCGCGCCGCCCGCCGCCACTGAGCTGCCCGTGCAGGGGCAGGGCCCAGGCCAGCCGCTCGTCGCAGGCCGGTCAGAGCCGGTCAGAGGTGGGTCAGAGGTGGGTCAGAGCAGGTCTTCGCGGGTGGCGATGGCGACGGCTTCGGTGCGGCCGGAGGCGCCCAGCTTGGTCAGCACATTGGACACATGCACGCTGGCCGTCTTCTCGCTGATGAACAGCTGGGC
>CAXUFS010000109.1:5896-8994 GCA_964250315.1 uncultured Kineosporia sp. | reverse complement strand
GAGGCCGGATGCGCGGCGCCAGTGGGGGCGCTGGCCGTGATCGAGGACGGCCAGCTGTGGCTCCGGGCCGCGACCGGCGCCCTGGACGGCTCGGTCATGCTGCGCCGCTCGGGCCGGATCCCGCTGCCAGAAGCCGGTGCACCGGAAACGACGCTGGCTGCGGCTGCGCTGGGCGAGTCGCTGGCCGATGATCTGCTGGAAGGCGGGGCGGCCCACCTGATCTCAGCCCACGCGCCATCTGGGACCACCAGTAACACGTCCGCCCGGCTGACCCGCCGGCCAGAGAGGGTGCACCGTGAGCACTAGTGCTTCCATCGGGGCGACCGGGAGCAACGGCTTCGTCTCCTTCGTCGGCGCCGGCCCGGGCGACGGCGGGCTGCTGACCGTTCGTGCGGTCGCGCGGCTGACCGTCGCTGATGTCGTCGTCCTCGACCAGCTGCCCCGCCCGGAGATGCTGGTGGCGCACTGCCGTGAGGACGTCGAGATCGTGGACGCCGGCTTCGGCGAGGATGGCGAGCCGATGACCAGGGCCAATCGGGCCAAGCTGGTGGTGGGCTCAGCCCGGGCCGGCCGCCGGGTGGTCCGGTTGCTGGACGGCGATCCGTCCACCTTCACCGGCCTGGCCGAGGAGATCGCCGCCTGCCGCAAGGCCTCCATCCCGTTCGAGGTGGTGCCGGGGGTCCCGGCGGCGACCGCGGTGCCCGCCTACGCCGGGGTGCCGCTGACCCCAGCTGGGACCACCGGGGTGCACGTCGTGCACCCGTACGGAGTCGACATCGACTGGGAACTGCACGCCCAGGCCGGCACCACGGTGGTGGTGCTGGGGGCGGAGAAGGACATCCTGGCCGCGGCCGAGGGCCTGCTGGACGCCGGGCGCAAGCCGCGCACCCCCGTGGTGGTGACCTCTCAGGGCACGACCGTGCAGCAGCGCTCGCTGAGCTGCGAGCTGGCCGATCTGGGCACGGCCCTGCCGCGGGCCGGCCTGGACCGGCCGATGATCGCGGTGATCGGGGAAGCAGCCGGGCTGCGGGACAAGGCGGCCTGGTTCGAGAACAAGCCGCTGTTCGGCTGGCGGGTGCTGGTGCCCCGGACCAAGCAGCAGGCCGGCAGCCTGGTCCAGCGGCTGAGTGAGCACGGCGCCGTCTCCCAGGTGGTGCCGACCATCTCAGTCGAGCCGCCGCGCACCCCGCACCAGATGGAGAAGGCGGTCAAGGGCCTGGTCACCGGCCGGTACGAATGGATCGGGTTCACCAGCGTGAACGCCGTGCGGGCCGTGCGGGAGAAGTTCGAGGAGTTCGGCCTCGACGCCCGCGCCTTCGCCGGCCTGAAAGTGGCCGCGGTCGGGGGAGTCACCTCGGCCGCGCTGAAGGACTGGGGCATCGTCCCCGATCTGGTGCCGGTGGACAACCAGTCCGCCAGCGGGCTCCTCGACGTCTGGCCGGAGTACGACGAGGTGCTCGATCCGATCAACCGGGTGTTCCTGCCCCGGGCCGATATCGCCACCGACACCCTGGTTGCCGGACTGCAGAACGCAGGCTGGGAGGTGGACGACGTCACCGCGTACCGCACCGTGCGAGCTGCTCCGCCACCGGCCGCCGTCCGAGAGGCGATCAAGTCCGGCCAGTTCGACGCGGTGGTGTTCACCTCGTCGTCCACGGTGCGGAACCTGGTCGGGATCGCGGGCAAGCCGCATGCCAGCACCGTGGTCGCCTGCATCGGCCCGCAGACGGCGAAAACCGCTGAAGAGCATGGACTCCGGGTGGATGTGCTGGCTCCTGAGCCGAGCGCCGACGCGCTGGTCGATGCGCTGGCCGAGTTCGGCGCCGGGCTTCGGCTGTCGTCGCAGCAGGCCGGCGAGCCGGTGCTGCGGCCCAGCCAGCGCAAGGGCCCTTCCCGGCGATCGGCCAAGTAGGATGCCGGCCATGTCCGATCGATTTCCGGAGGTCCGGCCACGGCGGCTGCGCGCATCGGCGGCGTTACGGCGGATGGTGGCCGAGACCCGGCTGCACCGGTCCGAGCTGGTACTGCCGGTGTTCGTGAAAGAGGGTGCGGCTCAGCCGGTTCCGGTCGCATCGATGCCGGGCGTCGTCCAGCACAGCCGGGAGTCGCTGCGCAAGGCCGCGGCCGAAGCCGCCGGCCTGGGCATCGGCGGAATCATGATCTTCGGCGTGCCGCTGGTCAAGGACGCGATCGGCTCCGGGGCAACTGATCCCGGTGGCATCCTGAACCAAGCGGTGGCCGACGTCCGGGCCGAGGTTGGTGACGACCTGGTGGTGATGGCCGACCTGTGCCTGGACGAGTTCACCGATCATGGCCACTGCGGCGTGCTGGCTCCCGACGGCAGCGTGGACAACGACGCCACCCTGATCCGGTACGCCCAGATGGGGGTTGCGCTGGCCGAGGCTGGGGCGCACGTGGTCGGGCCGAGCGGCATGATGGACGGCCAGGTCGCGGCGGTCCGCTCCGGGTTGGACGCCGCCGGACATCAGAGCACCGTGATCCTGGCTTACGCCGCCAAGTACTCCTCGGCGTTCTTCGGGCCCTTCCGGGACGCGGTCGAGTCCGCACTGGACGGCGATCGCCGCACCTACCAGCAGGACTTCGCCAACGGCCGGGAGGCGTTGCGCGAAGTGGCTCTCGACATCGCCGAGGGAGCCGACATCGTGATGGTGAAGCCGGCCATGTCCTACCTCGATGTCGTTGCCCGAGTGGCGGACTCGGTCAATGTGCCGGTCGCCGCCTATCAGGTGTCGGGCGAGTACGCGATGATCTCGGCGGCGGCCGCGAACGGCTGGATCGACCGCGACCGGGCGATCGTCGAAGCGCTGACCTCCATCCGGCGGGCCGGCGCGTCGATCATCCTGACCTACTGGGCCACCGAGGTCGCCGCCGCTCTGCCCTGACCGGTCCTGGCGCCACCCCCAGGAAGATCACCAGCTCAGCTGCGGGTTCGGAAGGCGTAGGTGAGGTAGGGCAGGGCGACGGTTCCGGACCCGCTGATCGCCGGATCGGCCAGCAGCTGCCGGACGCTGCCGAGGATCTGCTGCCTGCGCTGCGGCGTGGCGGTGATCACATAGCTCCGGGACGACACCATCGCC
>CAXUFS010000109.1:0-5867 GCA_964250315.1 uncultured Kineosporia sp. | reverse complement strand
TCAGTTCCCGGGTCCACTCCAGGCTCCAGTGTTCGAGCTGGCCGAAGGGCTCGCCGACCGACAGGCCGTTCTCGGCCAGTAGTCGCTCGGCTGCGCTGCCCGTCATGATCTGGCCCAGCTCGGCCACCCAGGGCACCCGCTCGTCCCGGATGTTCCAGATCAGGCCGAGCGTGCCGCCGGGTTTCAGCACCCGGGCCACCTCGCGCGAGGCCAGGCCGGTGTCCACCCAGTGCCAGGACTGAGCGAAGGTGACGGCGTCCACACTGCCATCGGCCAGCGGCAGATGTTCCGCTGTACCGGAACGGGTTTCGATGCCTGAGTGCCGGATGGACAGGGCGTCCAGCATCTGCTGGTCCGGATCGATCGCGATCACCGTCCGGCCTGCCGCGGCCAGGTTGGCACTGAACTTGCCGGTGCCGGCCCCGACGTCCGCCACCGTGATCGCATTGTCCGGCAGCATCCAGGAGATCGCCGCCGCCGGGTAGTCCGGCCGTCCCTGTTCGTAGGCGGCGGCGGCCTGCCCGAACGATGTGGCCATTGGCGTGTCCATGTCGACATTCTGGCGCAGCCGTTCCAGCCGGGAGGATCGATGGCCGTTCCGGAGCCCGGAACCGTGAGATGAGTGCCTTGGTCCTCCCCGCTGGTCCGTCTCGCCCTGCCGGGCCCGAGCCGGCACACTGGAGCATGGCTGCTTTCACCGTTCCCGCCGTCGACATCTCCGCCTATCAGCGGGAGGCCACCGCCGAGGAGCGGCACCAGGTCGCCCTGGCTCTGGAGAAGGCCTGCCGCACGGTGGGTTTCGTGCAGATCCTGGGCCACGGTGTACCGCCGGAAACGATCGGGGGGCTGGGCGCCGCGATGGATGCCTTCTTCGATCAGGATCTGGACACCAAGCGGGCCTACCGCACCCCGCCGGAGATCAACCGGGGCTATGCCCCGCCGAAGAGCGAGTCCCTCAGCCTGTCGCTGGGGGTGGAACAGGCGTCCCGGATGAACGACTTCTTCGAGGCGTTCAATGTCGGCGTCCCGGCCTCGGCCTATCCGGATCAGCGGCTGCCGGAGACGGACTACGCCCCGAATCTGTGGCCAGGCGATGGGCCCGGTTTCGAAGCTGCCGCGTTCAGGGCCGCGGTGGAGGCCTACTTCGCGCAGGCGGGCCGGGTGGCGCGCCTGCTGACCAGGATCTTCGCGGATGCGCTGGACGTCGATCCGGCCCTGTTCGAGCAGGCCACGGACCACTCCCTGGACGTGCTGCGGATGAACAACTACGCCCTGCCGGAAGGAACGGTGGACCTGGACGGCGATCTGATCGGCATGGGCGAGCACACCGACTACGGCATCGTCACCGTGCTCTGGGCCGATCAGGTGCCGGGCCTGCAGGTGCTGGGCCAGGATGGCGTATGGCACGACGTGCAGCCAGCCGATGAAGCCCTGCTGGTCAACCTCGGTGACCTGACCGCGCGCTGGACCGGGGACACCTGGCTGTCCACACTGCACCGGGTCAAGCCGCCGGTGGTGGATGGGCGGATCCTGCGCCGCCGGTCCGCCGCCTACTTCCACGACGGCAACATCGACGCGGTGATCTCGACCATCCCGGGCCGGGTCGAGGCGGGCGGCACCAGCTACCCGCCGATCACGGTGGGCGAGCACCTGGCGGCCAAGCTGGGCGGCTCCCGGGCCGGGGTGGTGAACCCCGCCGTGGGCACTGAGACGGAGCGGATGATCGCCGCCCGGCGCTGAACAGGCGGCCAGCGCGGCACCGGCAGGCCAGCCTGGCCCATCCGGGTGAAGGAGTCGCTGACTGTACCCGAATGGGTGCTGATCAATATCGGCTCAGGTGTTCGACAATGAATGTTCAAGATCAGCTCTGTTCTGGGAGGTGACGATGAACGTCAATGGAGTCTCCAGCGCTGGATTGGCGCTGGTGAACCGGGAGATCCAGCAGTCGATCGCGGCTGCGCGCGCGACTGCCGCCGCCCGGCAGCAGCAGTCGGCCGATACCGCTGCCCGGCATGCTGCGGCGGCCGCCATCATCAGCCAGCAGGCCGCCAACCGGGCCGGCACCGAGTCCGCGGCTCACCGCACAGGCCGGGTGGACGCCTACCTCTAGTAGTCCAGCCGGAACCTGACGCGCTGGCCGAATCCCCGGCCCGTCGCGGCTGACAGGATGTCCGGATGAGTGAGCCGAACTATCCGGAGGCCGCGCCCAACTCGCAGGCACTGTTCGATCGCGCCCTGGCGGTGACGCCGGGCGGGGTGAATTCTCCGGTGCGCGCATTCGGTGCCGTCGGTGGTACCCCGCGGTTCATGGTCCGCGGCGATGGTCCGTACCTGTTCGACGCCGATGGCCGGCGCTACGTCGACCTGGTGTGCTCCTGGGGCCCGATGATCCTCGGCCACCGGCATCCCGAGGTGCTCGGCGCGGTCCAGGCCGCGATCGAACGAGGCTTCTCCTTCGGCACCGCCACCGAGGGCGAGGTAGCCCTGGCCGAGGAGATCGTGGCGCGGGTCGGGCCGGCCGAGCAGCTCCGGCTGGTCTCCAGCGGCACCGAGGCGACGATGAGCGCGGTCCGGCTGGCCCGCGGCTTCACCGGTCGCAGCAAGATCATCAAGTTCGCCGGCTGCTACCACGGCCACGTCGACGCGCTGCTGGCTGCGGCTGGCTCCGGCGTCGCCACCTTCGCCCTGCCGACCACACCCGGCGTCACCGGCGCCAGCGCGGCCGACACCATCGTGCTGCCCTACAACGACGTGCCCGCACTGGACGACGCCTTCGAGCGGCACGGCGACGACATCGCCGCGGTGATCACCGAGGCCGCCCCGGGGAACATGGGCGTGGTCCCGCCCCAGCCGGGATACACCCAGGCGCTGCGCGCCCTGACCCGCCGGTACGGCGCTCTGCTGATCTCCGACGAGGTGATGACCGGCTTCCGGGTGTCGCCGTCCGGCTGGTACGGGTTCGAGGGTCCGGTGGACGACGGCACCGGCGTCCAGGCCGGCCCCGACCTGCTCACCTTCGGAAAGGTGATGGGCGGCGGCTTCCCGGCGGCAGCGTTCGGCGGGCGGGCCGACGTGATGGCCCGGCTGGCCCCGGCCGGTCCGGTCTACCAGGCGGGAACCCTGTCCGGGAACCCGGTCGCCACCGCCGCAGGCCTGGCCACCCTGCGGTCCTGCACCACCGGGGTCTACGAGCAACTGGCCAAGGCCGCTGCGGTGATCTCCGCTGGAGTGGCGCAGGCGCTGACCCAGGCCGGCGTCCCGCATCGGATCCAGTTCGCCGAATCGATGTTCAGCGTCTTCTTCACCGGCCTGGACCGGGTGCGCAACTTCGACGATGCCCAGCAGCAGGATCTGGACGCCTTCGCCGCCTTCTTCCATTCCATGCTGGCTCAGGGGGTCTACCTGCCGCCGAGCGCCTACGAAGTGTGGTTCCTCTCCGCCGCCCACGACGACGCGGCGATCGAGCAGGTGCTGGCCGCGCTGCCAGCGGCGGCCCGGGCCGCCGCGTCCTCAGCTTCGGCTGCCAAGATGGGTCCGTGAGCGACGTCCGCACCGTGGTGCACCTGTTGCGGCACGGCGAGGTGTACAACCCCGGCGGCATCCTCTACGGCCGGCTGCCGGGCTACCGGCTCTCCGATCTGGGGCACCGGATGGCTGAGCGGGCCGCCGGGTTCTTCGCCCTGCGCGACATCGCCGAGGTGGTCTCGTCTCCGCTGGAGCGGGCTCAGCAGACCGCCGCGCCGGTGGCCGCCGCGCACGACCTGCCGGTGGGCACCGACGATCGGATCATCGAGGCGCAGAGCCACTTCGAGGGGCTCAGGTTCGGCGTCGGTGACGGCTCGCTGCGGCACCCGCGGCACTGGCGGTATCTGATCAACCCGTTCCGGCCGTCCTGGGGCGAGCCGTACCAGGAGATCGCCGCCCGGGTGCTGGCCGCGGTGGCCGGCTCCCGCGATCGGGTGCCGGGCCGGGAGTCGGTGCTGGTCAGCCATCAGAGCCCGATCTGGCTCAGCCGGCTCAAGGCCGAAGGGCGCAGGCTCTGGCACGACCCGCGCCAGCGTGAGTGCTCACTGGCCTCGGTCACCTCGTTCGTCTATCAGGGCCCGCGGATCGTGCGGATCGAATACTGCGAGCCGTCCAAGGACCTGCTGCCCGCCGCCCAGAAGATCGCCGGCGCATGAACCGGCGCGCGGGCCTGATCGTTCTGGGGCTGACTGGGGCCCTGGTCCTGGCCGGCTGCTCCGGATCGTCCAAAGGCACTGGTACCAGCGCCTATCCGATCGGGGACGGTGCGGTCCTGCAGGTCCCGGCGCAGCAGCGGGGCGAACCGGTGACACTGAAAGGCACCACTCTGGACGGGAAACCGCTGGACGTCGCCTCGCTGCGGGGGCAAACCGTGGTGCTGAACGTCTGGGGTTCCTGGTGCCCGCCGTGCCGGAAAGAGGCGCCTGCCCTGGTCGCGGCCGCATCCGACTTGGCCAGCCAGAAGGTGACTTTCGTGGGCATCAACACCCGGGACGCCAGCGTGGCCCAGGCGCTGGCCTACCAGCAGAAGTACAAGGTCACCTATCCCAGCCTGGTCGACGACGGCGGAAAGCTGTTGCTGGCGCTGAAAGGCGCCGTTCCACCGAACGCGATCCCGACCACGCTGATCCTCGACCGGCAGGGCCGGGTCGCGGCCCGGTTCAGCGGCGAGATCACGAAGGTGACGCTGGTCGACCTGGTCGGCGACGTGGGCCGCGGGTGAACCGGGCGTGAGTTCATGACCGGAACCGTGCTGGACGGGTCGCTGCTGCTGGCGGTGCCGATCGCTGTGCTGGCTGGATTGGTCTCGTTCGCCTCGCCCTGCGTATTGCCGCTGGTTCCAGGCTATCTGGGTTACGTCACTGGTCTGACCGGGGAGGATCCGGAACGACAGGACCGGAGCCGGTTGTTCCTGGGGGTGCTGCTGTTCGTAGCCGGATTCAGCGCGGTGTTCGTCACCGCGGGCTGGGTGGCCGGTGCGCTCGGTAACGCGCTGATCCGCTACCACGACGGGCTCAGCCGGGTGCTCGGCGTCGCCACCATCATCCTCGGGCTGATCTTTGCCGGAGTGTCCGCCCGGCTGATCCCGGCCACCACAGCCGGCTGGCGCCCGAATGTCCGCCCGGCGGCCGGCTTGATCGGCGCGCCCCTGCTGGGGATCGTCTTCGGGCTGGGGTGGACGCCGTGCATCGGCCCGACGCTGGCCTCGATCTTCCTGCTGGCCGGTGACTTCGGTGATCCGGCCCGGGGGGCGCTGCTGGCCACCGCCTACTGCCTCGGCCTGGGCGTGCCGTTCCTGATCGCCGCGCTGGCCTACCGCCGCGCGATGTCGGCGTTCGGAGTGCTGCGCCGGCACCGGTTGGCGATCGCCCGCTTCGGCGGGGGGATGCTGGTGCTGGTCGGGCTGCTGCTGGTCACCGGACTGTGGGCCCACCTGATCGCCTCGGCCCAGAACCTGGCCGCCAACTTCGCCCCGGCCCTATGAGCCTCGCATGAGCACGATCAACCGCCCGGACGGCCTGGTCGGTGAGCGCGGGCCGCAGCCGCCGCCGCAGCCGCCGGTGACTCAGCCCCGGCTGGGCCTGATCGGTGGCCTGCGGTTCGGGTGGCGCCAGCTCACCAGCATGCGCACCGCACTGCTGCTGCTGATGCTGCTGGCCGTGGCGGCCATTCCCGGCTCGATCTACCCCCAGAACCGGATCGACCCGGCCCGGGTCGAGTCCTACCTGAACGACCATCCCAGCACCGGGCCGTGGCTGCAGCGGATCGGCGCGTGCAACGTCTACACCTCGGTCTGGTTCTCCGCGCTCTACCTGCTGCTGGTCGTCTCCCTGGTGGGTTGC
>CAXUFS010000108.1:0-9016 GCA_964250315.1 uncultured Kineosporia sp. | reverse complement strand
ACACCTGCGTCGGCACCGACTCGCACACCACGATGGTCAACGGCCTGGGCGTGCTGGGCTGGGGCGTGGGCGGCATCGAGGCCGAGGCGGCCATGCTCGGCCAGCCGGTTTCGATGCTGATCCCGCGGGTGGTGGGTTTCCGGCTGAGCGGGGAGATCCCGGCCGGGGCGACCGCCACCGACGTCGTCCTCACCATCACCGAGCTGCTCCGCCAGCACGGTGTGGTGGGCAAGTTCGTCGAGTTCTACGGCGAGGGTGTCTCGGCCGTGCCGCTGGCCAACCGGGCCACCATCGGCAACATGAGCCCGGAGTTCGGCTCCACCTGCGCCATCTTCCCCATCGACGACGTCACCCTGGACTATCTGCGGCTGACCGGGCGCAGCGATCAGCAGGTGGCCCTGGTCGAGGCCTACGCCCGGGAGCAGGGGTTGTGGCACGACCCAGCCAGCGAACCCGCCTACTCGGAGTACCTCGAGCTCGACCTCTCCACCGTTGTGCCGAGCATCGCCGGGCCCAAGCGCCCGCAGGACCGGATCGAGCTGACCGGCGCCAAGCAGGCGTTCCGGGCCGCGCTGACTGACTACGCCGGTGACAACGGCATCCACAACGGCGTCGACGAGGCGATGGCGGAGTCGTTCCCGGCCAGTGACGCGCCGTCCACCAGCGATCCGGGCACTCAGGAGAAGTCTGCCGCACCGGTTGTGGCCGGCCGCGGCACCGGCCGGCGGCCCAGCAAGCCATCGCCGGTGACTTTGGCCGATGGCACCGCCATCGAGCTCGACCACGGTCACGTGGCGATCGCCTCGATCACCTCCTGCACCAACACCTCCAACCCGTCAGTCATGGTCGCCGCGGCCCTGCTGGCCAAGAACGCTGTGGAGCGCGGACTTTCGGCCAAACCGTGGGTGAAGACGTCGCTGGCTCCAGGCAGCAAGGTGGTGATGGACTACTACAGCAAGGCTGAACTGGTGCCCTACCTGGAGAAACTGGGATTCCATCTGGTCGGTTACGGCTGCACCACCTGCATCGGCAACTCCGGGCCGCTGCCCGAGGAGATCTCCGCCGTCGTCCAGCAGAACGACCTGGCGGTGGTGTCGGTGTTGTCGGGCAACCGCAACTTCGAGGGCCGGATCAACCCGGACATCAAGATGAACTACCTGGCCTCGCCGCCGCTGGTGATCGCCTACGCACTGGCCGGAACGATGGACTGGGACCCGGACAACGAACCGATCGGCGTCGACAGCGACAACCAGCCAGTGCTGCTGGCCGAGATCTGGCCCAGCGCAAGCGATGTCGCCCGGGTGGTCGAGGCGTCGATCTCGCAAGACATGTTCACCACCGACTACGCCGACGTGTTCGCTGGCGACGAGCGCTGGACGTCGCTGCCGACCCCGGCCGGTGACACCTTCGCCTGGGACGCCGACTCCACCTACGTGCGCAAGCCACCGTATTTCGACGGCATGCAACGGGAGCCCGCGCCGGTCACCGATATCAGCGGGGCCAGAGTGCTTGCGCTGCTAGGAGATTCGGTGACCACCGACCACATCAGCCCGGCCGGCTCGATCAAGGCGGACAGCCCGGCGGGCCGGTACCTGGCCGAACACGGCGTCGAGCGCAAGGATTTCAACTCCTACGGTTCCCGCCGGGGTAACCACGAGGTGATGATCCGGGGCACGTTCGCCAACATCCGGCTGCGCAACCAGTTACTGGACGGCGTCCAGGGCGGGTTCACCCGGGACTTCACCCGGGACGGCGAGCAGGCCACCATCTACGACGCTGCCCAGTCCTACGCGCAGGCCGGGGTGCCACTGGTGGTGCTGGCCGGCCAGGAGTACGGCTCGGGTTCGTCCCGCGACTGGGCCGCCAAGGGCACCGCGCTGCTAGGAGTGCGGGCCGTGATCGCGCAGAGCTACGAGCGCATCCACCGGTCGAACCTGATCGGCATGGGCGTGCTGCCCCTGCAGTTCCCGGCCGGGGAGACCGCGGCCTCGCTGGGTCTTGACGGCACCGAGACCTTCGAGATCACCGGCGCCGCGGAGGCTCTGAACGGGGGCACGACGCCAGCCACGGTGCCGGTGACCGCGGCCAAACAGGGTTCCGCGCCGATCAGCTTCGATGCGGTGGTCCGGATCGACACCCCGGGCGAGGCGGACTACTACCGCAATGGCGGCATCCTGCCGTATGTGCTGCGCTCGCTCGTGAACTGAGGCTCAGCGGACCCCAAGGAGGTGCTCCAGGGCCAGACGCTGGATCCGGGCGAATCCGTACCCCTTGGTCCGGGCCGCTTCGATGTCGAAGTCCTCGAAAGCACTGCGGTCGGCGAGTAGCTGGTCGTAGGTCTCACCGTCGTTCAAAGTCGGCTGGCCCAGCCCAGCCACGCTGGCGCCCTCCAGCGCCTCCTGCACCTCGGGGTCGGCCCGGAACGTGCGGGAGCGCTCGCGCAAGGTGATGTACAGCTCCATGTTGGCCAGCGCTGACTCCCACACCCCGTCCATGCTCTCGGTGCGCAGCGGCTTGTAGTCGAAGTGGCGGTCGCCGTCGTAGGCCGGGCCGCCACCGGGGGCGCCGTTCTCGAGCAGGTCCACGGTGGAGAACGCCTGCAACAGGTCGCCATAACCGAACACGAGATCCTGGTCGTACCTCGGCCCCTTCTGGCCGTTCAGGTCGATGTGGAACAGTTTGCCCTGCCAGAGCGCCTGGGCGATGCCGTGGGTGTAGTTCAGACTCGCCATCTGCTCGTGGCCGGTTTCCGGGTTGATCCCCACCATGTCGGCGTGCTCGAGCTGGGATATGAAGGCGAGAGCATGGCCGATCGAGGGCAGCAGAATGTCCCCGCGAGGCTCGTTCGGCTTGGGCTCGATGGCGAATCGCATGTTGTAGCCCTGATCGATCGAGTACTGCGCGAGCAGATCGATCCCTTCGCGGTAGCGGTCGAGGGCGGCTCGCACATCCTTGGCGAAGTCCACCTCGGACCCCTCGCGGCCACCCCAGAAGACATAGATGTGCGCTCCCAGCTCGGCCGCAAGGTCCATGTTCCGCATCACCTTGCGCAGCGCGTACCGGCGCACCGCCCGGTCATTGCTGGTGAACCCGCCATCCTTGAAGATCGGATCGCCGAACAGGTTCGTGGTCACCATCGGCACTACCAGGCCAGTCTCGTCGAGGGCCTGCTTGAACTCGTCGATGATGCGCTGCCGGTCCGTACTGCTGCTGCCGGGCGGGATCAGGTCATCATCGTGAAAGGTGATGCCGTAGGCGCCCAGCTCGGCCAGCTTGTGCACAGCTTCGACCCCGGCCAGCACCGGCCTGGTGGCCTCCCCAAACAGATCCCGCGCCTGCCAGCCGACGGTCCATAGGCCGAAGCTGAACTTGTCCTCGCGGGTCGGTGTGGGTGCCATCGATCCTCCAGATGATCTGCATCAGAACCAGGGCGGAGCGCGTCGCGTCGCATCGCCTCGCGTCGGCCAACCTAGCCAGTGGCTTGAGAAGAGACAGGTAGTGACCCGTGCTACTTGCTGAAGCCGGCGGTCAGGCCGGACACCAGCTGGCGGCGCCCGATCACGTACAACACCAGGATCGGCAGCACGGTCATCACCACCGATGCCAGCACCGCTGGGATGTTCACCCGGAACTGGCCCTGAAACGCCGACAGGGCCAGCGGAAGGGTCCGCTGGTCTGGGCTCTGGGTCAGGATCAGCGGCAGGATGAAACCGTTCCAGGACGCGAGGCCCTGATATATGGCCACCGTCACCAGAGCCGGGCGGGTCAGCGGGAAAGCCAGTGACCATAGCGTGCGCCAGTCGTTGGCTCCGTCCAGCCGCATCGACTCGAACAGCTCTTTGGGTACGTCCCGGATGAAGTTGGCCAGCACCAGCACCGACAGCGGGATGGCGAAGGCGATCGACGGCAGGACGATCGCCAGCAGGCTGTCGTACAGGTGCATCCGAATGATCAGCAGGTAGATCGGGATCACCACGGCCTGCAGCGGGATCGCCAGCCCGGCCAGGAAGAGCACGTTCACGACCTGCAGGAACCGGCTGGTGGCGGCCCGGACGATCGCGTACGCAGCCATGAACGAGATCAGCAGGGCGGGCAGGGTGGTGCCGAGCACGACGATCACGCTATTCAGGAAGTATCGCGGGAAGTCGGTGTCGAGCACCGCGTGGTAATTGGCCAGCGTCGGATGGGCCAGCGACAGCGGATTGGCCGAGAAGTAGTCGCTCTGGTTCTTGAGGCTGGTGATCACGATCCAGTAGATCGGGATGAGTACAACTGCGAGCCACAGCCAGGCCGCCAGCCCGCCGAGCCAGTTCCGGGTGCCGCGCACCCGGGTGACCACGGCTGCCCGGTTGGCCACCTGGGTGCCGGCGGACGTCTGCAGTGTCCCGGACATCCGATCAGGCCCCTTCCAGCTGGCTACTGGTGGAACTGCCACCGCCCAGCCGGCGCAGCAGGAGGGCCACTCCGAGGCCGAGCAGCACCAGGATGGTTGCGATCACGCTGGCCGGGCCCATGTGGTTCCCGCGGAAGCCGGTGATGTACATGTCCAGCGCGAGCACCCGGGTGGCGTCGCTGGGGCCACCGGCGGTGAGTAGCCAGATGATGTCGAAGAAGGTCAGGGACCCGACCACGATCAGAGTGGACGACGTGATGATCGTGTTCTTGAGCTGCGGCAGGGTGATGCTGAAGAAGGTGCGCATCCTCCCCGCCCCGTCCAGCTGCGCCGCCTCGTAGATCGACAGCGGGATCTGCCGGGCACCGCCCTGATAGATCAGCGAGTGGAACGGGATGAACTGCCAGGAGACCACGAACACGACGACAGCTATGGCCAGGTGCGGATTGCCCAGCCAGTCCTGGTTCAGTAAGCCGATTCCGAGTCCCGCGCCCAGGCCGAAGTTCGGATTGAGCAGGGCGCTAAAGGCGATGGCAATCGCGGCCTGGCTGAGCAGCAGAGGGATGAAGAACAGCACCGAGAGGAAGGCTCGGTAGCGCTGATGCCCGGCCATGAACACCCCGATCAGCAGGCTGAGGGGAGTCTGGACCGCCCAGGACAGGATCGTGATCTCGAAGGTCACGAACAGCGAGTGCAGCAGGGCCCGGTCGGTCAGGACCGTCTTCCAGCTGTCCGGCCCGGCCGGGTGGATCGCGCCAATACCGTCCCAGCTGGTGAAGCTGAGAACAACCACGCCGATCAGGGGAAGGATGCCGAACACCGTGAACATCAGCAGTGCGGGCAGCGCCATCCAGCCGATCGGCCCCTGCCGGACCGCCCGGGAGGCGGTCGCGGCCGGGGCACCGATGGCGCCGATCGGAGCGACGGTCATGGGCCGGTCACTGCCCGATCGTCTTGTTCATGTTGTCGACCCACTGCTGCGGAGTGATCGATAGCTGGAACAGCTTGGAGATGTTGTCCAACAGGGTCTCGGCCGTGGCCGGAGACAGCGCCTGGTCCCAGGACTGGGCGAAGACCTTCGCGTTGGCGGCGACGCCGTAGACGAATTTGAGCCAGTCCGCGTCCTTGCCGCTGAAGTTCGAGTCGGTGCCCTTGACGATGGGCACGCCGCCGGTGTCGATCCAGGCCTTCTGCTCGGGCTCGGTGAGGACCTGGGTGGAGAAGAACTTCTTCGCCGTGTCCTTCTCCGCGTCGGAGGCCTTGGCCGAGATCGACAGATACTGGCCGGGATTGCCCACCGTGTTGGACGGGTCGCCGGTACCACCGTCCACCGGGGGGAAGTTCATCCAGCCGAGCTTGCCGCTGGAGACGAAGTCGCCGCCGTCGCTGGACATCGAGCCGTAGCACCAGGCCCCGTGCAGCATCATCGCGGCCTTGCCGGTGTACAACAGGGCCTGGTCGGCGTTCTGGTCGGCGATTACCGACGAGAAGCCCTTCTCGAAGCCCTTGGCCTTGACCAGGTCCTGGACGTTGGTGAGCGCCTTGAGTGCCGCCGGGTTGGACCACGCATCCTTCTCACCGTCGAACACGGCCTGGAACACCCCGGTGCCGCCGATCCGGTCGAAGAGGAACTCCAGCCACATCATGTTCGTCCAGCGGGACGAGCCGGCCAGGGAGAACGGCGCGATGTTCTTGGCGACGAACTTCGGCACTACGTCCATGATGTCGCCCCAGCTCTGCGGCGGCTGGGCGCCAACCTTGTCGAACGCCTCCTTGTTGTAGTAGAGGACGATCGGCTGCACGGTCTCGGCCGGCATCGCGTAGATCTTGCCGTTGATGGTGGCGGCGCCGAAGGAGGACGGGAACAGCTTGTCCTTGACTGCGGCGTTCTGCCCGAACCAGGAGGTGAGGTCCTCGACCGCCCCGGCATCGACCCAGCTCTTCAGGCCGCCACCGCCCCAGCCCCAGAGGATGGTCGGAGCCTGACCGGCCCCGATCGCGGTCTTGATCTTGGTCTTGTAGTCGTCGTTCGCGAACAGGCTGACCTTGATCGGGTCGGCGGGGTTCGCCTGGTTGAACCGGTCCACCGAGCCTTTCCGGATGTCTTCCTGAGGCTTGCCGGACAAGGTCCAATAGCTGGCCGAACCGGCCTTCGAGCCACTGCTGGCACCGGTGCCGGAGGCCTTGGGTCCATCACTCCCGCACGCGGCCAGCGCCGCACCGGCCAGGGGCAGGGTGAGCCCGAGCTTCAACAGGTTCCGGCGGGACGTCATCGAAGGATCCACTCTGATCTCCATACTCAAGAGCCGCGGGGTTCCCGCGACGAGCGATCGGCCTTGGGCGGTGTCGCCGATCGGCTAGGCGCGCGAAACGTACCTTCACTGCGGGTCCGATTCGTTCCGAAACTTTTCGACAATGCCGCGCGAATCAACGTATGTTTCGGAAATTCCGGTGTCAATACCTTGCAGTCCGGAGAAGGTTGAGTGAGAGTGGAAAACTGCTTCCGGTGGCGGATCTGAACACTTTTCAAGTCTTCTGAGCGTAATTTTGGTTGCAGTTAGATATCGTTCGGCTCATCGAAACGTTTCGAGTATTATCGGTCATCCGCCCGGCAGGAGGCTTCGTGGTCAACCCGGATCCGGTCGTTGCGCAGGCCCGGCCCACCCGCCTCTGGCACGACACGACCCTTCCCCCGGCTGACCGGGCCGAACTGGTCCTGGCCGAGATGACTCTGGAGGAGAGAATCGGGCAACTCGGCAGCCGCTGGGCTGGCAATGACATGCAGGTCGCCGCCGCCAGCGATCCGCCCCAGCCTCAGCCGGACCAGGACCTGGCCCTCAACGTCGCCCCCATGCAGGATGTCTTCGCCGGATCCGGTTCAGTTTCGCTGGCTGAGGCCAGCCAGAACGGACTCGGGCATCTCACCCGGGTCTACGGAAGCCGGCCGGTGACAGCGGCCGAGGGTGCAGCCGAGGTGGTCCGCCAGCAGCAGATCGTGCTGGACTCCTCCCGGCTGCGCATCCCGGCCATCGTGCATGAGGAGTGCCTGACCGGATTCACCACCTTCGGGGCGACGGTATATCCGGCCGCGATCGCCTGGGGGGCCACCTTCGATCCCGATCTGGTCGAGCGGATGGCCGCGGCCATCGGCCGGGACATGGCGGCGGCCGGAGTGCATCAGGGACTCTCCCCGGTTCTGGACGTCGTCCGCGACTACCGCTGGGGCCGGGTCGAGGAGACGATGGGCGAAGACCCCTACCTGGTGGCCACTTTGGGATCGGCCTACGTCAGGGGACTGCAGAGCGGCGGAGTCATCGCCACGCTCAAGCACTTCGCTGGGTATTCGGCGTCGCGCGGTGCGCGCAACCACGGGCCGGTACCGATGGGCCGGCGCGAGCTGATGGACATGATCCTGCCCTCGTTCCAGCGTGCGGTGATGCAAGCCGGAGCCGGTTCAGTGATGAACTCCTACGCCGACGTGGACGGCGTTCCGGCCGCCGCGGACTCCTGGTTGCTCACCGAAATACTCCGCGACGAATGGGGTTTCACCGGAACCGTGGTCTCGGACTACTGGGCAGTCCCGTTTCTGGCCACGATGCACCGGGTAGCGGGCAGCATCGACGAGGCCGGCGCTCAGGCGCTCGCGGCTGGTATCGACATCGAACTGCCTGACACCGCCGGCTTCAGTCAGGCACTGGCCGGGCGGGTCCGGCGCGGTGAACTCTCTGAGGAACTCATCGACCGGGCGGCCCGGCGGGTGCTGCGCCAGAAGGCCGAGCTCGGACTGCTCGATCCGGACTGGACGCCGGAGAAATCGGTCACCGGTGCGGCCGGGCTCGATCTCGATTCCAGCGCCAACCGCGCGATCGCGGCCGAGCTGGCCCGGCGCTCGATCGTCCTGCTCGACGCCGGTACCGCTCTTCCCCTGCTGGGCGGGGCACGCCCGCCGCTCCATCGGATCGCTGTGGTCGGGCCGTGCGCGGCCGACCCGCGCACGTTCATGGGCTGCTACGCCTTTCCCAATCACGTGCTACCGCGTTATCCGGGGCTGGGGCTGGGGGTTGATGTCGTCACCGCCGTGGCCGCGCTACAGACCGAGCTGCCTGGAGCCGAGGTCATTCATCAGCCGGGCTGTGCGGTCCAGGGAGATGATCGGTCCGGCTTCGATGCCGCGCTCACGGCCGCGGCCGGGGCCGATCTCTGTGTGGCCTTCGTCGGTGATCTGGCCGGGCTCTTCGGGCAGGGGACGTCGGGGGAGGGCTGTGACGCCGAGGATCTCCGGTTGCCCGGCGTCCAGGCGGATCTCCTGTCGCAACTCTTCGAGCTGGAGGTGCCCGTCGTGGTCGTGGTCGTATCTGGCCGGCCGTACGCGCTGGGAGACGTCCTCGGTCGTGCGGCCGGGCTGGTTCAGGCCTTCATGCCCGGTCAGGAGGGTGGCCTGGCGAGCGCGGGGGTGCTCACCGGGAGGGTGCAGCCCAGCGGCAAGCTGCCGGTGCAGATCCCCCGCCACCCCGGGGGCCAGCCCGGCACCTACCTGGTCCCCCCGCTGGGAGCCGGCAGCGGCGGGATCACCAACCTGGATCCCACCCCGCTGTTTCCGTTCGGTTATGGGACGTCCTACAC
>CAXUFS010000107.1:0-9034 GCA_964250315.1 uncultured Kineosporia sp. | reverse complement strand
GTTGGCCATCCGGTTGGCCATCCGGTTGGCCAAACGGCGGCGGGCGACGTCCCGGTCGACCAGCAGGCAGCCGAAAGCGGCTAGAGCCCAAAACATCACGAAGATGTCGAGCAGCCCGGTCCGGCTGTGCACGAAGTGCTCGCCGTCCACGCTCAGCAGCAGGCCCGCGATCAGGCCGATCAGGGTCGAGCTGAACAGCCGCCGGGCGATCAGAGTGATCATCAGGATGGACAGGGTGCCGGCCATCGCGGCGGAGAACCGCCAGCCCCAGGAACTGGCCGGGCCGAAGATCCACTCGCCGAAGGCGATCATCCACTTGCCGGCCGGTGGATGGACCACGAAGTCGGGCTTGGTGGTGAACAGGCTGGTGGTGTCTCCGCTGGCCAGCCGGGCATCGACGTCCTTGCCCGCACCGTTCCAGGCCAGCTCGTAGCCTACCCGGAGCATGGAGATGCCCTGCTTGACGTAGTAGGTCTCGTCGAAGACCAGCTTGTGCGGGACATCGAGGCGCCAGAACCGGATGAAGCCACCGAAGGCGGTGATGCCGAAGATGGCCAGCCAGCTCCAGATCGAGCTGGACGGCCGATCCGGGCTGATCAGCGCGGCCGGCTCAGCGGCCACCGGTGGGGGCCTGATCACCGCGTTCTCGATCACGTCCGCGCGGGCCACGCTGGTCACTCTAAGGCCCGGTCTTGTGCGGTGTGGCGGGCGCTTCTGCTGGGAGACTTGGCCGGTGACCCTGCCGCCTGCTGCCGCGAGCCCGCAGGCGCCCTCACGCCCGCCCGCAGATCCGCTGCGGCCGGCCGGTCCGGCTCCGCGAGGAGTTGTGGTGCTGCTGGCGGCTGTCTGCGCCGCCGTGGCCGGGACGGCCTGCACGTTCCGGTTGTGGGCCGACCCGGCTGCCCGGGCGGTGTCGGGCAACATCCCGGACGCCACCCACTACAGCTGGTGGCTGGCTCACACGCCGTTCGCGATCCTGCACGGCCAGAGCCCGTTCGCCACGCCCGCGTTGAATTGGCCGGGCGGAGTCAGCGCCATGAACAACAACAGCCTGCTGCTGCCCTCGATCGTGCTCGGCCCGATCACCTGGCTGTTCGGCTCGCTGGCGACACTGAACGTGCTGACCATCCTGTCGGTACCGCTGTGCATCGCCGCGTCCTTCTGGGCGCTGCGGCAGCAGGACGTGGTGTCGGCCCAGTCGGGGGATCGGCTGGGGGTTCCGGCCGCCTTGGCCGGTGCAGCCGGGTTCGGTATCTCCCCGGCGATCGTGAACTCGCTGGTCGGGCACGTGACGATGTCGCTGGCGCCCTTGCTGCCGGTTCTGCTGGTCCTGGGAGTGCGAGCCTGGCAGAACCCGCGGCCGGTGCCCGCCGGGCTGTTACTCGGCTTGGTCGCCACCGCTCAGATATTCATCGGCGAGGAGGTGCTGTTCCAGGCCGGCATCGCCAGCCTGATGGTGGCGCTGACCGCGGCGGTGTCCCGGCCCTCGCTGCTGACCGGCGCGCTGTCACGGCTCGCCCGCTCCGCGGCGGCGGCCTTCGCGGTTCTGCTGCTGATCGCCGGCTATCCGCTGTACCTGCAGTTCTTCGGGCCGCTGGCCCAGCATGGCAGCCCTTTCCTGCCCAATTACTTCGGTGCCGATCTGACCGCCTTCTGGACCACCAGCGACCGGCTGCTGCTGCACACCGATGCCGGTTCGGCGGCGTCGGCGCTGTTTCCGGGTGGGGTTGAGGAGCATCTGGCTTTTCTCGGGGTGCCGCTACTGGTCTTCTGCCTGCTGGTCGTCGTCCTCGGCTGGAGGACACTGCTGGTGCGCTGCGCGGGGGTCGGCTTGTTCCTCTGCCTGGTGCTGTCGCTGGGCGGGCGGATCTGGGTCGGCGGAGTACAGCACTCGTGGCGCGGGCCGTACGCCATCCTGCAGTCGCTGCCGGTGGCCGAGGCGTCGCTGGCGACCCGGCTCGCCCTTCCGGCGGCGCTGTTCGCCGGCCTGCTGCTGGCTCTGGGCTTGCAGGCTCTGCTGTCTGCACCGGCCTCGCCGCGGGGTTCACGGCGAACTCGGTGCGCAGTGGCTGGTGTGGTCGCGGTCGCCTGCCTGGCGCCGCTGCTGCCAAGACCGTTACCGGTGGAGCAGATCCCGTCGGCACCCCGTTTCTTCACCCGGGCATCCTCCTCGATACCGAAGGGGTCGGTGCTGGTGGTGCTGCCGTATCCGACCGCGGTCGAGACCGAGGCGATGCGCTGGCAGGTCGCGGCCGGCTTCTCGTTCAGCATGCCGGGCGGCTACTTCCTCGGGCCTGGTCCGGGCGGGCACGCCTACGTCGGCGGGGACGCCGATCCGGCACTGGCCCGGGCGCTGGCCGACGTCGCCCGGACCGGCCAGCCGGCTGCGGTCACGCCGGAGTTCCGGGCCCAGGCGCTACAGGATCTCCGGGCCTGGCATCCGGAGATGATGGTGCTCGGACCATCGCCGGCTGCTGTGGCGCTGCGGGCGACGCTGACCCAGTTGTTGGGGCAGGGTCCGGAAATGATTGACGGAGTCGAGGTTTGGCGTGATCCGGCCGGGTTGCTGTCGTGACCGGCGGTGAGCGGCGGCCGGTGGAGCGGGAGGGGGGCCTGCTGGTCCTGGCGGCGACTCCGATCGGCGATCCGCTGGATGCCTCGCCTCGGCTGGCGCAACTGCTGACCGGGGCCGATCTGATCGCGGCCGAGGACACCCGCCGGTTGCGACGGCTGACGGCCGCGCTGTCGATCGAGCCGCGGGGCCGGATCATCAGCTACCACGAGCACAACGAGGCAGCCCGCTCGCTGGAACTGGTGTCGGCACTGGAGGCCGGAGCAGTGGTGGTGCTGGTGACCGACGCCGGGATGCCGGGGATCTCGGATCCGGGACTGCGAGCGGTCCAGGCCGCGGCCGGCGCCGGTTTCACGGTGACGGCGGTGCCGGGGCCGTCGGCGGCGCTGACCGCACTGGCGCTGTCGGGACTGCCGACGGATCGGTTCTGTTTCGAGGGCTTTCCGGCCCGGACCTCCGGACGGCGGCGCGCTGGTTTCGGCTCTCTGGCGCAGGAGAAGCGGACCATGATCTTCTTCGAGTCGCCGCGGCGGTGTGCGGACAGCCTGGCCGATATGGCCACCGGGTTCGGTGATTCGCGCCTGGCCGCGGTGTGCCGGGAGCTGACCAAGACCCACGAGCAGGTTCATCGCGGAACACTTGGCGAGCTGGCGGCGTGGGCTGCTTCGACGGAGATCCTCGGCGAGGTCACGATTGTCGTGGGCGGTTCGCCGGGTGCTGTGCTGACCCTGGATCCGGCGGACGGCGCTGAGCTGCTGGCTCAGCTCGGTCGGCAGGTGCAGGTGCTGCGGGCCGGGGGCCTGAGCCTTCGCCGGGCCTGCGCTGAGGTGGCTCGCTCAGCCGGCGTCTCAACGAACGACCTCTACCGGGCCCTGACCTCGCCACCGCGCTGACCGCCTGGCCACGTCTCATCCTGTCGTACCCTTCCAGCAGGATCACCCGCATGGACAAATGGGGGGATTCATCCGAAGGGCCGCGCCGGTCGAGACCAGGCCCCATCTATGACCGGGCCATGCGACAGATAGCCGAAGCGGACCTGGGCGTGTTCTGCCGATGGCTCGGCGTCCCGCCGACAGGCCCGCCGGAGGTGTTGTCGGGCAGCTTCCCGGCGCAGACCCTGTACGCCGACCTGGTCGTGAGAGTCCGCCCGGGGCAGCTGCTGCATGCGGAGTACGCCAGGGACGCCGAACCGGACCTGGCCATCCGGATGGCGGCGTACCGGGTTCGGCTGATGGAGAAGCATCCAGGCAGCAGCATCCGCCAGATCGCCATCGTCCTCGGCGATGGACGAGTGGCCAGCTGCGACGACCCACGTTCCGGCTTCGCGTTGGGCCTGCAAGCCCTCTACCTGCGAGAATGCGCGCCAGAAACCCTACTGTCGGACCCCCACCTGGCGCCGCTGGCTGTGCTGGCGAGCCAGGCCTCGGGCCGGGAACTAGCCACTGCGCTCAGTGTCATCCGCACCGGTACAACGCCCGGACCTCAGCAGGACGCGCTGCTGGAGGCCACTGCCGTCTTGGCGACAATCCGCCTGGACGGACCTACGATTGATCGAGTACGGAGGGAGACGGGCATGACGGTCGAGAGCATCGCCGACTTCTACAGCGAGACGGAAGTCGGCCAGGAGCTGATGAGCCGCGGCAACCAGCAGGGAATCGAGCAGGGAATCGAGCAGGGTGTCCTGGAAACTCTGACCCGGCTGCTGCGAGCCCGGTTCGGTGACCAGGCCGGGCTGGAGGCGGTGGCTGCTCGGCTGGCTCGCTGGCAAGACCAGGATGCTGCTGTCACCGCGGTCACCCGTGCCGCCGAGCTCGGCTCCATCCCCGCCGATCAGCCATCCTGACCGGCTGGATCAGTTTCTCGAGGAAAGCACGCAGAATTCGTTCTGCTCCGGGTCGGTCAGCACGACCCAGCTCAGCTGCCCCTCCGGCAGATCCGACTGGCCGACTTCGGCCCGCAGAGCTCCGGCCCGGATCAGCCGTTCCACTTCGGCGGCTTGGTCATCGTCGCGGAACCCGGCGACGTCCAGGTGCACGCGGTTCTTGACCGTGTGCGGTTCGCCGGTACGGGTGAATGCGAGCCACGGCCCGCTGCCGGTGGTTGCGCGCAAGCTCACTGCGGCGTCGCTGGACGCCGGAACCCGCCCGCCCGCAGCCAGCGCCCACAAGGCAGCCACCACCCCCGGCGCCACGCAGTCAACCGTGATGGCTGCGATCGGGCCGGTGTTGCCGTAGGCCGGCCACGGATCGGCCACACAGAACTCGTTGCCTTCCGGATCGGCCATCACGGTCCAGGGCACGTCGCCCTGGCCGATGTCCTTCCACCGTGCCCCGGCGCTCAGCAGCCGCTCCACCATGGCCTGCTGATCGCCTGCGCTCTGACTGGCCAGGTCCAGGTGCAGCCGGTTCTTGACCACTCGCTCGTCGTAGACCGGCACGAAGACCAGTTCGACTCCTGGAGTATCCGGCGGCGGCTTCACGTCGCTCTCATCCGGGTGGTGTTCGGCCGGCCAGCGCAGCGCCTGGCTCCACCATCCCGCCAGTTCGTGCGGATCGGCGCTGTCGATGACCACGTTCACCAGCCGGGTCGCCATAGCCCGGAAGTCTGCCGCGCTCCCAGTCAGTGGGGCCAATTACGAACTCGTGGACCTCCTCGCTGGCGCACGGGCCGGAACCCAGCGCCCCGTCGGTAGCCTGCTGGTCGTGGAATTCCGCCGGATCCCGGGCCTGCCCCCCTACGTCTTCACCATCATCGACGGCCTCAAGCTGGTGGCCCGGCGGGAGGGGCGGGACATCGTCGACCTCGGGTTCGGCAACCCGGACATCCCCAGCCCACAGCTCGCGGTGGAGAAGCTGGCCGAGGCGGCCCACAACTCTCGCAACCATCGCTACTCCTCCAGCCGGGGCCTGCCCAAGCTGCGCGAAGCGATCGCCCGGCGTTATGACGAGCAGTACGGCGTCAAGCTCGACCCCGACCTGAACGTGATCACCACCATCGGAGCCAAGGAAGGCTTCAGCCACCTGATGTGGGTCCTGCTCCAGCCCGGCGACGTCGCCCTGGTGCCCTCGCCGTCCTACCCGATCCACATCTGGGGCCCCTACTTCGCCGGTGCGGACGCCCGTCAGGTGCAGATCGGGCCCAAGCCGGACGGCACCGCCGCCGACTACATCGGCAACCTGATGGAGCAGTGGGAGTACGGCTGGCCCAAGCCGCGCGTGATCGTGCTGTCGTTCCCGCACAATCCCACCACGGCCACGGCCGAGAAGGCCGACCTGCAGCGGCTGGTCGACTGGGCCCGGCAGCGCGACGTGGTCCTGGTGCACGACTTTGCCTACGCTGACGTCGGTTTCGACGGCTGGCGTCCGCCGTCCATCATGGAATGCGACGGCGCGCTGGACTGTGCGGTCGAGCTGTACTCGATGACCAAGTCCTTCTCCATGGCCGGCTGGCGAATGGCCTTCATGCTCGGAAACGCTGATGTGGTGGCGGCTTTGGCCAAGTTGAAGAGCTACCTGGACTATGGCGCGTTCCAGCCGGTGCAGATCGCGGCCACGGTGACCCTGAACGACGCGTCCGAGTATCCGAGTCAGGTCAACGCCATCTACGAAGAACGCCGGAACGCGCTGTGCGACGGGCTGAGCCGGATCGGCTGGGAGGTGGCCCGGCCCAGGGGAACCATGTTCGTCTGGGCCCGGATACCGCAGGCCTACCAGCATCTGGGTTCGATCGAGTTCGCCACCCGGCTGGTGAACGAGTGCGACGTCGCCGTCTCGCCCGGCGTCGGCTTCGGCCCGGACGGCGATGGGCACGTGCGGTTCGCCCTGATCGAGAACGAGCAGCGGATCGGCCAGGCCGTCCGGCAGATCAAGCGCGGGCTGCCCGGGCTGGCCTGACCGCGATCAAACGAGTTGCGAAGTCTGACAGGATCGGTGGCGTGACCCACGTCCTCTCCGCTGTCGCCTGGCCGTACGCCAACGGCCCGCGCCACATCGGCCACGTCGCCGGTTTCGGCGTCCCCTCCGACGTCTACAGCCGGTACATGCGGATGGCTGGGCACGATGTGTTGATGGTCAGCGGGACGGACGAGCATGGCACCCCGATCCTGGTCCAGGCCGAGCAGGAGGGCCTGCCCGCCCAGGCCCTGGCCGACCGGTACAACCGGATCATCGTCGAGGACCTGCACGCGCTCGGGCTGTCATACGACCTGTTCACCCGGACTACCACCCGCAACCACTACGCGGTGGCCCAGGAGCTGTTCCGGGTGGTGCATCGCAACGGCTACATGATCGAGCAGACCACCACCGGCGCGATCTCGCCGTCCACCGGCCGCACCCTGCCCGACCGCTACATCGAGGGAACCTGCCCGATCTGCGGTTACGGCCAGGCTCGCGGCGATCAGTGCGACAACTGCGGCAACCAGCTGGACGCCGCCGAACTGATCAATCCACACAGCCGCATCAATGGTGAAGTGCCGAAATTCGTTGAGACAGAGCATTTCTTCCTTGATCTGCCCGCCTTGGCCGACGCCCTCACCACCTGGCTGAAAACCCGCACCGACTGGCGGCCGAACGTGCTCAAGTTCAGCCTGAATCTGCTGGACGACATCCGGCCGCGGGCGATGACCCGCGACATCGACTGGGGCATCCCGGTGCCGCTGCCGGGATGGGAGGACAACCAGAACAAGCGGCTCTACGTCTGGTTCGACGCCGTGATCGGCTACCTGTCGGCGTCGATCGAATGGGCCCGGCGGACCGGGGACCCGGATGCCTGGCGGCAGTGGTGGAACGACCCCGCGGCCCGGTCGGCCTACTTCATGGGCAAGGACAACATCACCTTCCATTCCCAGATCTGGCCGGCCGAACTGCTGGCCTACAACGGCCAGGGTTCACGCGGTGGTGAGCCGGGCATCTTCGGTGAGCTGAACCTGCCTACCGAGGTGGTCAGCAGCGAGTTCCTGACCATGGAGGGTAAGCAGTTCTCCTCCAGCCGCGGGGTGGTGATCTACGTCCGGGACATCCTGTCCCGTTACCAGCCCGACGCGCTGCGCTACTTCCTGGCCGTGGCTGGGCCGGAGAACCAGGACACCGACTTCACCTGGACCGAGTTCGTCCGCCGAACCAACGACGAGCTGGTGGCTGGCTGGGGAAATCTGGTCAACCGGACGGCATCGCTGATCCACAAGAACCTGGGGTCCATTCCTGCTGCCGGACAGCTGCTGGACGTCGACCGGGCCCTGCTGGCCAGCACCGCCGCAGGCTTCGAGCAGGTCGGCACTCTGCTGCGCACCCACCATCAGAAGCAGGCCATCACCGAGGCGATGCGCGTGGTGGCCGACGCCAACAAGTATCTATCTGACACCGCCCCGTGGAAACTGAAGAACACCGACCCGGAGCGGATGAAGACCGTGCTTCACGTTGCCGCGCAGGCGATCTCGGATTGCCGGACGCAGCTGTCGCCGTTCCTGCCGCACTCCGCCCAAGCCGTGCACGAGGCCTTCGGGGGAACCGGAACAGTATCGCCGATGCCGGAGATCCGCGAGGTGGACGACCTGGACGGCGGCCCGGGCTATCCGGTGCTGATGGGCGACTACCGGGTCGGTGAGACGCTCGCGGCCTGGCGGTCAGCACCGGTCACCCCCGGGACGCCGGTGCCGGCGCCGTCCCCGATCTTCCGCAAGCTGGACGAGTCAGTGATTGCCGAGGAACTCCAGCGGATGACCTCCGCTCAATAGCTGAACCGATTCCCTCGGCCACGGCGTAGGCAGTTCGCGACCACCACCCGGTCGGCGAACTGGGCCACGCACGGGCAGGAGCGGATGATGATCAGAGCGCGCAGGATCAGCCCACGGCGTCCCGCCACCCCCGAGGACGACGTCACTGAGCTGGCCGGATTCGGTGACGCCGCCTGCGTCGCGTCCGGCGCGACCAGTCAGGTGCTGAGGATGTGGCAGCCGGCTATGCAGCGCCGGGTGGCGATCAAGCTGTACCGCCGGACTGCTGACGATGACTGGTCTCAGGCCCTGTTCGGGCATGAGACCGCGGTCACCGGAAAGCTTTCCGCCCATCCCGGTGTGGTGCCGATCTTCGATCACGGGATGACCCGATCCGGATCGCCGTTCATCGTCATGCCCTGGTTCGAACGAGGCTCGCTGGCCGACGACGTGGCCCGGCGGGGACCGCTTCCGGTGCCGGAGGTGATCCGGATCGGAGTCCGGGTGGCGGCCGCGCTGGATTTCGCGCACCGCAACGGCGTGGTGCATCGCGACGTCAAACCGGCCAACATCCTGCTGTCCGAGCTGGGCCAGGCGGTGCTGGCCGACTTCGGCGGAGCAAGCTGGACGCAGCGGCCTTCCCCGTCGGCCGCCGCCCATTCGCCGTCCCACGCTGCCCCCGAGGTGCTGGCCGGACAGTCCGCCAGCCCGGCCGCCGATGTGTGGTCGCTGGCCGCCACCCTGGTGACCGC
>CAXUFS010000106.1:7226-9096 GCA_964250315.1 uncultured Kineosporia sp. | reverse complement strand
CCTGGTCCCCCCCATGCCCCCCGGCTCTGGGTTGCCCCACGCCCGGGCGGGCGGGCGGCCCCTGGGCCCCCCGGCCGCACCTGGCCCCCTTACATCCCCGCAGATCTCCGCTCCACACCGTGAGGAGTGGCAATGACCGCCGTTGCCGAAGCTCGTCCCCAGACCGCCCCGCCATCCACCGGTAAGAACAAGCTGAGCGCCAAGCAGCGCTGGGTCCGCCGCGCACCCCTGCTGCCCGCCCTGATCTTCACCATCGTGATCACCCAGATCCCATTCCTGGTCACCCTGGTCATCTCGTCCCTTAAATGGAACGTGCTCACCCCCGGCGACAAGAACTTCCTCGGGCTGGGCCAGTTCACCAATGTCGTTGGCCTACAGAACTACAAGACCGTCTTCACCGACGCCGGGCTGCGCGCCGCAGTGATCAACACGATCGTGCTCACCGTTTCGACCGTGGTGATCAGCCTGTTCTTCGGGCTGCTCCTGGCCGTACTGCTGGACCGTAAGTTCCCCGGCCGGGGCGTGGCCCGGACCCTGCTGATCGCTCCGTTCCTGGTGATGCCGGTGGCCTCGGCCCTGATCTGGAAGCATGTGCTCTACAACCCGACCTACGGCCTGTTCGACGGAATTCTGAACTGGGTCTGGCATCTGTTCGGCGCCGATTCCGGTCCCACCGTCGACTGGATCTCCAAGGCTCCGATGGCCGCCGTGGTGGCCGCGCTGGTCTGGCAGTGGACCCCGTTCTTCATGCTGATCCTGCTGGCCGGCCTGCAGGCCCAGCCCACCGACATCCTCGAGGCCGCCAGGGTGGACGGCGCGGGCGGCGTGCAGACGTTCCGCTGGCTGACCCTGCCGCACCTTCGCCAGTACATCGAACTGTCCGTGCTGCTGGGCACGATCTACATCGTGCAGACCTTCGACGCGGTGTTCTCGATCACCCAGGGTGGCCCGGGCACGGCGACCACCAACCTGCCCTACGAGATCTACCTGACCATGTTCCGCAAGTATGAATACGGCGAGGCCGCAGCGGCTGGCGTGGTGACGGTGATCGGCACGATCATCGTGGCCACCTTCGCACTGCGCGTGGTCTCATCGCTGTTCCGTGAGGAGATGGCCCGATGAGCACCGTCACGCCGCCGGCCAACACAGCCGAAGCCCGCGAAACGCCGGCCGGGGCCCCACTGCGGGGCCGGCGGCTCTGGCGTAAGAAGGCCGCCGAGGAGGACATCGCCCAGCGCGGCGGACCGATCTGGACCCTGATCGCCTGGGTCCTGACCGTCCTGTTCTTCGCCCCGGTGTTCTGGATGGTGCTGACCTCGTTCCACACCGAGGCCGACGCCGCCACCAACCCGCCGTCACCCTTCGCCGGGCTCACCCTGCAGAACTACAGCGACCTGTTCGACCGGAACATCATGCCGTTCCTGATCAACTCGGCCATCGCCAGCATCACCTCCACGATTCTGGTTCTGCTGCTTGCTGTTCCGGCGGCCTACGCGCTGTCGATCAAGCCGGTGGAGAAGTGGACCGACGTGATGTTCTTCTTCCTGTCCACCAAGTTCCTGCCCGCGATTGCCGCGCTGCTGCCGATCTATCTGCTGGTCAAGCGGCTGGGCATGCTCGACAACGTCTACACCCTGGTCATCCTGTACACCGCGATGAACCTCCCCATCGCACTCTGGATGATGCAGTCATTCCTGGCCGAAGTGCCGAAGGAGATCCTGGAAGCGGCCGAGGTGGACGGGGCCAGCCTGATCCGGGTGCTGCGTACCATCGTGGTGCCCCTCACCTCCCCCGGCCTGGCCGCCACCGCGCTGATCTGCTTCATCTTCAGCTGGAACGAATTCATGTTCGCGGTCAACCTGACCGCGAC
>CAXUFS010000106.1:0-7216 GCA_964250315.1 uncultured Kineosporia sp. | reverse complement strand
CAAGCCGATGATCCCGTTCATCTTCCTGGTCGGATTCATCACCAGCGAAGGCCTGTTCCTGGCCAAGCTGTGCGCGGCAGCGACCCTGGTTTCACTGCCGGTGCTGATCGCCGGGTTCGCCGCCCAGGACAAGCTGGTTCGCGGGCTGTCGCTGGGGGCGGTCAAGTGAAAGCTGCCGTCATCGGAGGGGTCGGGGAGGTCGGCGTCGAGACCGTCCCCGACCCGGCCCCAGGTGCCCGCGAGGTGGTGGTCGCGGTGGCCGGGTGCGGCATCTGTGGCACTGATCTGCACATCCTGGAGGGCGAGTTCGCGCCCAGCCTGCCGATCATTCCCGGTCACGAGTTCGCCGGGGAAGTGGTAGCCATCGGAGCCGATGTCACCGAGGTTGCCGTCGGCGATCAGGTAGCGGTGGATCCGTCGCTGTACTGCTTCGAGTGTTACTACTGCCGCCGGGGCCAGAACAACCTGTGTGAGCACTGGGCCGCGATCGGGGTCAGCTCCTCCGGTGGGGCGGCGGACTACGTCGCCGTCCCGGTGGCGAACTGCGTACAGCTTCCCGACGGCGTCAAGACCGCCGATGCCGCCCTGATCGAGCCGTTGTCCTGCGCGGTTCGCGGTTTCGACGTCCTGCGGGCCCACATGGGCGATCACTTCCTGATCTACGGGGCCGGCACGATGGGCTTGATGAATCTGGAACTGGCCAAGAAGGCCGGGGCGGCGACCGTCGACATGGTCGATCTCAATCCCGAGAGGCTGGCCACGGCTGAGCTGCTGGGCTGCTCGAACGCGGTTACCGGGGCCGATTCGCTCAGCCGTCCCCGCGGCTGGGACGTCGTGATCGATTGCACCGGGGTGGTGGCCGCGATCGAGGACGGCCTGGAACGGGTCGGCAAGGGTGGCACCTTCCTGCAGTTCGGCGTTTCGGCCGAGAAGGCGCAGGCCCGCTGGAAACCGTTCCGGATCTACAACCAGGAGATCACCATCACCGGCTCGATGGCCGTGCTGCACAGCTATGAGCGGGCCGCTGAGATGTTCGCGGGGGGCCTGCTCGACCCGGACGTGTTCATCAGTGATCGGTTCCCGCTGGCCGGCTATGCCGAAGCGTTGCAGCAGTTCAAGAATGGCATCGGCCGCAAGATCCAGGTCATACCTGGCGGGCATTAGTGGAAGACCGCGACCGGCTCGCCCGGCCCCGGCCGGGGCATCGCCTGAGCATCTGGAATGGTGCCGGGTGATCCGCAACGTTGTGCTCGGGCGGCTGCGGGCCGGGGCCGAGCCGGCCCTGATCGACCAGGCCCTGGCCGCCCTGGCCGCCCTTGAGGTTGAGGGCGTCGTGGCCGTCCATGTGGGCCGGGACGCCGGCCTGCGGCCAGGCAACTGGGACTACGCCATCACCACCGACTTCGTCGACGCCGCCGCCTATCGCCGCTACGACCAGGATGAGGGGCACAACCAGCTGCGCCGGGAACTGTTCGCGCCGTTGTCGGCCGACATCGCCCGGCTCCAGTTCGAGATCTGACCGCCCGGCCAGGACCACGCGCTTCGGGTCAGGGACTGACCTGCTCGGCAGCGGCCAGCCATTCCTCCTCCAGCGCCTCCTTCTGCGCGGTCAAGGCTCTCAGCCGTTCATCCAGCGCCAGAATCATACTGTGATCCGTTGCCCGCTCGGCCATTTCGATGTGCAGCTGCTCCTCTTCGGAGCTCAGCCGGGACAGCTGGCGTTCCACCCGTTGCATGGTCTTGCGGGCGGCTCGGGCATCTGCCGCTGAACCCGGCGCACCCGGCCCATCCGGGTCTCCGGTGCCGGATGAGACTGGCTGCTGGGCAACCCTTTCCGCCGCCTGAGCCTGTGCGCGCCGGAGCTGGAGATATTGGCTGATCCCGGATGGCAGATCAGTGATCCGGCCGTCGCCCAGCAGCGCCACCTGCCGATCAGTGATCCGCTCCAGCAGATAACGGTCGTGCGAGACCACGATCAGCGTGCCCGGCCAGGAATCCAGGGTGTCCTCGATCGCGGCCAGGGTGTCGGTGTCGAGATCGTTGGTCGGCTCGTCCAGCATCAGCACATTGGGTTCGGTCATCAGTAGCCGGAGCAGCTGCAGACGCCGCCGCTCGCCGCCGGACAGTTCCGAGACCGGCGTCCACAAGCGGCCTTTGGCGAAACCCAGTCGCTCCAGCAGAACCCCGGCCGTGACCTCACGATCACCGATCCGCACCGAGCCCCGGACCCTCTCGGCTGCCTCCTGCACCCGCAGGTCAGCCACCTCGTCCAGCTCGCGCACATCCTGGGAGAGCATCGCGACCCGGACGGTGCGTCCCTGCTTGACCCGGCCGGACGACGGCGGCACCCAACCGGCCAGCACCCGCAGCAGCGTGGTCTTGCCGGACCCGTTGACCCCGGCCAGGCCGATCCGCTCCCCCGGCGCCAGCCGCCAGGTGACGTTTTCCAGCAGCGGATTGGCAGCCGGCCGCGGCACGCCGGCCGGGTCAGATGCGACGTTTTCCAGCAGCGGATCGGACCCGAAGGACACCGTCACCGACTCCAGGTCGATGACGTCCTTACCCAGCCGGGCCGTGGCCATCCGCTCCAGGGACATCGAATCCCGCGGTGGTGGCTCATCGGCGATCAGGGCGGCCGCCGCATCCAGGCGGAACCGGGGCTTGCTGGTCCGGGCCGGCGCTCCGCGGCGCAACCAGGCCAGCTCCTTGCGCAGCAGGTTCGAACGGCGCTCGGCCGTGACCGCGGCCACCCGGGACCGCTCGGCCCGGGCCAGCACGTAGGCCGCGTAGCCGCCGTCGTAGCCATCCACCTGACCGTCGTGGACCTCCCAGATGTGGTCACAGACGGCGTCCAGGAACCAGCGGTCGTGGGTGACCACGATCAGGCCACCCCGTCCGGCCGGCCAGCGGGACCGCAGATGACCGGCCAGCCAGTCCACCCCTTCGACGTCCAGGTGGTTGGTCGGCTCGTCCAGCATGATCAGATCCGGGTCACCGATCAGCACCCCGGCCAGCCCGGCCCGGCGCCGCTGGCCCCCGGACAGCTGCCCGAACGGCACGTCCAGGCCACCCAGCAGCTGACCGTCCAGGCCGCCCAGCAGCCCGGTCATCACGTCGCGGACCCGCGGGTTCGAAGCCCACTCGTGCTCGGCCAGTCCACCCAGCACCAGCGATCGCACCGGCTGATCCAGCGGTGCGTCGTCCAGCTGTGACAGCAGACCCAGACGCAGGCCGCCTGCGTGCGTGACCCGGCCCGTGTCCGGCTCCTGAACCCGGGCCAGGACGCGGATCAGGGTCGACTTGCCCTCTCCGTTGCGCCCGACCACCCCGACCCGGTCGCCGCCGTCCAGCCCGAGCGAGAGGTCGTCCAAGAGCGTGCGCGCGGCATGCACCACGGTCACGCCCTCGGCGTTGAGCAGATGAGCCACTAGACCCGGACGGCCTCGACCAGCCGGGCGCCCGGCACCGGACCGGTGGCCCGGCGCACGTCTGATGCCACCCCGGACGCCGTCAGCGCCACCGCCAGATCAAGCGCGTGCCCGCTGTCGCGGGCCAGGAACACCGTGGTCGGGCCGGAGCCGGATACCAGGCCGCCCAGGGCGCCGACCTTGCGGCCGACGTCCAGGGCCCGCTCCAGGTTGGGCTCCAGCGAGCACGCGGCCGGCTGCAGGTCGTTGGCCATGCAGGCGCCCAGCGCCCCGGCGTCACCCGCCCGCAACGCCTGCATCAACCCATCGGAGATCTCGGGTTCGTCATCGCAGGCCGGAGCCTGCCCGGTCAGCCGGAGCCGGTCGATCTCGCCGTACACCACTGGGGTGGACAGTCCATGATCCGCCAGCGCGATCACCCAGTGATACTCGCCCCGAGCCAGGGCCGGGGTGAGCATCTCGCCCCGCCCGGTTCCGATCGCGGTCCCGCCCATCAGCGCGAACGGCACATCCGATCCCAGTTCGGTGGCCAGCTGATGCAGGTCCTCGCGTGCCAGGCCGCCATGCCAGAGCGCGTCGCAGGCGATCAGCGCGGCCGCGGCATCGGCGGAGCCCCCGGCCATCCCGCCGGCCACCGGGATGCCCTTGCGCACGTGTATCCGGACATCGGGGTCGACGCCGATCCGTGCGGCCACCAGCAGGGCAGCCCTGATGGCCAGGTTCGAGTCGTCCAGCGGCACCAGATCGGCCTGCGCCCCCTCCACCGTGATCGACGGCCCCTCACCGGCCTCGGCGGCCACGACGGACAGATCGTCGAACAGCGCAACCGCGTGGAACACGGTGGCCAGCTCGTGATAGCCGTCACGCCGGGCAGCCCCGACCCGCAGCTCGAGGTTGACCTTGGCGGGCGCACGCGCCAACACCGGGGCTGTCGCGGTCATCGGCTCACCTTACGGCGCGATCACCTCTGCGCTGGCGGCTACCCCTTGCCTCGCCAACAGGCCAGGTCAGGCCTCCCCAACCCGGGTGGACCCTCCCCGGCGGCCGGCCTCCTCAAGCGCCATGCTGCTGAAACCGCACGGCATGTTAAATCTGCAGGTCGTACCGGCAGCCGGAGCGGCGATTGATTGCGATTAACCCCATCTGCTCTGCACAGTATTGGCATGACGACGGCTTATGACCCGGGTATCTCCAGTTCGCACTACGGCGACAAGGTGGCCGCCGTCGAACCAGGCGGCGTGGAGCGGATCTCACTGGAGGACCGGCACGGCGGCGCCGCCCAGCTGCTGTGGACCTGGTCATCGCCGAACCTGGAGTTCGCCACCGTCTTCGTCGGCGTGATCGCCATCCTCTACTTCGGCCTGTCCTTCTGGATGGCCGTGCTGGCTCTGGTCGCGGGCAGTGCCCTGGGCGGCCTGACCCACGGCGTCCTGTCGTCGTGGGGTCCCAAGCACGGCCTCCCGCAGATGGTGCTGTCCCGCAGCGCTTTCGGCTACTGGGGCAACGTCTTGCCGGCCGGGCTGAACGCGGTGATGGCCGGCATCGGCTGGTTCGCGGTCAACAGTGTCAGCGGCGCTCTGGCCCTGGCCGCCCTGACCGATCTGAATGCGAAGGTCACGCTGCTGATCATCGTGGCGGCCGAGTTGCTGGTGGCGTTCTTCGGTCACAACCTGGTGCACGCTTTCGAGAAGTACGCCTTCCCGGTGCTGCTGGTGGTCTTCGCGCTGGGCAGCATCGTGATCCTGAGCAAATCGCACCCGGGCCAAGGGGAACCGTCCGGCGGACTGGGCGGTTTCGCCGGTTTCACCCTCGCCTTCAGCGCCGCCTTCGGTTACGCGGCCGGCTGGAATCCCTATGGCACCGACTACACCCGCTATCTGCCGATCGACATCAACGCGCGGCGGGTCGGGCTGATGGCCGGGTTGGGCAACTTCCTCTCCTGTTCCATCCTGACGGTGGTCGGCGCGGCGTCGATGACTATCGGCACCAAGGACACCGGCAACCCGACCGGTAACTTCACCGCCCCGATGCCCAGTCTGATCGCTCATCTGGTGCTGCTGGGGATAGCGCTGGGAGCGGTCTCGGCCAACGCACTGAACATCTATTCGGGCTCGATGTCGTTCCTGGCGATGGGCATCCGGCTCCCGCTGTCCCTGCGCCGGGCGATCGTGGCGCTCGGTTTCGGCGCGATCGGACTGGTGCTGGCCTGGAAGGGGCTGGCCGACGCCGGAGAGAACTACGAGGCGTTCCTGCTGGTGATCGCCTACTGGATCGCGCCCTGGCTGGGCGTCGTGCTGACCGACCGCTGGCTGCGCCGGGGCACGGTGATCGACGACATCGTGGTGGACACCCGCTACCTGAACCTGGCCGGTCCGATCGCCATGCTGACCGGCATGGTGATCTCCATCTGGCTGTTCTCCAACCAGACCAAGTACGTCGGCCCGATCGCCAAGCACAGCGGGATCGGTGACCTGACTCTGTTCGTCGGCTTCGCCATCTCGGCGCTGGTCTATCTGGTGCTGTTCCGTTTGCTCAAGCCCTTGGTCCCCACCCGGCACATCGACGTCGCCCATCACACGCCGGTCTGATGCAACTAGTCTGCACCGGGTGACCTCGGGAGTCATCGACCAGACAGCTCAGGCCGAGGACGCCGCCCAGCCGCCGGACCGGCCCGAACTGGCCTGGGGTCAGCTGACGTCAGCGGCCGGACTCTGGGTCGCCGGGCGGGCCGCACTGATCGGTTTCGTCCTGCTCGATGCGTGGCTCACCGGGCTGGATCAGGTCCAGCGCCAGCACGACTGGTCGCGGTGGGCCATCGATCGGTTCATGGGCGGTGACACGGGGCACTTCCTGCGCATCGCGGACGTCGGCTACCCGCCGGGCACCTGCTGCGACCAGGCGTTCCTGCCGGGCTACCCACTGGCGATCAGGGTCACCTCAGGATTGACCGGTGGCGATCTACGGCTGGCGTCGCTACTGGTCAGCCTGATCGCCGGCGCAGTCGCAGCGGCGCTGTTGTGGCAGTTGGCAACCGGCGACGCCGAGCGAGCCGGGGGGCACGCCGTCCTCTACCTGATGGTGGCGCCGTACGGGATCTTTCTTACTTCTGGCTACTCCGAGGCCATGTTCCTGGCCGCGGCTCTGGCTGCCTGGGTCACGGCCAGGAGGCGGCACTGGTGGCTCGCCGGAGCGTTCATGGCGCTGACCGTGAGCGTGCGGATCAACGGCCTGTTCCTGGTTGCGGCGCTGGCGCTGATGTATCTGCTGCAGCTACGTGCCCGAACGGGTCCGGGGCGGCGCCCGCACCTGGACATCGCCGCCTTCGCCCTGCCGGTGGCCGCGCTGGCCGCGATCGCCGTCTGGCTGCACCGCTCGACCGGCTCGTGGAACGCCTGGCAGGAGACCGAGCACCGGGGCTGGGGCCGTCAGCTGGCCTGGCCATGGGCCGGGCTGGCGGACGGCTGGAACCAGATCACCAACCAGCGCGGCGGTCACATCCTGATCGCAGGCGTTGCGGACTTCGCCACCGTGGTGCTGGGACTGGTCCTGGTCGTGGTCCTGGCCTGGCTGCGGCGCTGGCCCGAAACCCTGTACATGCTGCTGAACGTGGCCGTGCTGGTCTGCTCGACCACGTTCCTCTCTGCTCCTCGTTACGCCCTGACCTGGTTCCCGGCCTTCCTCCTGGCCGCGGAAATCACTTCGCGGCGCCGGTGGACCTGGCTGCATCCGGTGATCATGATGGGCTGCCTGCCCCTGCTGGCCGTCTTGTCCATGCTCTACTCGCGGCA
>CAXUFS010000105.1:5414-9108 GCA_964250315.1 uncultured Kineosporia sp. | reverse complement strand
CGGCCTCTGGCCGGGGGCCCCATCCCCCCCCCTTCGTGGGGGCCGGGGGCCCCGCGGGGCCCACAAGCGGGGGGCCCGCGGCCGGCCGGCCGGCGTTGATCGGCGCGGCGCACGTCCGGCCCGGCGCCGTCGTGGTGGACGTGGGTACCAGCGTGACCGCGGACGGCAGCCTGGCCGGTGACGTGGCCGCGGACACCGCCGCCGTGGCTGGAGCGCTCTCGCCGGTTCCGGGGGGAGTCGGGCCGGTGACCACCGCCGTGCTGCTCCACCACGCCGTCGAGGCCGCCGAACGGCTGGCCTCGCTCTAGTCGATACGGTTGATCAGGGGCCGCCGCGCCAATGGTCGATCCGATGATGATCGGGGGCGAAGCCGTGACCGATGCCCCAGAGCACGGCCTGGGTGCGGCTGGTGACGCCGATCTTCCGATAGATCGCCCGGATGTAGGACTTGACCGTGTTCGGGCTGAGGAACGTCACGGCGGCGACGTCGGCGTTGTTCATGCCCTGGGTGATCAGCGCCAGGATCTCCGACTCACGGTCGGACAGGCCCTCTCGCTTGCCCGGCCAGTCCAGTGCTGGGGCACTACGTACCCGGCCGGAGTCGTCGCTGATCACCACCTCACCGTCGTGGATCCGCTCCAGCGCGGCCACCAGTTCGCGGGCCGGCAGGGTTTTGGACAGATAGCCGCTGGCTCCCTGGGTGCGCGCGTTCTCGATCAGCTCCGGATGGAAGTTCCACGTGTAGACCACAACTCGGCGGGCTCGGGAGTTGGCCACGAGCACGCCGATGTGTTCCTGGTTGGACTCGGGCTGGGCGAACGAGTCGTACAGAGCGATGTCCACCTGGTCATCCAGCGAGGTGTTGGCATCGATCTCGGCGATCAGAATCCGATCGCGGTACTGGTCGAGCATGTTGGCCACGCCGGCCAGCACGACGTCGTAGTCGTCGATCAGCGCGATCAGGATCGGCCGCTTCGGATCACCGGATATCATGTGCCTATCTTCCACCTCCTTAGGGGTGTATTGCTCCAGCCTAAGGGGTGGTTTTCTCATCACTGTCAGGCGCAGTCGCGCCCCTCGCAGAACACACGAAAGAGAGGTCCCGCAATGTTGGGTCTCATCATCAGCTTGATCATCATCGGCCTGATCGCCGGTGCTCTCGCCCGGCTGCTGGTCCCGGGTCGCCAGAGCATGTCGATTGGCATGACCATCGTGCTGGGCATCGTCGGATCCTTCGTCGGCGGATTCCTGGGCTACCTGATCTTCCACAAGGACTCGTCCGACGGCTTCTTCCAGCCCGCCGGGATCATCGGATCGGTGCTGGGCGCCATCATCGTGCTGCTGATCTGGATGCGGGTCGGCGAGAACCGCCGGATCAGTAGCTGATCCAGGGATCGGCCATGCTCATGCGGCTGTCCGATCCAGAGGTGAACCAGATTCCAGTCCAGCTCGGCGAGGTCACCGAGCCGGCCGATGTCGCCGCCCTGACGTCGGAAGTCAGCCAGCTGCGCTCGGCACTGGAGTCACGCGATGTCATAGGCCAGGCGAAGGGAATCGTCCGGTTCCTGACTCAGACCGATGGCGAGAACGCCTTCGTCCTTCTGTCGATGCTGTCGCAGGACACCAACCGCAAACTCCGGGAGGTCGCGGTGATCGTGACCGAATGCGCGGCCACCGGTCAGTCCCTGCCAGCCGACCTCGGAGCCAGCTGGCGCAAGCACACCGCCAAGTAGCCAGTGCTTGTCCGCCGGGCGCGACGCGTGAAAGCGCCGGGCCCGCCGGACGAGCCGGTCCTGTCAGCTGGTGCGGGCGGCGCGATATCGGCGGATCAGGGCGTTGGTCGAGGAGTCGTGAGCCAGATCCGGCTCGGCGACAGACTGCAGTTCCGGCACGATCTTCTGGGCCAGCGCCTTGCCGAGCTCGACCCCCCACTGGTCGAACGAGTTGATCTGCCAGATCGCTCCCTGTACGAACACCTTGTGCTCATACAGGGCGACCAGTTGCCCCAGGCTGTGCGGGGTCAGCTGGCCGGCCACGACCGTCGTGCTCGGATGATTACCGGGAAAAGTGCGGTGTGGCACCAGTTCTGGTGCCACACCCTCGGCCTTCACCTGCTCCGCTGACTTGCCGAAGGCCAGCGCCTCGGCCTGGGCGAAGACGTTCGCGGTGAGGAGGTCGTGCTGGTCGCCCATGTCGTGCGCCGGATGCAAGAAGGCGATGAAATCGGCCGGGATCAGGGTGGTGCCCTGGTGGATCAGCTGGTAGTACGCGTGCTGGCCGTTGGTTCCAGGGGTTCCCCAGACGATTGGGCCGGTCTGGTAGTCCACCGCCTCGCCGTCCCGGCGGACCCGCTTGCCGTTCGACTCCATGTCAAGCTGCTGCAGGTAGTCGGTGAAACGGGATAGGTAATGAGCGTAAGGAAGGACGGCATGGCTCTGCGCCTCGAAGAACTCCCGGTACCACACTCCGAGCACGCCGAGAATGGCCGGCAGGTTCTGCTCCAGCGGGGCGGACGCGAAATGCTCATCCACCGAACGCATTCCGGCCAGCATCTCAGTGAAGCCGCTGGAGCCGATGGCGATCATCAGCGACAGGCCGATGGCTGAGTCGAATGAATAGCGCCCGCCGACCCAGTCCCAGAATCCGAATGTGTTGGCCGGGTCGATACCGAATTCGCTGACCGCCTGAGAGTTGGTCGACACGGCAACGAAGTGCTTGGCCACGTCGGCGTCGTCTCCGAGTTCGGTCAGCAGCCACGTCCTGGCCGCTTGCGCGTTGGTCATCGTCTCCAGCGTGGTGAAGGTCTTGGACGAGACCACGAACAGGGTGCTGGCGGCGTCCACTCCGATCAGATTCGAGGCCAGGTCGTCGCCGTCCACATTGGAGACGAATCGGCAGTCGATCTTCGGATCCGCGTAGGGATGCAGAGCCTGATACGCCATCCGCGGCCCGAGATCGGAGCCGCCGATCCCGATGTTGATGACGGTGCGGATCGGCTGGCCGGTGAATCCGGTCCACTCCCCGGACCGGACCCGATCGGTGAAGGTAGCCATCCGGTCCAGCACGTCGTGAACCTGGGGGACGACGTTCTCGCCGTCCACCTCGATCACCGCATCGCGGGGAGCGCGCAGGGCGATGTGCAGCACCGGACGGTTCTCGGTGGTATTGATGCGCTGGCCGCTGAACATGGCATCGCGCAACTGCTCGACCTGAGCGGCGCGGGCCAGGTCGAACAGCGCGGACAGCGCGTCACGGTCCACCCGGTGCTTGGAGTAGTCCGCGATCAGGCCGAATGCCTCCAGGGTCATCCGCTCCGCGCGCCCGGGGTCGGCGGCGAACAGCTCCCGCAGGTGCACATCGCGCAGCCGGGCCGCCTGCGACGCAACGGCCTCCCACTGATCAGTGTCATCGATCTTGATCGTGTCCATGGATTCGCCCGTCGTTGGGTGCGGCAGTGGATTGTCGGGACACTTTTACCTCACCAGCGCGCCCGGGCAAGCCCATCACCCGGCCCCGTCGGCCGGGGCAGCCGTAACGGCCCGTCATCAGGGCCGGATCCAGTCACCTTCTGCAGGCGAACTACCAGGCGAACCGGTAAACCCCATTCTCAATTGTGCGTTCAGCGGCTCTATGCTGAAAACGGTGCAAGGGCGACGAAACAGTCGCTCAGTGAGCCTGGGGCCACTACTTTGAG
>CAXUFS010000105.1:0-5404 GCA_964250315.1 uncultured Kineosporia sp. | reverse complement strand
GCGTGTGGGTCCGGTGTCCCTTTGTGGCGGGGCGGTGGGCCGCCCGCGGCCCCCACGCCGGGGGTGAAGTTTGACCGATCGTGGAGCAGCCCCGCCCGATGGTAATTGGGCCGACGAGGACCCGCCGGACGTCGCCCCCGCCGTGATGGCCAGCGCGCTCGGCATCCAGGACGTGTTGATCTTCCGCCGGATCGCCTCTGGCCAGTACGCGCATCTGGGCGGCCTCGGCCGGGGCGAGAGCTGGGCTGGGATTGTCGAGATCGAGGCCGGGGACAACCAGGCGTTCGGCCGCGCCATTCAGGACGACGTCATCGTCAGGACTGAGGGCCTCCTCCCACGCCGGATCGCTGGTCCGTATTACGCCCGCACCGCCGCGATCGTGCCGCTGAACGCGGATACCGTGGTCGTTCTGGGTTCGGCCGAGCAGTCCAGCACCCTGAACGGCGCCGACGACCTCGAGGTGACCCGGGTTGCCCGGTCGTCGGCCGACGGCGTGGGCGGCGTCAGCCCGGCCAAGCGGCTGGCCGACGAGCTGGAGATCCTGCATGCGGTCAAGTCCCTGACCTCGCACCTCAACAAGGGCCCGATCGAGGCTGGGCAGGCGGTCGCCTCGGTCGCCGCGACTGCGCTGGACTGCGACCTGGCTGCGTTGCTGCTGCCCTCAGGACGGCTCGCGATGTCCTCGACTGAGTGCTGGAGCACCGCTGACCAGGACGCGGTCGCGCTGGTGCTGTCCGGGCTTTCGGCCCGCACCACTGGCACCGTCTGTGTTCAGGATGCCGCCGCCGCGCCGCTTCCGGCCCCGCTGTCACCGCAGGACGGTGTGCTGTCCTACCTTTTCGTGAGCATGACCGAGGGCGGAGGCGGGCTGCTGCTGGCTCATCTGGAGCGCCGCGCCCGGGGATTTACCCAGCTCTGCGTCCGGCTGGGGGAGCAGATCGCCGAAGCTGGGTCCGTGCTGATCCAGGCCTCGTCCCTGCGGGCCCACCTGCAGCAGCAACTGGCGGAGCGGGAGAGCGCCTCCCGGCGCGACCCTCTGACCGGTGTCGCCAACCGCCTGGCCTGGACCGAGGCAATGGGCGTGGCGCAGGAGGAAGTGGACGCCGGAGAGGTTTTCACCGTGGTCAGCATCGACCTGGACCGGCTCAAGGATGTCAACGACCTGGCCGGTCACAGCGCCGGAGACCGCCTGCTGGTGACGGTCGCCGACCGGCTCTCGAGCGCCCTGCGGGACTGCGACCGGGTCTTCCGGGTCGGCGGCGACGAGTTCGTGGTGCTGCTCCCGGTGGCTGGCCGGGACAGCGTGCAGACGGTCCTCGACCGGCTCCGGCACACCCTCAGCAGCGGAGTCAGCCCGGACGGGTACGCCGTCGCCGGCTCGCTGGGGACCGCGGTGTGCCGGCCAGGGCAGCGGATGGCCCAAACCTTTCATGACGCCGACATGGCCATGTACGCCACCAAACGCAGCCGGCGCAGATCGGCCAGCGCGGTGCGCTGAGGCCGTCGGTTAACTAACCGGGCCGGGACGCCTCATCCGGAGATGTCCAGCCGCTGCCGGACGTCGCCGAGGCCGCGGGCCAGCACCAGCTGTCCGCCGGTGAGCTGGTGCCAGGAGTGGCTCCCGTCGTCCCAGGTCCGCCACATCCGCGGGTCACACTGCACCGTCACCTGGGCTGTGGCACCAGCGGCGATGTCGGCCGCGGCCCACCCGGCCAGCCGGACCGGTTGTCCTTCGACCTGTGGGTCGTAATAGACCTGCACCACCTCTCGCGAGGTGCGCCCGGCGTGGTTGGTCACATTCAGGGTCACGCTGTGCCCGGTGGCCTCAGCGGGTCCGTAACTGAATTCGCCATAGCCCAGGCCCGCGCCGAACCAGTAGGCCGGCTCCGGCGCCATGCCCGCCGCATGACCGCGATATCCGATGAAGAGGCCCTCGGCGTAGACGACGGCCCCCTCAACCGGGGTGACCGACCAGGCCGGGGCGGCGCCGTCCGCCGCCGGAATCGTGGTGACCAGGCGCCCGGCCGGTTCCACCTCGTTCAGCAGCGCGGCCGCGATCGCATGGCCGCCCTCCTGCCCGGGGATGCCCGCCCAGAGGATCGCGTCCACGCTGTCCCGCCACGGCATCAGCACCGGAGTCGCCGCATTCACCACCACCACGGTGCGCCGGGCGACTGCTGCGACCGCGGACACCAGTTCATCCTGCCGGCCCGGCAGAGCCAGCGTGGACTTGTCCAGCGCCTCGGTCTCCTGTTCCTCGGTCAGACCCACCACGACCACCGCGACGTCCACATCCTGGGCGGCCTGAATGGCCGCGGCGAGCGCGTCCTCATCGGCTGGTGCCGTCGGCTCGGCCACCAGCCCGGCCGCTCCCACCTCGACCGGACTGGCCAGCCGGAGGTCTGCGGTCAGCACTGCCGGTTCGTCCAGCTCCACATCGGTCTGCCAGCCCGGCGGCCGCAGCACGGCCTCGGCCAGGTCATCCCCTCCGTAGCTCAGCTGGGCGGTGCCGAAGTCTGCCCCCATCCGCCAGCGCCAGTCACCGGCCCCGAGCACGCCCACCGTCATCGCCCCGGCCGGGATGGTCGCCGACAGCTCCACCCGCACCGCCGGCGGACCGGACTGGCCGGGTTCACCGATCAACGTGACCGGCTCCTCGGCCACGTACTCGGACACCACAGTGTCGTCGGCACTGAACAACCGGACCCGCATCCCGGGGTCGCCGGTCACGGGATCGATCAGCGGCGCCCTGGCCGGGCGGGGCCGGGAGCGGACCCCGACGCCGTCCACCACCACCGCGTACTCGCCCAGCCGGGAACGTATGCCTTCGGCGGCGCTCACCTCGTAGGGCGCGCGGACCTTGGCCGAACCACCACCCATGCAGGTGGTTTCGACCGCCAGCCGGCCGATCACCGCCACCTGAGCGTCGCGGCGCAACGGCAGCAGCCCGTGCTGGTTGCGCAGCACAGTCATCCCCGACGCGGCCAGCCGGGTGAGCTGCTCACGGCGGACCGGATCGTCCGGCTCGGGCAGGCCGGACGGCCAGGTCCGGCCCTGACCCAGGGCGCCCACCCGGTCAGCCAGCCGCAGCAGCCGCCGGACGTGATCGTCGATCACCTCGGCCGCGACCTCGCCGTTACTCACCGCCTCGGCCAGCGCCTCACCCCAGGGCCCGACCGGCCCGGGCATGACCAGGTCCAATCCGCCGTTGGCGGCTGGCCCGGCCGATTTGGTGGCGCCCCAGTCGGACATCAGCATGCCGGTCCAGCCCCACTCGCCCTTCAGGATCCGGTTGTTGACCTCGTCCTGTTCGGTGGCCGGGACACCGTTGACGTCGTTGTAGGCCGCCATCACCGACCACGGGCCGGACTCCTCCACCGCCATCTCGAACGGCAGCAGGTACAGCTCGCGCATGGTCCGCTCGTCCACCACATCGTTGACGGTGTGCCGGTCGGTCTCCGCCTCGTTGGCGATCAGATGCTTCAAGCAGGCACCGGTGCCCCGCCGCTGCAGCCCGCGGACATAGGCGACGGCGAACCGCCCAGTCAGTAGCGGGTCCTCCGAGTAGGCCTCGAAAAGCCTCCCACCAAGCGGTGATCGGTGCAGATTGATGGTCGGGCCGAGCACCACATGGATGTGCTGGCGCTGGGCCTCCTCGGCCAGCATGGCGCCGACCTCCTCGGCCACCTCCTCGCTCCAGGAAGCGGCCAGCAGGGTCGCGTTGGGGAACAGGCTGGTCTTCGGGCCGCCACTGAACTCGAGCCCGCGGACCCCGGTCGGGCCGTCCGAGAACGCCATCGGCAGCAGGCCGATACTTTCCTCGCCGTGCAGGGTGAAGAACGATGCTCCGGTGAGGAGCCGGACCTTGGTCTCCAGGTCGAGCGACGCGATCAGGGAAGTGAAGTCAGGGCCGGCGACGGCGCCAGAAGCCGTTTCAGGATTTGTCATGATCGACCCATGGTATGAGCCGAGCGCCCGGTCGGCAGCACCCTCTTTCTCTTCTGATTCGCAAGGGCGCAGGATGACCTGATGACAGCAGCCATGAGGGTCGCCCTGATGGTCACCTGCATCAATGACGCCCTGTTCCCGGAGACCGGCCGGGCGGTGGTCCGGCTGTTGCGCCGGCTCGGGGTGGAGGTTGATTTTCCGCTGGCCCAGACCTGTTGCGGGCAGCCGATGGTGAATACCGGATATCTGGACGAGGCGGTGCCGGTCGTTCGCGCCTTCGCCCTGGCCTTCGCCGGCTACGACGCGGTGGTGACTCCGTCGGGCTCGTGTGCCGGTTCCGCCCGGCACCAGCACGGGATCGTGGCCCGGCGCAGCGGCGATCCGGAACTGGCTGCGGCGTTGGCCGAGATCGGACCGAGAACCTATGAGCTGTCGGAATTCCTGGTCGATGTGCTCGGCCTGGAGGATGTCGGCGCGGCGTTCCCGCATCGGGTCACCTACCACCCGACCTGTCATTCGCTGCGGATGCTGGCGGTGGGGGATCGCCCCCTGCGGCTGCTGCGCGCAGTCCGGGGCATTGATCTGGCCGAGCTGCCCGCCGCGACCGAATGTTGTGGCTTCGGCGGCACCTTCGCGGTGAAGAACGCCGACACCTCGGTGGCGATGGGGTCGGACAAGGCCCGGCACGTCCGGGAAACGGGGGCTGAGGTGCTGGTCGCCGGGGACAACTCCTGCCTGATGCATATCGGCGGCCTGCTCTCCCGGCAACGGTCCGGCGTCCGGGTGATGCATCTGGCTGAGGTGCTCGCTTCCACCCAGGAGCGCCTGGCATGACGGGGACCTTCGCCGGGATTCCGCCGTTCCCGCAGGCCGCCCGGCAGGCGCTGGCCGACCCTCAACTGCGCCGCAACCTGGCCCAGGCCACAGCCACCATCCGGGCCAAGCGAGCGGCGGCGGTGGCGGAAGTCGCTGAGTGGGAACAGCTTCGGCTGGCCGGAGCGGCGATCAAGGATGACGTGCTGCTGCATCTGGACTCGTATCTGATCCAGCTGGAGTCGTCGTTGCGGGCCCGAGGCGCGCTGGTGCACTGGGCCCGGGACGCCGCGGAGGCCTGCGCGATCGTGGCCGAAATCGCCCGGTCGCATGACACCGACGAGGTCGTCAAGGTCAAGTCGATGGCCACGCAGGAGATCGAGCTGAACGAGGCGCTGGCCGCGGAGGGGATCGCCGCCTGGGAGACCGACCTGGCTGAGCTGATCGTGCAGCTGGGCGGTGATCTGCCGTCGCACATCCTGGTCCCCGCGATACACCGGAACCGGGCGGAGATCCGGGAGATCTTCCGGACCCGGATGGCCGCCGCCGGGCGTCCCGCACCGGACGACCTGACCGATGAACCGGCCGAGTTGGCGGCCGCGGCCCGGGCCGCGTTCTCCAGCCGCGTCAGCACCGGCGCGGG
>CAXUFS010000104.1:0-9167 GCA_964250315.1 uncultured Kineosporia sp. | reverse complement strand
CCAGCACCCGCCTCACCGAAGGAGCCGGAGCCCGCCTAGCCGGAACCTTCACCCGATCCTTCCCACGGCTGTCCCGGACACTGACCAATGTCCGGACTCAGGCGATCGCGGTGGGCCGGCGCACCCTGGGCCGCGATCCGATCGATCTGGCGTCGGGCGAGGTGGTGCTGCAGCAGACCGACCTGTTCCTCCCCGGCCTGCTGGAGCTGGCGATCAGCCGGACCCACCTGTCCACATATCAGTCCGGGCGCTGGTTCGGCCCGTCCTGGGCGTCGTTCCTCGACCAGCGGATCGAACTGGATCAGCATCGGGTTTTGCTGGCCGCCGCAGACGGCACCCTGCTCTGCTTTCCCAGTGTGCCCGGACCGGACCAGGTGGTCCTGCCGGTCGAGGGAGCCAGGGTTGAGTTGCGTTCCGAAGCAGAAGGTTTCAGTGTTACTGATCCTCTGACCGGTCTGACCAGCTGGTACGCGGCCCAGGACGGCGTGACGGATCGCGCGGCCCGCGAGACTGATGGCGTCACCCTCCCGCTGACCTCGGTCACTGATCGCAACGGGCACCGGATCGCCCTGGACTACGACGGCGACGGGTCGCTGACGATGCTCAGGCATTCCGGCGGGTACCGGGTGCGGGTGCTCACCGAGGATGACCGGATCACCGCGCTGCAGGTGCTTCCGGCGCCCCCGGGCGGCCCCGACGACGCCGCCGAGGGCGGGATTGTGGCCGTGCGTTACGGCTACGACGCCGCAGGACGGCTGGCCGAGGTGTTCAACTCCAGCGGGCTGCCGCTCCGCTTCTCCTATGACGCCTCCGGGCGGCTGCAGCGCTGGGAGGACCGCAACGGGTACTGGTACCAGTATTCCTACGACGAGCAGGGCCGTTGCATCGGCGCCACAGGCACCGACGGGTATCTGTCCGGCCGCCTGAGCTATCAGGACCGCCGCACCGTCGAGACCAACTCCCTGGGCCACACCAGCACCTACGAGCTCAACGACCGGCGGCAGATCGTGGCCGTCACCGACCAGCTCGGACACGTCACCCGGACGGACTGGGACGCCTTCGATCACCGTCTGGCCGTCACCGACGCACTCGGCGCGACGACCCGGTTCGGGTACGACGACGCCTACAACCTGGTCTCGGTGCAGCTGCCCGGCGGGGGCAGCACGAGGGCGGAGTACAACCCGCTGCGGCAGCCGACCATGGTGATCACCGCCGATGGATCCGTCTGGCGGCGCGAGTACGACGAGGCCGGGAATCTGCTCGCGGTGTCCGATCCGACCGGCGGGCGCAGCGCCTTCGAGTACGCCAGCGACGGCCGGCTGGAGGCCGCGACGGATCCGGCCGGCGTCGTCACCCATTATCGGACCAACCCGGCGGGGCTGGTGATGGAGGTCGCCGACGCCCTGGGTGGCGTGACCCGGTGCGAGCGGGATGAGTTCGGCCGGGTGGTCTTTGTGCAGGACGCCGAGGGCGGAGTGTCCCGCGCCTGGTATTCGCCGGAAGGATGGCTGATCCGAAGCGAGTCCCCGTCGGGCGACGTGCGGGAGTGGCGGCACGACGGCGAGGGCAACGTGGTCCTGGAGATCGACGGCGCCGGGCGGGAGACCCGCAGCCAGTACGGGCATTTCGATCAGCTGACCGGCCGGATCATGCCCGGCGGCGTCCAGCTGCGGTACACCTACGATACCGAGCTGCGGCTCACCGCGGTCACCGACGGCATGGACCGGACGTGGCGGTTCGAGCACGACCGCGCCGGACGGGTGGTGCGGGAGACTGACGTGAACGGTCGTGCGGTTGGCTACCGGCACGACCCGCTGGGCCGGGTCGTCGAGCGAGTCAACGGCGCGGGCGAGTCCACCCGCTACGAGTACGACGTCCTCGGCAAGCTGGTCCGCAAGCGGGCTGGTTCAGCCGTGACCGATTACCAGTACGACCCACTGGGCCAGCTGGTCCACGCGGCAGGCCCAGACGGCGAGCTGCTGCTGGAGCGGGACGCCGCTGGGAGGGTGGTCACGGAAACCTGCAACGGGCTGACCAGCACCTTCAGCTACGACCCAGCTGGCCGCCGCACCGTAAGGGTCACCCCCTCCGGCGCAGTCAGCACCTGGACCTACGACGCCGCCGGGCAGGTCGCGGGCCTGGACAGCGCCGGGCACACCATCGGCTTCACCCGCGACCGGCTCGGGCGGGAGACCCGCCGCACCCTCGGCCCGGCCGCCACCCTGGACCAAACTTGGGGCGTCGGCGGGCACCTGCTGGCCCAAGCCGTGAACAACGGGACAGCGCGGGCCGCTGGACGGGAATACGCCTGGGATCCCCAGGGCCGGCTGCTCTCGGTCCGCGATCAGCTGCGCGGCGCCACGAACTACGACCTCGACCCGCTCGACCAGATCGTCGCCGCCCGGACCGATTCCGGCGCAGAGGTTTTCGCCTACGACGCCGCCGGATCCCTGACCTCGGCCGGCGACACCGCCTTCCAGCTCGCCGGCTCGTTGCCCACACAGGCCGGCTCCTGGCGGTACCAGCACGACCGGCAGGGCCGGATCACCCTGCGCCAGCACAAGACGCTGTCGGCGAAAGCCCGGACCTGGCACCACACCTGGGACGCCGACGACCGGCTGACCGCGGTCACCACTCCAGACGGCACCATCTGGCGATACCGGTACGACCCCCTCGGCCGCCGCATCGCCAAGCAGCGCATGGCCGAGGACGGCGAAACCATAGCTGAGCAGACCCGGTTCATCTGGGACGGCGTGAGCGTGGCCGAGCAACTCATCTCCTCGCCCGGCGGGGACATGACGGTCGCGATCACCTGGGACCGGCATCCCGAGCACGACCAGCCGGTGACCCAGTCCCACCGGAGCGGGCGGCGGGACTCCAGCAGGGACCCGGACAGCCTGCCGGACGGCGGCCAGGACTGGTTCGACCAGGAGTTCTACTGCATCGTCACCGATCTGATCGGCACTCCGTCCGAATTGCTCGACGATCGCGGCTCGGTGGCCTGGCGGAGCCAGGCGGCTTTGTGGGGCGGGCGCTCAGCTCCAGCGCCAGGCCGGCCCGACTGCCCGCTGGCCTTCCCCGGCCAATACCGGGACGCCGAGACCGGCTTGCACTACAACCTGAATCGCTATTACGACCCCGCCAGCGGCGCCTTCGCCAGCCCTGACCCCATCGGTATCGAGGCCGGCCCCAACCCGAACTACTACGTCCCCAACCCCACCACCTACATCGATCCCCTCGGCCTCACGCCGTGCCAGGACATTCTCCCGACCCCGAGCGTGGGCAGTACAAAGCTCCAGAACATTGTCAACAACCTGTATAAGGGGACCACCAACCCGAACAGACTGGGAACTGGCACGACCATGGACGCCATCAAGAACGAGCTTGCTACTGGTTCGCGAACTGCCGGAAGGATGCATCTCATCAAAGGACAGGAATCGCTGCGCGGACTGGAAAAGTGGCTGGCTAGGAATGCTGATGCTCCGTATCACGACCGACTCGTAGCACAGAGTCTGGCAGACGAACTCCGAGGAATTCTTCCGTAATGACCGCCGACTCCGTCGCCCTCGTCGGTGCACTTTGTCACAAGTACCGGGATCTGATGCCGGTACTGTCAGAGCACCTGAAAGACAATGAGGGAGAAGTCCTTCCGCACCTTGTCATGTCAGACATCGTTCGATGGCTGGTACAGCACCGAGATAACGCACCCTTCTGCCAAGAGGTCTGGTCCTGGCTGGAGAATGCATTCGAGCAGGGCAGTGACGACGAGAAGGACGTCATCGGCGTCAGCGCCGTCGAAATGATTCCCGACCCCGGAGAGCCTGGCTCAGAGTTTCGAGCCATGCTCGGCAAGGACTTGAGCGCGATTGACCCATGGCTCAGCCGGTAAGCATGGATTCGTCAGCCTGCAGACCTGGTGAATGCACCAAGTCGGCGTCGTTTGCTGGGAGACCGGGACGAACCCTGCCTTTTCCGCCAGCGGCCCGGGCGACGACGCCAGGTCGTCGGTTCTCAGGCCCCTGACGACTCCGCTTTGATCGGCGGGCGCGCCCCGGAAGGCCGGGATTGGACCGCCGAATGCCGGGCGCACACGGTGATCAGCCACAGCGCAGCCCAGTCGGTGCGCCGCCGAGCAGCAGCGCGGCCGAGCCGCGAGCTGGCATGGGCTTGCCGAACCTCGCGCAGCGACGGCGGGCGGACCGCCAGCGTGTCACGATGGCCCGCGGAACTGGACGGCGGAGCAGGGGACGGGCATGGAGGCACTCCGGGAGCGGGATCCGCGCCAGGCTGGACCGTACACACTGATCGGCCGTCTGGGCAGCGGGGCGATGGGCAGCGTTTACCTGGCCCGGGCAGCTGACCAGCGTCTGATCGCGGTCAAGATCGTGCACGAGAGCCTGGCCCACGAGGACTCGTTCCGCGAGCGGTTCCGCCGCGAGATCGCCGCCGCCAGCCGGGTTTCCGGGGGTCGCACCGCCGCAGTCCTCAACGCCGACCCCGCCGCCGACCCGCCGTGGATGGCCGTCGAGTACGTCGAAGGACCAAGCCTGGAACAGCAGGTCCGGGCCAGCGGCCCGATGCCCGGCGCCCACGTGTTCTGGCTGGCCAGCGGAATCACGGCCGCTCTGGTCGAGATTCACCGGGCCGGCGTCACTCACCGGGACCTCAAGCCCACCAACGTGCTGCTGTCCCCGGACGGCCCCCGGGTGATCGACTTCGGGATCGCCCGCTCGGCCGACGCCAGCACCCTGACCACCACCGGCATGGTGGCCGGTTCACCGGCCTTCATGTCACCTGAGCAGGCCGTGTCCGGCGCGGTGACCCCGGCCAGCGACATCTACTGCCTGGGCGCTGTGCTGTTCTACGCCGCGACCGGGCAGCCCGTGTTCGGCAGTGGGCCGCCCGCCGCCATGCTCTACCGGGTCGTGCACAACGACCCGGCCCTCCAGACGATCGCCGACCCGGCGCTCCGCACCCTGATCGAGGCCTGCCTGCGCAAGGATCCGGCCACCCGGCCCAGCCTCGGCAGCATCCTCAGTTACGCCGGCCGGTCCGCAGGAACCCGGGATCCGCTGCTCCTCGCGCCCGCGCTGCCAGTCACTGAGCAACTTCCGCCAGTGATGGACCCCGGGCAGGACACCCTGCTCACCGAGTCGCAGAACACTCAGCCGGTTCATCCGGGGCAGCGGCCGGACGAGCAACCGCACGAGCAGTCGTACGCTTCGGCCCGGCCGCCCTGGGCTGGCCCGCCCGACCAGGCGGCCCTCAGTGCCGACACCCGGCTGGCCGGCCCAGCTCAGATCCGCCCGGACCTTGGGCCGCCCGCCCGTAGACCGGTGGCGCTGATCATTGCCAGCACCCTGGCCCTGCTCGCCCTGATCGGCGGGATCGCCGCAGTCGTGCTGCCACACAGACAGGACCGCAGCGACCGCGCCGGTCAACCCGCTGTCACCGGAACCGGCAGCCCGCAAACGCCCGCGACCGCACCGAACCCGGCGACATCCACCGCATCGGCCACGGCCACGGCGGCGCCCGCGTCCGGTGGACCGGCCTATCTCTACACTCTGGCCACCGGGCCGCTGGCCAGTCTGTCCGGAACCCAGCGCTCGTATCAGCAGGACGGCTTTCAATCCAGCGACAGCACCAGTTTCCGGGTCGGGTGCGACGGAACCGCCTGGCCAACGACATTTCGCACCGTGGCGAGCGCCCGCAGACTCACCGGTGATCTGCTGCTGGACTCGAAACTGGCTCCCGCCGACCTGGTCGCCGACGTCGTGCTCACCGCCGACGGCAAACAACTGGGACACTGGCAGCTGTCCAGGGGCAAGGACATCAAACTGAGCGAGAACGTGCGAGGCGCAACCACTTTGGAGCTGGACGTGACCGCGGTGTCCGGGTCCTGCGGCCTGGCCACGATCGGTTACGGCGTGATCGTGGACGGCGCACTGAGCTGAGCCGAAGCGGGCTGGGCCACCTGCAGCAGGCTCACCGAACGCCCAGCCCCGAGGTACCCGCGACCGGCCGGGGCGCCGAACAGCTGATCCGCCTCCAGCGCGAAGCCCTGCTCCCGGGCCTCGATCGCCCGGGTCGGAGTGAGCAGCAGCCGGAACCCCGACGACAGCATCTCCTGCACCACCCGCGACAGGGCCCGGCGCTGCCCGCTCAGGATCAGTGAGGCATCCCCGGCCATCACCAGGGCCCGCCGGTGCACACCGATCTGGCACAGCTCGCTCAGGAGCGTCGGCTTCTCGTTGAACTGCTCCACGGTTGCCTCGACGCTCAGCGCGTCGCAGTCGTCCACCAGCACCGCATACTCCGCCGACCCAAGGCGTTCCGCCGCCTGGCGAAGCTCGATGTCCTTGATCGAACTGCCTGACAGCACCTCGAAACCCGCCGAGGCACCCACGGCTTCCGAGTCGAGCGAAGCCAGCGGGGAACGGCCTGCGGCGATCAGGAGCACCGGCGTTCCCCGGCTGACCAGCCCCGCCAGCACGGTACGTAGCGCGGTGGTGCGCCCCGAGCCGTCCGGCCCAGAGATCAGCATCAGCTGCGCGTCCTCACCGAACAAATCGATGCCCACCGTTTCGACCCGGGGCCCGCCGACCCCGAGCGGGATCCACCGTGGCGGCTGACCTGCCACGTTCAATTCCGAGCTGGCGACCGCCTCCGGTAGCGGGTCGATTCTCACCGGCAGCTGTGCCAGCGGAACTGAGCGGCCGGCCACTCGCGCGTCGTCCACGATCTGGGGATTGGAGCGGGACGGCTCGCACAACTGCAGATGGCGGCCGTCCGCGCCGTCCGCTGCTCGGCCCGGCAGAATGGCCGGGTTGGCCGCTCCGGCCGGCAGGTTCTGGCGCCGGAACTCCTGCTTGGGGAAGGACAGGATCAGGCGGCGCTGGTACAGGTTGGGCAGCTTGCCGTTCAGCATGTCCTGGCCCCCGATGGCTACGACATGGATGCCAACGGTCACTCCCGCCGCTACCACCTCGCGCATGGTCCCGGCCAGCGAGGTCTCGACGTACAACGGGTCGCTGCGGTTCTCGATCAGCTCCCAGCCATCGACGATCACCACGATCTTCGCCTCGCCCGCCAGCTGCCCCGACATCCGCAGCGACCGGCGCCGGTCCACCTCCCGGGACAGCCATTCGATCAGCCGCCGTAGCCGGTCCGGCTCCCCACCTCCGATCACGCCACCGCAATGCGGCAGCGCCTCGAACACCGCCAGGCCGCCCGGCTCACGCTCGACCAGGTACAGGTGCACCTGGTCGGGACCGAACCGCGAGGTGATGCTGTCGATCAGGGCGCGGGCAGCCGTGGTCCGGCCCTGCTGCGGGCCACCGGCGATCATCACCCGCTCGGTCCCAGCCAGGTCGAGGCCGATGGCCGGCTGGGCCTGCAGTTCCGGGTCGTCGGCCAGGGCGAACGGAGCCACCGAGGGGGGCAGCTCGGTGGTGGACATCTCCTCCAGCCGGTCCAGCATCACCACAGCCGGTAGCGGCGGCAGTAATGGGAGGAAGGGAGCGGCCGATCCGGTTGAGGCCGCTTCGATCGCCTGGATGCACAGCTCCTGATCGGTCACCCCGTGCTGGATCACCACCTCGTCGGGCCGGCTGGTGCCCATGGCCGCCCAGGCCACGAACCGCAGTTCGGCCGGGCGGGCCCCCCCGCGGGGCGGGGGCGCACCGAGGAATCCGCTCTGGAACAGCCGAGGGAGCCGCACTTCGTCCTTGGTGCACAGGATCAGCCCCCGCCCGCGCAGCCGGCCGGGGATGGCGGCCGCATCCGGCGTCCCCAGCACCTCGGTACTGTCGGCGGGCTCGTTCTGCCGCAGGGTGATGCGCAGGTCGATATTGTTCTTCAGCTCCGGCGACAGCTTGCCCTGCAGCGACTGGGTGGCCAAGACCAGGTGCATGCCCAGCGAGCGTCCCTTGGCGGCCACGTTGACCAGCTCCTTGAGGAAGTCCTGAGCCACCTCCAGGACCCGGGCGAACTCGTCGAAGATCATCACCAGCCGGGGCAACGGGCCAAGCTCGGGCCGGGTCCGGCGAGCCTTCCAGTACTCGTCGATCTCCCCGCCGTAGGAGCCGAGCAGAGACTCTCGCCGCCGCACCTCGGTCCGGACCGACGCCAGCACCCGCTTGGCCGCGGCTTCATCGAACACGTCGGCCGCAGTGGCACCGGTGGAGCGGATCAGTGACACCACGTGTGGGCAGTGCTCGAACGGCAGGAAGGCACTGCCGCCCTTGAAGTCGACCAGAACCAGGTTCAGCTCATCCGGGCTGTTGGCCATCAGCAGCGACGTGACCAGGGTCTGCAGCAGGTAGCTCTTGCCGGCGCCGGTGGCTCCGCCGAGCATGGTGTGCGGTCCCTGCCCGGCCAGATCCACGCTGACCACGCCCTCCATGTCAGCCCCGATCGGCACCTGGGTCGCTGGGCCGGTCCGTTTCCGCCACAGCGCCGCGACCTGCTCCGGCGATGGCTGCGCCGGGATCCCGAGCAGATCCAGGAACCGGACCGGGTAAGGGATGGACCGGGCGCTGGACGACAGCGACAGCCGGTCGCGCATCGGAGCCAGATTGCGCCCGATCAGCTCACTGACGGCCGCCGGGCACAGGTCCGGCTCGGCGGCCAGGCTGGCGTCCTTCCTCGAACGGGTCACCTGCAGGGCGCCACCGGGGTCGAACCGGCACTCGGCCCGGGACTCGTTCATCGAGGCGGTGTCCACGCAGATCGAGTACACCCCGACCGAGGGGCCATCGCGCAGGATCTCCTTCATGCCCGGCGTCTGCCGCAGCGCCAGCGCACCGTCCAGCACCACCACGATCTCGTCGAACCGGGCTCGTCCCCCGGATTGGCTGGTCTTGAGCCGCTCGGTCACCGTCTCCTGCAGCTCGGCGGCCCGGCGCAACCGGGTCTGGCTGGTGTTGCCGACCCAGGCCGGGATCGACGCCTCCGCACCGGCCCCGACATGCGGCAGCCAGCGGGTCCAGGCCAGCTCCGCGCCATCGCCGGCGGTGATCACCACCAGCCGCAGGTCGTCCGGAGAACGCAGGGTGGCCAGCTGCACGATCAGCCACCGAGCCAGCCCGGCCGCCTGCTCAGCCGCTCCCACCACCCCCAGCACCCCGGCCGACCGCCGGTCCAGGGTGACCGGCGCCGCCAGCACC
>CAXUFS010000103.1:0-9198 GCA_964250315.1 uncultured Kineosporia sp. | reverse complement strand
GTTCTGACGCCCTCCGGGGCACCTGAACCAACCTGATCCAGACCATCCCGGGTCTGATTCCCGGGCTCCGTAACGAAGGAGCACCACGATGGCCAAGCCACCCGTGCGCAAGCCCAAGAAGAAGCAGAACCCGCTCAAGGCGGCCAAGGTCGAGCACGTCGACTACAAGGACACCGCACTGCTGCGGAAGTTCATCTCCGACCGCGGCAAGATCCGGGCCCGCCGGGTCACCGGCGTCACCGTCCAGCAGCAGCGTGACATCGCCCGGGCGGTCAAGAACGCCCGCGAGATGGCCCTGCTGCCGTACTCCAGCTCGGCCCGCTGAGGAGGGACCTGCGATGAAACTGATTCTGAAGCAGGAGGTCTCCGGCCTCGGCACCCCGGGTGACGTGGTCGAGGTCAAGGACGGCTACGGCCGCAACTACCTGGTCCCGCGAGGCCTGGCCACCGCGTGGACCAAGGGCGGCGAGAAGCAGGTCTCGGCCATCCGCAAGGCCCGGGAGAGCCGCGAGATCGCCTCACTCGAAGAGGCTCAGCGGGTCCGGGCCCGGCTGGAGTCCAAGCCGGTGCGGCTGGCCGTGCGGGCGGGCACCAGTGGCCGCCTGTTCGGTGCGGTCACCCCGACCGACATTGCCCAGGCGATCCTGGACGCCGACGGGCCGGTGGTGGACAAGCGCAAGGTCGAGCTGGCCCAGGCGATCAAGTCCACCGGTGACTACACCGCCCAGGTCAGGCTGCACCCCGACGTCCAGGCCACCGTGGCGCTGAAGATCGTGGCCTCCTAGCCAGCTCGCATGTCGCCGGCCCACGCCCGGCCAGCAGGCTCTGGTCCCTCCGCCCGAACTGGGCCAGGGACCAGGGCCTGTGCCGTTTGCCCTTCCATCGAGGCGGTGCTCCGTTGCCGTGCCGGCGCCGCCATCGAAGGCTGAACTGGCCATCATCCAGAGGTTGGCCAACACGTGCATCACGGGCAAACGTCAGCCTCAAAAATGGTTGCCGACTTTCTGGCGTCCACAGCCGGTGGATGCCGATCGAGCCGGTCAGACGGGTTCGCGGCACGAATCGACCAAGGCTTGTCCCCACCGTTTTCCACATGATGTGAATAACCGCTCGGAGTTGTCCACGGCTGATCCCCAATCCCGGCCGGCTTGTACACCGGGGTGTGGACAGCCTCGTTGAGGTTGACCGCTTGGACCCGTAGCGTTCAGCCCGGCTAAGGGACGAGTCGCCGTGGTCAGACACTCGTCCCTCGGCCTCAACAACAGGTCCGCGTCGCGCCTGCGCGCAACTGTCGGTGCCTGGTGATGTGCTTGGACTGGATCACCGAAAGCCGGTCCTGCGCCAGCCGGCGCTGCGTGTCAGGGAGGGTCAGTGTCCGTCGTCGATCTGCCTGTCCCGCACTCCGGTCCGGACAGCATGGGCCGTACTCCGCCGCAGGACGTCGCCGCTGAGCAGAGCGTGCTGGGCGGCATGATGCTGTCAAAGGACGCCATCGCCGACGTCGTCGAAGTCCTGCGCAGCAACGACTTCTACCGTCCGGCGCACGAACTCATCTTCGGCGCCGTCCTCGATCTGTACGGCCGGGGTGAACCCGCCGACGCCGTCACCGTTTCGGCCGAGCTGACCAAGCGCGGTGAACTGGCCCGGGTCGGGGGCCCGGCCTATCTGCACACCCTGCTGTCATCCGTTCCCACCGCAGCGAACGCCGGCTACTACGCCCGGATCGTGCGCGAGCGCGCGGTCCTGCGCCGATTGGTGGACGCCGGAACGCGCATCGTGCAACTCGGTTACAGCGGGGCGGACGGGCGCGGCGGCGGCGACGTCGACGAGATCGTGAACACCGCCCAGGCCGAGGTGTACGCCGTCACCGAGCGGCGGACCAGCGAGGACTATGCGCCGCTCTCGGAGATCATCGAGGGCACCATTGACGAGATCGAGGCCACCGGCAATCACGGAGACGGATTGACCGGTGTGCCAACGGGTTTCACCGATCTCGATCAGCTCACCAATGGCCTGCATCCGGGTCAGATGATCGTGATCGCGGCCCGGCCCGCGATGGGAAAATCCACCCTGGGCCTGGACATCGCCCGGTCGGCGTCCATCCACCACGGCCTGGCCTCGGTGATGTTCAGCCTGGAGATGAGCCGCAACGAGATCACCATGCGGCTGCTGTCGGCCGAGGCCCGGATCCCGCTGCAGAACATGCGCAAAGGGATGATGCGGGACGACGACTGGAACCGGCTGGCCCGGACCATGGGCCAGGTCAGCGAGGCGCCGTTCTTCATCGACGACAGTCCCAACATGTCGCTGATGGAGATCCGGGCCAAGTGCCGCCGGCTCAAGCAGCGGCACGACCTCAAACTGGTCGTGATCGACTATCTGCAGCTGATGAGCAGCGGAAAGCGAGTGGAGAGCCGTCAGCAGGAGGTCAGCGAATTCTCCCGGGCGCTCAAGCTTCTGGCCAAGGAACTCCAGGTACCGGTGGTCGCACTGAGTCAGCTCAACCGTGGTCCCGAACAGCGCACCGACAAGAAACCGGCCATGTCCGACCTGCGCGAGAGTGGATCCATCGAACAGGATGCCGACATGGTGATCCTGCTGCATCGCGAGGACGCCTACGAGAAGGAGAGCCCTCGCGCGGGGGAGGCCGATTTCATCGTGGCCAAACACCGCAACGGCCCCACCGACACCATCACGGTGGCCTTCCAGGGCCACTACTCCCGCTTCGTCGACATGGCCCAATAGATCGGCCCGACCCGGTACCGGCTAGCCGGGTCAAGCCGGGCGGGTCAGCCGACCCGCTGCGCCAGGGACACGAGGATGCCCTCTGGACCGCGCACATAGGCCATCCGCCAGGTGCCCTCATAGGTGCCGATGCCACCGACCAGTCCATAGCCGTCCGCGGCCACCCGGCCGACAGCGGCTTCGATGTCCTCGACCTCGAAGGCCACGTTGCGCAGGCCCAGCTCGGTGGCCATGGCCGTGGGTGACCCCGGCTGGTGCTCGGGCCGGACGAAGCTGGACAGTTCCAGCCGGGTGCCGTCGTCCGGCGGCTTCAGCATGACGATCTCGGTGCGTGAGCCCGGGATCCCGATGACGGTGTCGATGAATTCGCCCTCCACGAACTGCCTGCCCTCGACTTCGAGACCCAGTCCGACGAAGAAGGCCGTCACCGTGTCGAGATCGGCGACGGTGATGCCGACATGGTCCAAACGCTTTATCCCGGGCACGGTTTCAGCCTCCTGAGCTCATAGCGCGAACGTTCGGGCGAACGTTCGCTGCGCCGCGTGCATCAGCGCTCCGGATCGATCATGGTCATACCCCTGACCGTCACCCGGTCGAATTCCGGCAGCAGAGCGGCCGCTTCGTCCAGCCCGATGATGCGGTCGATCAGCCGCTGAGGCTGCAAAGAGCCTTGCGCGATGAGCGCCATCATTTCTGGGTAGTCGGCCGCGGCCATCCCATGGCTGCCCAGCAGATCGAGTTCCCAGCCGATCACCCGCGACATCGGCACCCGGGGATGACCGCCGACCGGCGGCAGCAAACCGATCTGAACGTGACGGCCCCGGCGGCGGAGACTGAGGATGGCGTCAGCGCAGGCGTCCTCGTTGCCCACCGCATCCACCGCGACATGGCTGCCGCCGCCAGTCAGGTCGAGCACAGCTGAGGGGATGTCCCGCTTCCCATCGGCCAGCAGTGTGTGCTCCGCACCCAGGGCGGCAGCAGCATCGAGTGACTCCTGGTTGCGGTCCATCGCCACGACCCGGCCACCGAGCGCCCGGACGATCATGATCGTGCTCAGACCCACGCCGCCGGTGCCAACCACCGTCACCCATTCACCTTCCGCGACCCGGGCGCGGCGGGCCACGGCACGATATGCCGTGGCGAACCGGCAGCCAAGACTGGCAGCGGTCGCGAAGTCGATCTGATCCGGGACCGCCACCAGATTGGTGTCGGCCGCCTCCAGGGCAACGTACTCGGCGAAGGATCCCCAGTGGGTGAAACCTGGCTGCTGCTGGGCGGGACAGACCTGAGCCTCTCCGGCTCGGCACCAGTCACAACGACCGCAGCCGCAGGCGAACGGGACGGTGACCCGATCCCCGGCCTGCCAGCGGCCGACTTCGGCACCCACCTCGGCCACCACGCCAGCAAGCTCATGACCGGGGACGTGCGGGAACCGGATCTCCTCATGTCCCGCCCACCCGTGCCAGTCGCTCCGGCAGATTCCCGTGGCCTTCACCCGGACCACCACCCCACGACGGGGAACCAGGGGCTCGGCCACGTCTCTGACCTCTGGCTGCGCCCCGACGGCATCAACGACAACAGCGCGCACCGGCTCATCCTGTCAACCAGGGCGCGGCCGTTACCAGGTTCCTGAAATGGCAGGGCCCGGGATCTCGATGGTGGGCCGGTCAGAGCGGCCGTTCGCGGATTGCCCGCTCGAAGACCCGGGCGATGCTGGTGTATCCGCGCTCGTTCGGATGGAAGTGGTCCGAGGCGAGTTTGCCGTGCCAGCGGGTGGTTTCCGGCACCCGGGTCTCGGCCACCCGCAGACCACGCCGGGCTGCCCCGGTGGTGATCACCCGGTTCACCGCCCCAGCCGTCCGGGTCGGATTCGGCAGGGTGGCTACCACGGTCGTGGCCGGAACCAGGCTCAGCAACCGCTGATAGGCGCCGGTCAGTTCTGGGCGGCGGCGGGTCATCAGGTCGTTCGACCCGATCAGCAGGGTGACCAGCTCCGGCACCTGTCCCAGCGACGACAACAGGCCCAGCGCTGGGATCTGCCGCTCGATCACCTCGGCTGTACGCGCTCCGCTGATCGACAGATTCACCACCCGGTGCGGCTGACCCTGGTCCCTCAGCATCCGCTGCAACTGCCCGACCCAGCCCCGGTCGTAGGCCGGTGCGCCCAGCCCCTGCGACAGCGAATCACCCAGCGCCACCCACAGCGGACCGCGATCGGCCAGGGCGCGCAGATTGGAGGCCCGCCACTGCGCGGCGAACGGACGGGCCTGGGCCTGCACTCGGCCGACCGCGGGCACCAGCCGTGACAGCACCGAGAGGAAAGGGCCGGCCGGGCGCTGCGACAGGTTGGTATAGGGAAACGCCTCGTCCAGCGACAGCTTCATCTCGCCAGTCAACACCGAATGGTGGCGCCAGCACGGCATGCCGCCAGGGCGGCCCGCAAGACCGCCACAACACTCGGCAAAGTGGCACTTTGGGGCCGGGATCGGCCGTTGAGCGAGGGTTTGCCGAGTCTTGTGGCGGAGTATCAAGATGGTGGCGTGCCGATCACGACAGCGACGCAGCCCTGGCTGGTGCGGGTCGGCGATGCCAGCCTCTGTGTGCAGTCGTTCGGCACGCCGGGCGATCCTCCTATCCTGCTCATCGCCGGTGCCGCATCCTCGATGGACTGGTGGGACGACGCCCTCTGCGAGCGGATCGCGGCCGGTGGCCGCTACGTGCTGCGTTACGACCACCGCGACACCGGCGCCTCCACCACCTTCCCGCCCGGTCAGCCGCCCTATGACGGCAACGCGTTCAGCCGGGACGCCGCCGGGCTGCTCGAGGCGCTGAATCTGCCCGCCACCCATCTGGCCGGGGTCTCGATGGGCGGGGGCATCGCCCAGGAGATCGCCCTCCGGCACCCGGACCGGGTGGCCTCCCTGACCCTGCTGTCCACCGGTGCGATCGGCGGCGTCGACCGGCGGAAACTTCCGGGCATGAGCGAGCAACTGGAGGCGGCCTTCGCGCAGCCCCCGCCCGACCCCGACTGGCGCGACGAGAACGCCTACGCCGACTGGATCCTGGCCGTCCAGAAGCCGTTCGCAGGCGGGATCCCGATCGACGACGAGCGGGTTCGCGGTATCGCCCGGCGGACCTGGCGCCGGGCCCGGGACGTCGCGGCGGCCGCCAACCACTGGCAGGTGCTGAACGGTCCCGGCCCGGACCAGGGCGGTGAGGCCGGACACGATGTCAAGCGGATCAGCGCGCCGGCTCTGGTCATCCACGGCCAGAACGACCCGTTCTTCCCGCTGCCACACGGGCAGGCGCTGGCCGATGCCATCCCGCAGGCGCGGCTGCTGGTCATCCCCGGGATGGGGCACGAGATCCCTCCGCCACCAAGCTGGGATGTCATGGTTCCTGCACTTCTGCGGCATACCTCGGAGGGCTGGCCGGCCACCGCCGACCGGCTGGCCCAGCGTGCGCTGGCCGCCGATGAGCCGACCGCATGGTTCGAGCGCCTCTATTCGGCGGCCCGGCGGGGCGAGGTGCCGATGCCGTGGGACCGGGCCCAGCCGAACCCGGCGCTGCTGTCGTGGGCCGATCAGCAGCAGCTCGATGGCAGCGGGCGCTGCGCCGTGGTGGTGGGATGCGGACTGGGCGCTGATGCTGAACTGCTGGCCGCTCGCGGATTCCGCACCACCGCGTTCGACATCTCCGATTCCGCTGTCGCCGAGGCGCGGGGGCGCCATCCCGGGTCGGCCGTCAGTTATCTGAGCGCCGATCTGCTCGCGGTCCCGGCGTCCTGGCGTCAGGCCTTCGATCTGGTCGTCGACGTCTACACCGTTCAGGCGATGCCGCCGGCGCTGCGTGAGCGGGCCACCGCCGCCGTGGGCGGCCTGGTCGCACGGGGTGGCAGCCTGGTGGTGATCTCCGCGACCAGGCAGGACGACGCGGAACCGCCCGATGGACCGCCCTGGCCGCTGTCACCGGGCGAACTGGACCGGTTCGCCAGCGAGGGCCTGACCGAGCGGTCCCGCACGATCCTGCCCGGGCTGGGACCCTCGGGCCAGGGAGCCCGCCTGGTTCTGGAGCGCGGCTGATGGCGCTCACCGTGCGAACCCCTGGACTGGTCCTGACCGAGCACGAGTTCGAGCTTCCGCTCGATCACGCCCGGCCGGACGGCGAGACGATCACCGTGTTCGCCCGCGAGGTGGCCGACCCGGACGGCCTGGACAAGCCGTTCCTGCTCTTCCTGCAGGGCGGTCCGGGGATGGAAGCGCCCCGGCCCACCCGTCATCCCAGCTCGTCGGGCTGGATGGACCGAGCGCTGCGGGACCACCGGGTGCTGATGCTCGATCAGCGCGGCACCGGCCGATCCACCCCGGCCGGCCCGCTGCCGGGGATGACACCGCAGCAGCAGGCGGCCCACCTGACCCATTTCCGGGCCGACTCGATCGTGCGCGACGCCGAGTTGATCCGGCAGGCGCTGGACGTCGATCGCTGGTCGGTCCTGGGGCAGTCGTTCGGCGGGTTCACCCTGCTCAACTATCTGTCCACCGCGCCCGAGGGCCTGGCCGCCGCCTACTTCACCGGTGGCCTGCCGCCGATCGGCAGGCATCCCGACGACATCTACCGAGCCACCTTCGCCCGAACCCTGGAGCGCAATCGCCGGTACTACCAGCGGTATCCGGCTGACCGGTCCCGGGTGGGACACCTGCACGACCTGGTCGAGCAGGGGCAGATCCCGTTGCCGGACGGCGAACCGCTGACCTGGCGGAGGTTCCAGCAGCACGGCAACGAGCTGGGCATGAGCGATGGAGCCGAGCAGTTGCACTATCTGATCGAAAAGCCTTTCAATTCGCCCGCTTTCCAGCACGACGCTGCCCACCCGATGCCATTCACCCGGAATCCGATCTACGCGATCCTGCACGAGGCCTGCTACGCGGACGGCCAGGTCACCAACTGGTCGGCGCAGCGGGTTCAGCCAGACGTCTACCGCAGTGATCCAACCCTGTTCACCGCCGAGCACGTGTTCTCCTGGATGTTCACCGACTACCGGCAGCTGCGATCGCTGAACGAGGCGGCGCAGCTGCTGGCCAGCCATCCGTGGCCCAGGTTGTACGACCCGGATGTGCTGGCCAGCAACGAGATTCCGGCCGCGGCGGCGATCTACGCCGAGGACCTCTACGTGGAGAGCGAGTTCTCGCTGGAGACCGCCGCCGCGGTGAACGGGCTCCGGCCCTGGCTGACCAACGAGTACGAGCACAACGCCCTGCGCGCCGACGGTGACCGGGTCCTGAGCCGGCTCATCGACCTCGCGCACGGAAAGGCGTGAACGATGCCCCATCGACCAGTCCAACCCCGCGCATCCGGCGCGGAGATGAAGGGAGACACAGCATGCTGGACAAGAGCGAGGCCTTCAGCGGATTCGCGGTCAAGGACCTCGACGCGGCCAAGGAGTTCTACGGCGGCACCCTCGGGCTGTCGGTCGAACGGGAGGAACCGATGGGGCTGATGCGGCTGCACATCGAGGGCAGCCGCGACATCCTGATCTACCCCAAGCCGGACCATGTTCCGGCGACGTACACGATCCTCAATTTCCCGGTCGGCGACATCGAAGCCGCCGTGGACGAACTGGCCGCCAAAGGCGTCACCATGCTGCGTTACGACGATCTGCCCGCCGACGAGCGCGGCATCACGCAGAACGGGCCCCGGATCGCGTGGTTCAACGACCCGTCGGGCAACATCCTCTCGGTGCTCCAGTCCTGAGCCAGTAGGTCTCAGCCGATGACCGACACGTCCAGGGCCGGTCTGGCCGAGGCGGTCGCCCAGCTCTACGGGCTGACCCCCGGCGTGTTCATCCGAACTCGCAATGGCATTGCGGCACAGGCCAAATCGGACGGTGATCCAGTCCTGGCCGGTCGGATCAAGGAGCTGGCCAAGCCGTCGCTGGGGGCCTGGCTGCTGAACCAGATGGCCCGGCACCGGCCCGCCGGTCTGGCCCAGCTGCTCGGGCTCAGCGAGGCTCTCCGGCAGGCTCAGGACGAGCGGGACGGCGACCAGCTGCGCGCCCTGTCCCGGGTCCGGGTTCAGCTGCTGCGGGAGGTGATTCGCTCAGCCCAGGACCTGGGCGACGAACTCGGGCAGCCGATCAGCGACTCGATCGGCAGTGAGATCGAGCAGACGCTGCGAGCCGCCCTGGCCGACGGCGACGCGGCCACCGCCCTGGTCAGCGGCCAACTGGTCCGGGGGGTGGAATCCACCGGTTTTGGCGGCGTCGACCTGGACAGCGTGCTGGCCGAGCCCGGCCTGAGCCCGGCCGATGTACTGGGGGAGCCGATCGCCCCCTCCGCACCCGCCGCGACGGCCGGGGCTGTGCCCAGCCCGGCGTCCTCCCGCCCCAGCTCGGGGTACCACGTGCGCGCGGGGCCGGAGGGGTCCCTGCCGGGGGGCCGTCCGCCGTCCGCGACC
>CAXUFS010000102.1:0-9213 GCA_964250315.1 uncultured Kineosporia sp. | reverse complement strand
CCTTGACCCTGGATGAGCTGGACCAGGCCAGCCGGGCGCTCCACAACGGCCTGGCCGCCGCCCGCGAGTCCGTCCGGCTGGCGCCATGAACCCGGCCACCGGCCTGCCCTTCGGCCTGGCCCCGGTCGTGCTGGTCACCGGGACGGGAACTGGGGTCGGCAAGACGGTGACCACCGCTGCGCTGGCTGCGGCCGCGCTCAGCCAGGGCCGGTCGGTGTGCGTGGTGAAGCCGGTGCAGACCGGCGCGTCCGGGCGCGGGCCGGAGCCAGCCGATATCGAAGAGGTGGGCCGCCTGCTCGCCCCGCTGGCCGCCCGGCTGACATTGGCCGAGTTCGTTCGCCTGGGGCAGCCACTGGCGCCGCAGCGGGCTGCCCGGCTAGCCGGAACCACCCTGCCCCCGCTGAAGGACCATGCCGAACGGATCGCCATCCTGGCTGAAGACCATGACCTGGTTCTGGTCGAGGGTGCGGGCGGCATCCTGGTCCGGCTGGACGAGGACGACCACACCCTGGCCGATCTGGCTGATCTGCTGCCCGGAGCCGAGGCGGTGATCGCCACGGATGCCGCGCTGGGCACCCTCAACCTGACCGGGCTCACGGCCGAGGCGCTGCGACACCGGGGCGTGCCGATCGCCGGCCTGGTGATCGGGCGCTGGCCGCGGCGGCCGGGACTGGCCGAACAGGGGAACCTGCGTGACCTTCCGGCTCTGACCGGGATCCGGCTGCTCGGCGTCGTCGGGGAAGGATTCAGCCCGCCGCCGATGCTGGAAGCCGCCGGGGCGACCGATCAGCGGGCCTCCACCGGGCCCTGAGGCCCGGCGCCGAACCAGACCGAAGGGCCAGCACGACCAGCGCCAGTCCGGCGCTGAGCCCGACCAGCAGCGCACCGGCGGCGCCGATCTGGCGGGCACTGATCCCGGCGGCCAGGGCACCCATGGCGACCCCGCCGACCGAAGCGGCACTCAGGAAAGTCATGGCTCCGCCTGCCTGGCTGGGCGAGATCCGGCTGGCCACCACGTCATTCAGGGTGATCAGGAGCGGGCCGACGGACAGCCCGGTAATGAAGACCGCCGCCCCGACGGCAACCGGCCCGAGGGTGAGGCTGGCCAGCATCACCGTCAGACCCACGACCAGCCCCGCCGCCGAGGCCAGACGGCGAGCAGCGGAGCTGAAATGCGCTGGCAGCGCTGGCACCAGAGCTGCCGTGATGGTCGATCCGGCGGCCATCACGGCGTAGAGCACCCCGCCGGAGCCGGGCCGGCCGGTCGCGACGCAGAATGCGGTGACCGCCGTCTGGACCGACGCGAACATCACGCCCATTGCGCTGGCGCTGGCCAGCGGAACGCTGAGGGCTCTAAGCATCGCCCCCGGAGGCAGATGTCCGGCCCTTCGGCCCAGCGAGCCGGACGAGGCCGGCGAGCTGCCCGTCACAGCGGCCCGGCCCGCGATCCGGGGAGCGTCGTGGGTGGGGTGGACGGCGAATGCGCCACTCGCGCACAGGGCCACACCGGCGCAGCTGAGCAGGGTGACGACCGGTCCGCCAGCGGTGGCCAGCACACCGGCCAGAGCCGGCCCGGCGACGTAGGACAGTTCATCCGCGGTGCCCTCGAACGCGAACGCGGCAGTCAGCCGGGAGCGGGTCAGAGCTGCCCAGCGGGCCCGGGACATGCCGCCCACCTGAGGCAGCGACAGGCCGATCAGTGCACACAGAATCAGCCGGGCCACGGGTGCGGTCAGGGCGAACAGAGCCAGGCCACAGAGTGCAGCGGCATTGATCAGTACTGCCGGGCCGAGGATCCGGCGCTGCCCGAAGCGGTCTGACAGCAGGCCGGACGCAGGCGCGCCGATCGCCGTGCCCAGCGCGATGGCGGTCGCCGCCAGGCCGGCCGCGGCCAGATCACCGGTAGCCAGGGCCACGCAGGTCAGGATCGCGACCGGGGTCATCGCTCCCGGCAGGCGGCCTGCCATCGCGATCGGCAGGTAGAGGCGCCCCGAGATGACCGGAAGATCCCGGTAGGCCCGCAACGTACTGAGAACATGGACTGGGTGAGACATTCAGGCACCACTTCGATCGTGGCCGCCGTCCCGCCTCCGGCGCACCGTGTGCCCTGTCTCGAACGGAACCCGCTCGCGTTTCTACGTTACGGCGTCAGTCAAATCGATCGGCCGATCCACCGGCCCAGCCCTCAGCCCGACGCCGGCCCGGCGGTCCTGAGCATCGCCGACCGCGGCCCAGATCAGATCGGCCACCGCTTTGGCGTACGGGTCGCGCAGCATCGATACGTGATCACCGGCCACGTCGGCGAGCTGCCACTGCCCGGTCAGATACGGCGCCCAGCCCAGCCGCTCCTCTCGCTCAGGCGAATCCGCCACCAGCACCAGAGCTTGGCCCGGGTAGGGCGTGCTCCGGTACAACCGGTGCAGCACCGTGCTCTGCCGCCAGAACCGCCAGAACTGGTCCTCGCCGGGGGTGCCGCGAAGCCCGGTGGTGGCCACTCCGACGGCGTCCTTGAGCCTTTGCCTGACCGAGCGCTCCTCCTCCGCGCCGTGCGCGCGGCCATCGGGGGGGAACGAGTCCATCAGCACCAGCATGGCTGCCTCTTGACCGGCCTTGCGCAACTGCTGAGCCATCTCGTAGGCGACCACCCCGCCGAACGAGTGCCCGGCCAGGTAGTAGGGGCCCTGCGGCTGGATCGACCGGATCGTGTTCAGGTTCCGGCGGGCGGCCGCGGCGACGGTCCAGTCCGGGATGCCACGAGCCTCCAAGCCGTGCGCCTGCAGTGCGTACACCGGCAGATCGCTGTCCAGGTGGCGCATGATCGGCACCATCGACACGCCCAGCCCGCCACCGCCGGTGGCGATGAACAGTGGCGGCCGGGAGCCGGTGACCCGCAGCGGCACCAGGCTCTGGTTCACCTGCCCCGGGCGGCGCTTGAGCCGGCTGGCGAAAGCGGCCAGGGTCGGCGCCTGCACCAGGTTGGACGTGGTCGCGTCCAGGGCCGGCACACCCAGCTCGTTGACCATGATCGACATCAGCGCCTCGGCGGCCAGCGAATCGCCCCCCAGCTCGAAGAAGTCGTCGTCCCGGCCGATGTCGGGTAGCGCCAGCACCGTGCACCAGACCGCTTGCACCACTTGCTCCCACTCCGACAGCGTGCCGGTGGAGGAGCCTGAGATCTGCGCGGGCGGCGGCGGCAGAGCGGAGCGGTCGAGCTTGCCCCGCTCGGTCCGGGGCAGCGCGTCCAGGAAGATCACGGTCTCTGGAACCATGTAGCCGGGCAGTGATTCGTGCAGGCCAGTGCGGATCGCGACCGCGCTGGGCCGTTCGGCGGTGGAGACCACGTAGGAGACCAGGCGCATCCCCCCGCCGCCGACCCGGGGCATCCCCACGGTGACCGCCTCGGCGACGTCGTCCCGGGCGAAGAGCAGGACGTCGATCTCGCCCGGCTCGACCAGGTAACCGCGGATCTTGACACTGTGGTCCCGGCGGCCAAGCATCATCACCGCGCCATCAGACCGCAGCACTCCGATGTCGTTGCTGCGAACGGTCCGGGTGCCGTCCGGATTGCTGGTGAAGACGGCGGCGGTGATCTCCGGGGCCTCGTAGTAGCCGCGGGCGGGATGCGGGCCGGTGACGGTGATGATGCCGGGCTGGCCGTCCGCGACCGGCTGCCCATCGTCGTCCACCAGCACGACCCTGGTGTCCGGAAGCGGATACCCAACCGGCAGGGCACCATCGGCCACCGGATGATCACTACCGACCCGGTACTCGGTGATCAGGCCGGTCTCGGACGAGCCGTACCGGTTGCGGATCACACAACCGTCCGGCAGCAGTGATCGGGCCGCCTCGATGTCCGGGCCGTAGGCGGCTTCGCCGGCGATGGTCAGCGAGCTCACCGCAGCGAAAGAGGCTGTCGCCGGACCTGACTGGACCAGGGCTCGGACGATGGCCGGGCTGGCCTGGATGACGGTGGCTCCGCTGGCCTCGATCCAGGCAGGCAACGGGCCGATGCCGTTGCCGCGGACGTCGTAGAGCCGCATGGTGGCACCCACCAGCACGCCGGCGCAGGTGGCCATCAGGCCAGCGTGGAAGGCCATGGGCAGAGTGTGGGCGACGATGTCGTCAGCGCCATAACAGCCAGTGGCCACCGAGTTCGCCCAGGCATCGCGGACCAGCATCCGGTGGTCGTTGATCACCACCTTGGGCCGTCCGGTAGAACCTGAGGTGAACGCCAGCGCGGCGGTGGCGTCCGGTGAGGGCCGTTCGCTCCACATCGGGGCCAGTGCCTGGTCCAGTTCGGCCGGGCTGAGCTCTCCGGACTCGTCCAGCAAGACGTTCTCGGCGATCTGTGCGGCGACCGGCTGGCAGGCCGGGTCGGTGAACAGATAGCGGGCCCGGACCCGATCCACGAACATCGACAACCGGGGGGCGGGCGTGCGTGGATCGAGGACCAGCACCGGGCTGCCCGAGGCCAGGATGCCGAACAGCGCCGCGACGGCCTCGGCGGTGTGCGAGTAGAGCAGCGCGATGGGCTGGCCGGAGCGCCGGTACTGCGGGTCGACCCGGCTGACCAGCTGAGCCCGGACGCCGGCGGCGCGCCGAGCCAGCTGGAGGAAGCTGTAGCTGTGCTGACCGTCGTCCACCGCCAGATCGCCCGGCTGAGCCGTCACCACATCCCGGAATCGGGCGATGGTTCCGGCTTCAGCGTCGGTGCGGGCGAGGGCGCGCACGGCACGCTGAACATGGTCGACCGGAGCCATCCGCAGGATCCCTTTCCGAAAGCCGTTCTGAGATCCCGGAAGCCATCCGCTACGGGCACTCAGCTTGCTATCAGAAGGACCATGGCAAACGACGATCGTGCCTCGCCACTGGAACGGCGGAAGTCACACCGATGACTGATCGATCATCGTCCAGCCGAGTGATACCGCCTGAGGTTCCTTGACATCACTGGGCGGTCTGAGCCCGGGGCGCTCGGTGTGAAAGCCCGCACAGGCTCTCCAGATCGGCCAGCGCCAGCGGCGGCGTGCCCAGCTCAGACGGCCCGGTCCGGCTGCTGCGGATGCCATCCAGCAGCAGAACCAGCAGCCGGCGCCACACCTGAGGCTGCCGCCCCCCGGCGAACGCGCCAGCAGCATGGATCATGACCTGGAACATGGCCAGATCGGAGGCGTCCAGATCGGGCCGGACCTGGCCGGTGGCCTGCGCTCGCCGGACCAGGCGCTGGAGCAGCGGTGTCAGCTCCAGCCGCCGGTCCGTCAGCGCGCCGTCTGCGTGGCCGGCCCCGAACATCAGCTCTTTCAAGCCCTGATCGGCCAGCTGCCTCTCGGATATTCCTTCCATCAGCATCACCAGCCCGGACCACGGATCTGGATGTTCGCTGGCTTGCTCGGCCAGCTCGATCAAGGCGTTCACCCGATCCTCGAACAGGGCTTGGATCAACATCGCCTTGTCCGGAAAGCGCCGATACACGGTGCCGGTGCCGACCCCGGCCTGCCGGGCGATCTCGTCGAGACCCACGTCCAGGCCGCGCTCGGCGAAGAGTTCGGCCGCGGCGACCAGGATCCGGCGCCGGTTGCGCTCGGCGTCGGACCTCAGTGGCCGCTGCTCACCCTCCAGGCTCGCGATGAGCGTCATAGGTGGTCAGCCGACCATCATGGCCGGACTGGCGGATTCACCTTCAATCTCCTCCACCGGTTCCAGCTGGTGCTTGGGCAACAGGACCAGCGCCACCACGAATGCGATGAGCACCAGGGCGAGCGCCCAGATGAAGGTCTGGCCGAAGCTGTCGGCCACCGCCGGCAGTACCTTGCCCCGGACGGCCGGCGGCAGCGAGAAGAGCCCGCTCAGTCCGCCGCCCTTACTGACCGGAGCGGCCCCGCCCAGGCTGTGGAACACAGCCTCCAGCTTGCCGGTCATGATCCGGACCAGCAGCACGGTCAGCACTGCTGTCCCGATCGAGGCGCTGACCTGCTGGGTGATGTTCAGCGTGGTGCTGGCCCTGGAGATGCTGGCCCGGCGCAGAGTCTGCATAGCGCCGGAGAAGGTCGGCATCATGGTGAAGCCCATCCCCAGCCCCATCAGGAACAGCACGCCCTCGATCTGCCAGTACCGGGTGTCCGCCCGGGTCGTGGTGATCCCGGGCTAGGGCCGCGGCCCCCTGGTCCGGGCGCCCGGCACGATCCGGCCCACCCCCGTCCGGTCGGTCAGACGACCGGCGATCGGCATCGCAATCATGGCTCCAAGTCCTTGCGGGGCCAGCAACAAGCCGGTGCTCAGCGCGCTCTCGCCGCGTACGGCCTGCAGATACAGCGGGATCAGCAGCATCCCGCCGAACACAGAGATGATCATCAGCATCAGAGTGATGGTGGATGCGGAGAAGGTCTTGTTCCGGAACAGCTTGAGATCGATCAGCGCGTCCGACTTGCCCCAGGCGTGAACGAGGAAGGCGACCAGCAGCGCCGCACCGGCGATCATCGGGCCCAGCACCTTGAACTTTCCGAAGCCAGCGGATTGCGCCGACTCCGCGAAGCCGTAGATCAGCAGGGCCAGACCGGGGGAGAGCAGAGCCAGGCCCAGCCAGTCCAGCCGATGCCCGGGCTGTGGCTTGTCGGTCTCCAGGATCCGGTAGGCGGCGACCAGGGCGACGATCCCGATCGGCAGATTGATGAAGAAGATCCAGCGCCAGGAGACGTCGTCCACCAGCCAGCCACCCAGGATCGGGCCGAAGATCGGGCCCAATAGCATCGGAATCCCGATCACTGCCATCACCCGGCCGAGCCGGTGCGGGCCGGCCGCGTGGGTGAGGATGGTCATCCCGGCGGGCATGATCATGCCTCCGCCGAAGCCCTGGAGAACCCGGAAGAAGATCAGCGAGCTCGCGCTCCAGGCCAGCCCGGACAGCGCCGAGCCGATCACGAACAGGGTGATCGAGATCATGTAGAGCCGCTTGGTACCGAACCGGTCGGCACCCCAGCCGGTCAGTGGGATGACCGTGGCCAGGGCCAGCGTGTATCCGGTGGAGACCCATTGGATCGTGGACAGCGAAGTGTTGAAAACGGCTGACAGGTGATTGATTGCCACGTTCACCACGGTGACGTCGAGGATCGACATGATCGCGCCCAGCACGACCACGGATGCGATCTTCAGCACGGCACTGTCGAGCTTGTCGGCATCTGTGGCCGGCGTCGCCGTCCGGGCCGGCGTCTCAGGTGACGGTGAGGTCGATGGTGAACCGCCCGAGGAGGACGTAGCAGTCATTCAGAGCTCCGAAGAATCAGTCAGCGTCAGGTGAGGGAGGGCGCTCGGAGGCGCCGGATTCGCAACCGTCCAGGTGCAGGTGACGGGACTACGGTGGCCTACACCCTAGCTCAACCGGAGATGGCCTTTCCACTTCCTCAGCACACCGGCATCCGGCCGCTCCGGCCCCAGCGATCCATCCCTGGTTGCGTGGCCCCTGTTTTTCTCATTGCCAGGAGTAACAGGGCGACGACTCTTAGTAAGATTCCGACTAAGGTGCACCGTCATGGGTGGAGGTCGCCAGAGGGGACCGGATCAGCTCCGCGGGTTGCTGCTGACCCTGGTCATCTATGGCCACACCTACGCAGCGGGAATCGCCGATGACCGATCGAAATGGATCATCTACGGCTTCCACATGCCGCTGTTCTTCGGGTTGTCCGGCTGGCTGCTGACCCGCTCCAGCCTGATCGATCGATCTCTGCCGGAGTTACTGGCCCGTTACTGGCGCCGGATGATCTGGCAGTGGCTGCTGGTATCGGTCGTTTTCGGGCTGTGGAAGGGCAAGTTGCCGGCCGGTCCGGCCGGCACCGTTCGCATCCTCGTCCTGGATCCGCTCTTTCATCTGTGGTTCATCCCGGCACTGCTGGGCATGCTGGTGATCACCCAGATCGTGCTCCGGGCCGGCTGTGGCTGGCCCACCCTGGCGATGGCGGCGGGTTTCAGCTTCGTGCTGTTCGAGCTGCCGGTGGGTCGCGACCACATCCCGGAATCGCTGCGCGGACTGGATTACCGCTACGGCGCGTACTTCGTCTGGTTCATGCTCGGCTTCGCGGTGCGCAACGCGATCCCGGCGAGCTGGTTGCGACGGCGGACCGTGAGGTGCGCGGGGATCGCTCTGGCGGCCGGTGGAGCGGGTGTCTACATCAGCGCGTTCCCGGCCGGGCCGTGGCAGCGGGACATCGGGTTCGCGGCCCTGAACACCGGGCTCATCCTGCTTCTCCCGTTACTGATCTCGGCTCTGGAGCGGCCGTTACCACTGATCGGTGAGGCCATGACCCGGATCGGGAGGGGGTCACTGTGGATCTACCTGCTGCATCCCTTCGTGACCGAGACCTTCCGCCACCATGACCGAGAGAGCTGGCGCTGGCGGCTGGCGGCTGCTCTGATCACCGCCGCTATTGCCGGGATCTGCGCGGCAGCCTCTCAGGTGCTGTCCCGATCGGCGTCGGGGCCCGGCCGATCCGGGCGACCGGCCCCGGGGGAATCAGCGATCAGGCTGCCGGGGCCACGTCACGGTCCGCTCACTCCCGCGGACACCGATATACGTGTCCACCCCGACCGCCAGGCCATTCGCTGACCGGGATCCCGGTCAGTCGCCCTTCACGTTCACCAGCTGCCGGAGCGTGTGCCTGACCTCGACCAGGTCGGCTGCGTCCGCCATCACCTGGTCGATGTCCTTGTACGCGGCCGGGATCTCGTCGATGAAGGCATCGGTGTCCCGGAACTCGATCCCCTTCATCGCTGCCCGCAAGTCCTCATGCGAGAACGCCTTTCGAGCCGCGGAACGAGAGAAGTTGCGGCCCGCGCCATGCGGGGACGAGTTCAGCGACAGGGCGTTGCCCCGGCCCTCGACCACATAGCTGGCTGTACCCATCGAACCGGGAATCAGGCCCGGCTTACCCGCGGACGCCTCGATCGCCCCCTTGCGGGAGACCCACACCGGCCGGCCGAAATGCCGCTCCTGCTGGGTGAAATTGTGATGACAGTTGATCCGCTCGCCCTCCTGGACCGGCTGTCCGGCCCAGGTTTCCAGGCAGGCCACCACCCGGTCCATCATCTCCTCCCGGTTCAGCCGGGCGAAGCGCTGGGCCCAGCGCAGGGCCCGCACGTAGGCCCAGCACTCGTCACTGCCCTCCCCCAGGGAGGCCAGATCGGGGTCGGGTAGCTCGATCCACCACTGTGAGCACAACTTCTGAG
>CAXUFS010000101.1:8110-9261 GCA_964250315.1 uncultured Kineosporia sp. | reverse complement strand
GGAGACCTTTCTGCCCGCGCTCGAGATCGGCCTCGGCCGCGGCGAGACGAAGTACAGCTTCAACGCCAACAACGAGCCGGTGCCGTACGAAGGAAACCCGCGGCTCGTCTTCGATCGCATGTTTCGCGGCCGCCAGCCGGCGTTTCGGGTGGCGGCGCCGGAGCATGCTCGGCGTGCTCGCCGTGACCGCCGCCGCACTGGCCGTTCACGTGCTGGCCTTCGGCTGGGTGGTGCGCTGCGGGGCCGGCCTGCCGCTGGCCTTCGCACTGGCCTATGGCGCCGGGCGGCTGACTGATCGCTGGCAGAACGTGATTGGCCTGATCGCCGTGATCGGCGTCCAGTTCCTTGTGCTGGTCAAGGATTCCGCCGCAGGATTGGGTGTTATCCCGTTCACGGCGCTGATCTCGATTGCGGCCTGGGCCGCCGGGGTCTGGGTGCGCAAGCGGTTCAGCAGCACTGACACCGCCAGCGCTCCGGCTCCCCTCAGCACGTACGCCTGACCGGCTGATTCGAGCGGATGATCGGAGGCTGAGAGTGATCGGGGCAATGCGAGGGATCCGTCCGGTGGACGTCGTCCTGGCCGCCGTCCTCAGTACGCTGGGGGTCCTGCTGGCGCTCGTGGACATCGGCAGCCGCGGCGCCGCCGTGCGGATCGACTCGCACTCCTGGTTGATCCTGCCGGTCTTCCTGGCCACCACCCTGCCGGTGCTGTGGTGGCGGCGCGGGCTGCTGGCAGTACTGCTGATCACCTGCGCGGCGATGGCGGTGCACGTGCTGGCCTTCGGGTCCTTGATCCGCTGCGGGGCCGGTCTGCCGCTGGTGTTCGTGCTGGCCTTCCTCAGCGCGCTCGGCGACGACCCCAGGCAGCGCTGGAGCGCGCTAGGGCTGACCGGGGTGCTGAGCACGCTGGTGCTGATCCGGGACACCGCGGCCGGGATCACCCTGCTTCCGGTGGCGCTGCTGATCTCGGCTGGCCTGTTCGGCGCTGGCCGGCTGGTGGCGGCCCGGGCGGCGATGGCCAGCGATCTGCGTCAGCGCAACGAGGACCTGCGCCGCCTGCGCGATGAACGGGCCGCCCTGGAGGTCAGCGACGATCGGGCTCAGCTCTCGATCCAGCTGGAGACCCTGCTGGACCAGCGGCTCAGTCAGCT
>CAXUFS010000101.1:0-8100 GCA_964250315.1 uncultured Kineosporia sp. | reverse complement strand
CCCCGCGGGGCCCCCCGCGCAGCCGTGGGCCGCGCGCCCCCCCCCCCCCGGGCGGCGCCGCCTCGGTGGCCGCGAATCCCGAAACGGCCAAGGCCTTGCTGGCCACCCTGGAGGCCGGAAGCCGTCAGACCCTGAGCGACATGAGGGACATCGTGGGCCAGCTCCGAGGCGGAGACGTCGCGCTGGCCCCGGCTCCGTCGGTCGCTCATCTGGATGCCCTGCTGGCCCGGCACCTGCGGCCCGGTTCCCGGCTACGCGTGAGCGGTGATCCCCGGGTGCTGCCCGCCAGCGTCGAACTGTCGGCCTACCGCATCGTCGAGCATCTGGTCACCGCGCTGGCCAGCGATCCGGAGGTCCCGGTGGGGGTGGCGATGCGGTTCGCGCAGGACGCCCTGGAGATCGAGGTGTCCGGGCCGGTGGACCGGGCCGCCGATCTGCGCGGTGCGCTCGGGCGGGCCCGGGAACGAACCCGCCTGCACGCCGGATCGCTGGACGTGCGGGTAGCCCGGGGCCGGGCCCGGGTGGTGGCGCACCTGCCGGTCCTGGCAGGCGGCTGAACGATGCGGCACCGGCTGGAGGCCCTCATCGCGATCGCCGCGCTGATGGCGACCCTGGTCCCGCTGGCCATCAGCGGCGGCCCGGACGGCCTGCTGGAGTGGATCGGCGCCAGCTGCACGACAGTGGGCGCAGTCTGCTTGGCTGGCTGGCGGCGCTGGCCCGGCCCAGTCCTGATGATCGGCCCGGCGCTGATCCTGGTGCCGCTGTTCACCGGCCCCGATCCGGGCAACTTCATGCTGCCGGTGCTGATGGCCTACGCCGCGCTGCTGGCCGAGCACTTCAGCGGCCGGGCGGCGTGGATCGCGGGGGCGGCGCTGGCGGCCTACCTGTTGCTGATCTACGCCGTCACCCGGGAGGACGACCCGGGCCTGCTGATCCTGATCATGCCCGGATTCGTCGCCGGGACGGCGCTGCGGCTGCGCCGGGAGATGGCCGAGGAACTGGCCGAACGAGGGCGGGAGCTGACCGCCGAACAGGACCTGTTTGCCCAGTTGTCGGTGCGCAACGAGCGGGCCCGGATCGCCAGCGAACTGCACGACATCGTTGGTCATGCGCTCAGCGTGATGGTGGTTCAGGCGGCGGCGGGTCAGCGACTGGCCGATCGTTCGCCGTCGGCCGCGAGTCAGTCGCTGGCGGTGATCGCGGAGTCGGCCGAGCAGGGACGGGCGGATCTGCAGAGACTGATCGACCTGCTGGCAGGCAGCGACGTCGTCAGCCCAGACCTGTCACTGATCGACGAAGTGGTGAATCAGGCTGCGCGGAGCGGACTTCGGGTGACCTGCCGGTTGGAGGGTGACCGCTCCGGGGTGTCGGCGGCGTCCGCCCACGCCGCCTACCGGGTGGTGCAGGAAAGCCTGACCAATGCACTGCGGCATGCGGCCGGAGCGCCGGTCCGGGTGCTGGTCCGAGGTGAGCGGGAGGGGCGGGCGCTGATGGTCCGGGTCGAGAACGACGCCCCCGGGGACCAGATCGGGCCGCCCCCGGTGGAACCGCCGCGCGGCACCGGCCGGGGCCTGATCGGGCTGCGGGAAAGGGTTCTGGGATTGGGCGGCTCTTTCAGCGCCGGGCCGGTCGCGGCCGGAGGCTGGGCGGTCGAGGCACGCCTGGCGGCGTAAGACCGGTTATGACCGGTTAAGGCCGCTAAGGCCGCCGCTGAGGTCACGAAACAGTAACCGGGCCGGTGGGACCAATCCTCGTGGGTTGTGGTGGCGAACCGAGATCGAGCCACTGATTCAACTCCTCTTAAGGATGAAAACCCATGCGCACATTGACAAAAACAGCCATCTCGCTCGGCACGGCAGGTCTGCTGATGAGCGGCCTCGCGGCCTGTTCCTCGGATTCGGACAGCTCCTCGACGGCGGCCTCTGCGGCTCCTTCGGCACCGATCGCGACCCTGGCCAGCCTGTCTGGCACCGACACTCAGGTGACCCTGGACCAAGGGTTCGTCGACGCCCTGAAGAGCCTGAAGCTGACGCCCGGTGTGACTGGAACCGCCACGCTGACCGACGGTGCCCTGCACTTCCCCATCACCGGCGGCAATGTGAAGTACTTCGGCCCGAATTCGAGTGTGCGCCCATACGTTCAGGGTGAAATCGACCACAACGGATCAGGGATCACTCTGACCGGCGGCAAGACTGTGGTCGGGCTGTCGGACTTCAAGATCGACCCGGGCATGAGTCACCTGACCGGAACCGTGACGGCCAATGGCCAGGTCGTCGGTAAGGACGTCTACATCTTCAACCTGGACGGCTCCACCCTGAAGCCGCTGGCCAAGGACTCCGCCGGTGACGCCATCCTGGAAGGCACCAAGGTCTACGTCAGCCCGGACGCCGCCGCGCTGCTGAACAAGACCTTCGGCACCGACGCCGTCACCAACGCGCTGCTGGTCGGCGTCGCCAAGATCACCGCCAAGTAGCCGACCGGCTACCCAAGATCGCCGGTTCAGCCCGGCACTGTGCGAGCTGTACTAGCACGGAGCCGGGCTGAGCTGGCGATCATGGCTGTTCAGCCTGGTTCCGCCGATCACCGATCCGCCGGATCCGGATCGGTCCAGTGGCGTATGGGCCGGCCACCTTTCCGCCCTGGGTGATCTCCACCGAGCCAGCAGCCATCAAGTGCCGGGCCGCGGCCCGGGCGGGTTCCATCAGGTCGCGCCAGGTGTCGCCGCCAAGGGCCCGGGCAACCTCGGATGGGCAGATCGTCGCCCCGGGATCCCGCTGGGCCAGCAGAGCCAGCATGGTCTGCTCCAACCGCAGCTGTATCCCCGCATCGGGCCCGGACTGGTTGCTCACTGGTCCAGTGTGTGCCATGCACCGGTGTGCGCCGACGAAGGCCTCGCGCATGGAGCCGATGCGCGTGACCGGCTCTCATCGTTATCGTCGACGAGCACGGTTCTGGCCACGGGCATGACCCCCGGCTGGAGCCGACGATGGCTACCGAGGAGACACCATGAGTGAGACCACAGACCAGATCGATCCTCGCAACAACCCCGAATCACTCACGGCGGACGGGGATGCCAGTCAGCTGGGGTCGCGTTCGAGCGGCGAAGGTGGGCCGCCGCCATCGGCCGCTCGCCCGGCGGGCTCGGTGCCCGGCGCTGCGGACCCTCAGGACGGCGACCCGGAGTCGGGTACGCAGGCAGGTAATCCACTGGATGGCGTGACCATTGACCCGGCGGACGCCGATAGTGCGGTGCCCGGGGATGAAGGCCCCGAACATCCCGGTCAGCGCTGAAACCGGTGCGCCTTCCAGCCCCACTTGGAAGCGGCCGGTGTCCGCACGGCGGCCGCCGCTGCGGCGCCGAAAATGCCAGCCGTCCCAGGCCGGGCACAGATGCGCTACCTCGCGGGCTCACAGTTCTGGGCGCGGGCGTGAGGCGAAACAAACGGCTACGGTCGCGCCACTGAAGGAGCAGGCCGCCGGCCACCAGCGCCGCAGTGGCCCAGCCGGCGGTCACGCCGAGGCCGGTCCACGGACTGATAGGCAGGCTGGCGAGATCGGTGGTGGCCTGGACGGCCAGCCCGGCGCTCATCGGCGCGATTCTCTCCAGCCGGCGCTGCCAGCCCGGGTCACTGATGGCCCGGGCGATGATCGGTGCGATGTAGAGCAGGCCGAGGACGGCTCCGATCGCGGTGACGGCTACGGCCTCGGCCTCGGTCTCGGTCTCGGTCTCGCCATCGTCAACACCGTCGTCCACGCACACCACGCCACCCTCATCACCGGCACCCGTCCCGAAGGCGGCCTGACCATCGCCGCCAGATTTCGACGGCGCTGATATCGGGGGGTTACGTCCGGACGAGGGCGCAGCTGCTGGTGGCTACTCGTACACCGGCCGCCGATGAGCGGCGTCCAGGTGATCCCGCAGCGCGGTGAATTGGTCCACGGTGAGGAAGGAGGGATTAGCGGCCTGCGGCTGACGGAACACCTCGGCGCCGGCCAGCCGGGAATCGGCCCGAAGGATCAGGCGAGGGATCCAGCGACCGGGATCGTCGATGACCAGGTCGAGCGGAATCCGCCATCGCCCGTCCGACGAGTCCGTCACCACGGGCCCGGCCACTACCCCGCTCCCCCACACACCGTACGGCAGCCGGCCGCGACTTCCGCTGGCCCAGAACACAACCCGGTGCCCGGCGCACATCAACCGGGCCCGGTACCCACGCTGCACGCACCAGCTCTCGACGTGAGGGTCCCGCCCGAAGCGCGCGACCAGATCCACTGCGTCCGCGTTGCCCTTGAGCAACCACGCTCCGAGCTTTTCCACCCGGACTTGGCGGTCAGTCACGCCACCGATCCTCCACCCCCGGCCCTGTCCGAGGCTCCTGCCTGCAGCGAAAACCTTTGCGGGCATCCCGATGTGCCAGCGAGGCGAGGATCGCCCGCTCCCGCCGCTCGTCCCCCCGAACCGTCTGACCCGGTTGGGTACCGGTCACGACATCAGTGCCAGGACGACCGGTTCCCAGCGGCCCCGGCGCTCGGCATCGGACTGCTCCCACCACGGTGTACCGCGCTCACCCAGCGCGACCTTGGCCCGGTGCACCCGGTCGCGGGCCGCACGCTCTGCCTCTGGATCACCGAGCCGCATCGCCGCGCCCACCGCCCGGCGAGCGCTCATCAACTCGTGGCGCAGCACTTCGGACGCCTCCGGCGGCAGACCAGGATCCGTGGCCCGCCATCGACGGCCGCGGATGATCACGTAGCGACCGTCTGGCGCCGGCTCGACGTTCGCTTCACCCGCCACCTGAGCAGTTTCCGCCCGGCATCCGCAGAGAGCCAGATGATGTCCGCGCCAATCTCACTCTCCGGTGATCCGGCCGTTCCGGAGCCGGATGATGTGGTCACATTGTTCGGCCAGGTCGAGGTCATGGGTGGCGATGATGACGGTGGCGCCGCCCGCGGCCAAGCGGCGCAGAACGGTCATCACCATCATCCGATTGCCGGTGTCGAGCTGGGCGGTCGGTTCGTCGGCGAGTAACAGGCGGGGCTGGCTGACGATGGCGCGGGCGATCGCGACTCGCTGCTGCTCGCCGCCGGAAAGCTCCTCCACCAGGTGATGTGCTCGTTCGTCCAGACCTACCTCTTTCAGAGCCGCCGCCGCCTGGTCGATCACCTGCCGCCGGGGACGCCCGGCGATCTGTCCGGCCACCTCGACGTTCTCGGCCGCGGTGAGCAGCGAGAGCAGGGCGAAGCTCTGATGTACGAGGCCGATCGATGCGGCGTCGATGTCGATCGTCCCGGCTGCCGGGGCCTGAAGGCCGGCCAGCACATTGAGCAGCGTGGTCTTACCGGAGCCGGACGGCCCGACGAGCGCGCTCAACCGGCCCTTCGGGAAGGCAGCCGAGACACCGTCAAGCACCAGGACGTCGCCGAGTCTCACACTCAGCTGGGTCACGGCGGTCACGAATCACCCCGGCCGGGCTCCAGATGGTTCTCGGAGTGGATCTCGAGGTGGGTCGAACGGTCGACGAACCGGACCCTCGATCCGCTCGGATAGCGTTCCTGGACGTCCACCGGCAGCTGGACCGATCCGTCGGGGCCGACCAGGGCCAGCATCTGACCGGACCGGCTCTCGGCCCCCACCCGGCCGTCTCGCATGGCCAGGCTGCGGTCCATCGCCGCGCCCAGTTCAGGATCGTGGGTCACGGCCAGCACCGTCGTGCCAGCGTGGTCGCGCGCCCGCCGCAGCAGCTGGGCCACCAGGTCCCGGTTCGCCGGGTCCAGCTGGTTGGTGGGTTCGTCGACCAGCAGCAGCTTGGGATCATTGGCCAGCGCTGCGGCCAGCGCCAGCCGCTGTTGTTCTCCCCCCGACAAGGCCCGCACCGGGCGCCTGGCCGCTGCGCTCAGCTCGAAAAGGGACAGCAGTTCCGCACTGCGACGGCGGCGGCCGGCCGCAGTCGACCCGGGCCGGCGTTGTGCGAAATCCAGGTTGTCGATGACCCGCCCGTAGGGCAGCAGATTACGGTCGAGGTTCTGCGCCATCACCCCGATCCCTTGTGCTCGCATCATGAGTCGCTGCCGTTCGGTCAGCCGTCCCATGTCCTGGCCCAGCACCTCTACCCGCCCTGCGGACGGCGTCATCAGGCCCGCGAGGAGTGCCAGGAGCGTCGACTTGCCAGAACCGGACGGCCCAACGATCCCGATCAACTCCCCCGCTCCGGCGATCAGCTCGACCCCGGACAGCGCGATCACCTCCGTGTCCCGGGTGCGATGGATGTGCACCACTCGCTCACAGCGCACCACCGCCTCGCTGGTCTGCGAACTCATCCCTGCACCTCCCGCAGGCATTGCGGGGTGGCCCGGCGCACCAGCACGAGCCCTCCGGCGGCGGCCGCTGCCGCCATCACCAGAGTGATCACCCCGCCGACCGCCAGGATCAAGAGGATCGGCAGGTCGACGACCAGAGGGGGAAACCAGGGCCGGTCGGCGAACTCGGGCAGCCGGGTGAGCGCGATCCGTGTACCGGCGATCCCGGCGGCCAGGCCGGCGGCGGAGGCCAGGAGGCCGACCAGAAGCTGCTCGATGACCAACGAGCCCAGCAGCCGCCGCGGCGAGAGGCCGAGGGTCCGCAGAGCGGCCAACTCGTACAGCCGGCGCCGGGAGGCCACGAAGAACACCGCAGTCGCGCCGGCCACCGCCAGCGCACCCGCGGCACCGGCTCCGAAGACCAGCATGGCAACCGCGAATGCCGGGCCTTGCCGGGCCAGCGTCAGGAAGCGATCAGCCTCCGACTGGACACCCTGGACAGACAGTCCGGCGGCGGACAGCCGAGCGGGGAAGTCGGCCGCCGCGCCGGGCGCCAGCCAGATCTCGTTCGGTGCGTACTGGTCGTAGCCGTTCGGCCGGCCCGCTACCAGCCAGGCCCGGGACAGCAGGACGCCGGCGTCACCAGCGTGCGGCAGGAGGCGGATCGCGGTTGCGTGCAGCGGCAGATCCTCGCCGTCAACCCCCGGCTGGGCCGGAATGTCCCCGGTCCCGTCGCCTGGCAACTGGCTGAGCGTGGCCAGGGCTGGCACCGAGCCCGGCACCCCTGCCTGCGCACCGTAGCCTCGCCCGGCGTCCTGGGCGAACACCCCGGGCGGGACCCGGATGGTCAGGGTGTCATTCACCGTCGCCACGGTCTCGCTGGTCCCGCCGGACGTAACAGGATTCAGCGCCGTCCACTGGGCCGACAGCAGCTGGGGAAGGATCGATGTCGTCCCGTGGCCGGAGCTGCCAGTGGCGGCGGCCACGACCTGGATCTCTGATTGGGGCACCTGGTTGTCGCTGAGCGAGGTGACGACCGACAGCCGCCGGAAGAGACATCCCTGGACGCACCGGGGAACCTCAGCGGACCAGTGCACGACCTTGGCCGGGGCCGCGGAGGCTGTCACATCGACGGCGCCGAGGTTGATGTCGATAGGGGTGCCGGCCGCGTCGGTCAGGCCGATGTGCACGTCAGTCCCGAATCCGCTGGTGACCTTTACCCGGGCCGTGAACGCCAGCCTGGTGCCCGAGAAGCCGGGTGGCAGCGCCGGGACCGGTTCCAGAGCGCGCAGAGCGCCCGCGAGCGTGGCAGCACCGAAGTTGGGCCGCCAGAAAGCCACTGCCGCGAACCTCACCGGGTCCGCCACCAGCACAGTGGGCGGGGTCGGGGTGGCGTGCTGGACGAACAGATCCGGGGGCGAGTCGATCGTGAGCGGCCCGTCGTAGACCGCGGCCGCCTGGGTGCCGCCGGGATCGAGCCGGTCAACGACCGCGGCGGCGTCGGGCCCGATGTTCTGCTCGATGGACACCACTCGGTCCGTCCCGACATCGACCCTGGCCCGTTCCAGCCGGTTCTGCTCGAACACGCTCCGGCTGGCCACCCCGAAGACGACGAGGGCGACCGCGACCGTGAGCAGACTGAAGACACGCAGATCGCCGCGGCGGCGTGCCACCTGGCGCAGTGCGACGAACAGGGCCACGAACCGGGTGCCGCGAGTGGCTCGCAGGCCGGCGACTCCTGCGAACGGCAGCAGACGGGCCCCGGCCAGGGCGCAGGCGGTGGCCAGCAGGCCGGGGCCCGTC
>CAXUFS010000100.1:0-9474 GCA_964250315.1 uncultured Kineosporia sp. | reverse complement strand
GCGCAGCACCGCCGAGACGTGCGTCTCCACCGTCTTCACCGAGATGAACAGCTCCCGGGCCACTTCCTTGTAGGCGTAGCCGCGGGCGATCAGGCGCATCACCTCGCGCTCGCGGGCCGAGAGCCGATCCAGCTCGTCGTCCACCGCGGCCACCTCACCGGCCCCGGTACCGAACGCGTCCAGGACGAAACCGGCCAGCCGGGGCGAGAAGACGGCGTCCCCCCCGGCCACTCGCAGCACCGCATCGACCAGTTCGGTGCCTCCGATCGATTTGGTCACGTAGCCTCGTGCTCCAGCCCGGATCACCGCGATCACGTCCTCGGCGGCGTCCGAAACACTCAGGGCCAGAAAGCGAACCGTCCGGCCGTCCGCCTCGGCGCAGAGAATCGGTTGTGACTGCTGCAGCACTGACCGGCCGCCTGGCCGGACCGTGCCGCCGGGCAGGTGCACGTCCAGCAGCACCACGTCCGGGCGAGTGCGCAGCACCACGGCCACGGCCTCGTCGACGTCACCGGCCTCTCCGACGATCGACAGCCGCCCGTCCGCCTCGGCGCCCGCCAGTTCGGCCCGCACGCCACTGCGGAAGACCCGGTGATCGTCCACGATCACCACCGTCACCGGCTGGGTTGCACTGGCCCCCGGGGATTCGGCGCTCACGTTTCCTCCTCCGGCTCCGGCAGCCGCAGCCGCACCTCGGTGCCCTCGCCCAGCGCCGACCGGATCCGGGCGTCGCCGCCGTGCCGTCGCATCCGGGCGATGATCGACTCCTTCACACCATGCCGGTCGCCCGGCACCGCTGCAGGCTCGAAGCCCGGCCCTCGGTCCCGGACGAAGGCCTCGACGCCGTCCGGGCCGCACTCGACGTACACCTGAACCGGGCCGTCGGCGTGCCGGGCCGCATTCAGCACGGCCTCCCGCAGCGCGGCCAGCAGGGCCTGGGAGTGCTCATCGACCGGCTTGTCGCCGACGGTGATCACGTCGATGACGGCGGCGTGCACATCCTCCACCTCGGCCACCATGGCTTCCACCTGGGCCGCGATCGTGGCCGGGTCGCCCGCCTGGGCACCGTAGAGCCACCCGCGCAGATCACGTTCCTGGGCCCGGGCCAGCCGGCTGACCTCGTTCTGGTCCTGGCTGCGGTGCTGGATCAGGGCCAGCGTCTGCAGTACCGAGTCGTGCAGGTGAGCGGCGATGTCGGCCCGTTCGGCCTCGCGGGCCCGGGCCGCTCGCTCCTCGCCCAGATCCCGCCAGAGCCGGACCCCCCAGGGCGCCAGCACCAGCCCGACCCCGCCCAGGACGGCGATCGCGGCCAGCAGGGTCTTGCCCAGCAGCACCAGGTCGAAGCCCTGGACCACCAGCAGCAGGACGCCGAGCACGACCAGCATCACCCCGACGCTCAGCCGCAGCAGTGCGGTGGAGGTTCCCAGGCCGGTCCGCTGGAACCAGCGCACCCGGTCGGCATCGTCGAACTGCGCGTAGGCGATCACCGCTCCGGCCGCGACCACCAGCAGCGGCAGCAGCAACCCGGGATTGACCACTTTCCAGTGCTGACGGGCCGCGATCAGCAGGGCTCCGGCGGCCAGCAGGAAGATCCCGGCCACCACATCGGCCCGGACCCGCGAGCGGCGCTTGTCCCGCTCGTGCTGCCGCAGCGCCGCCGGATCCGACGGATCACCCGGATTCCTGGCATCTGGATGACCCGGGCCGTTCGGCAGCAGCGCCCACAGCCAGCAGTACAGGACGGCGCCCGCGCCCCCAGCGAACGTGGCCACCGCGAAGCCGATCCTGACCATCTTGCGCGGAACGCTCAGATGGGCGGCCACACCGCCGGTGACGCCGCCCAGTACCCGGCCTTCGCGCGCGCGTTCCAGCGGCGGGCGCATCGGCTGGCCCTGGGTCAGGCCAGCCTTGCCCGCCGTCGCCCCGGGGTCACCCGGGCGCTGGGCCGAATCGATCATCGGCGTGCTCACAGCGTCATCGTCACACGTTCGGGGCCCGGCCGGCCTCAGGGATCACACCCCAGCCGTCCCGGAGTCGCTGCCGCTCATCGGCGGACCGGTTCAGGGTGGGCTCAGGGCTGTCCCCGATCCCCCGTCGCCGGTTTCAGCGGCACAGTCATCGGCATGAACACTGAACTGCCCCCGGCCGGAGGACCAGACCCGGCTCAGGACCCGGCCAGTCCCACTGGCGCGGGCTCCGGCGTCCCGGTCACGCCGGTCACATCCTCCGGACAGCCGCCCCGCGGTATGCAGGACTTCTTCGGCTGGATGCGCAGCTTCGGCATCTACCGGCCCGACGACGGCCGATGGGCGGCCGGGGTGGCCGCCGGTCTGGCCCGGCGCTGGGGGGTCGACCCGATCCTGGTGCGGGGCATCTTCGTGGCCCTGGCCTTCGCTGGTGGGATCGGCGTCGCGGCCTACGGCATCGGCTGGCTGCTGCTGCCCCAGCAGAACGGCCGGATCCACCTCCAGGAGGCCATTCATGGCCGGTTCAGCGCCGGGTTCGTCGGTGCCGTGCTGCTCTCGCTGTCCCTGTTCGGTAACGCGGCCGGTGACCATGTGTTCGCCGGGCCGCCGAGGGTGCTGGCCCTGCTCTTCCTGATCGGCCTGATCTGGTGGATGCACCGGCACAGCAACCCCTCCTGGCCGCCTGCAGCGGAGCCGGGCGAGCCGGGCGGATCCCGGCCGGTCGGCCCGGGCGCAGATCCCGATTACGGCACGCCGGAACGGACCGATACCGAAACGCATTTCGCGGCAACGGCATACCCGCCCACACCGCAGCCGGTGACGGATCCGCGGGCCGATCCGGCCTCGCGGCGGTGGACGCCACCGGTCTACCCGCCCGACCCGGCCCGGGCCTCCCGGCGGATCACCCGGATCACCCTGGGCCTGGCCCTGCTGGCCGGTGCCGTGATCGGATTCGCTGGCCAGAACGCCAGCTCACCGGCTCACCCGATCGCCTTGATCGCGCTGGCTGCCTCGCTGGGCGTGGTGGCGGCCGGCATCGTCGTCGCCGGGCTGTCCGGCCGCCGTTCCGGTGGCCTGGCCGGGATCGGCATCCTGCTCACCGCCGTCGTGCTGATCGGGAGCACCGTGCACGGCGCTGGAGTCGGCTCGGGCCAGCACAACGCCGCCATCGGGCAGTTCAATTGGCAGCCCGCGTCGCGGGTGCAGGCCGAGCGGCAGTACAACCTCGGGCTGGGCCAAGCTGAACTGCGGCTGACCGATGCCAGGATTCTGCCTGGCGCCACCACCGCCGATCCGGTCCGGGTGACTGTCCGAGTCGGAGCTGGTGAACTGATTCTGACCACCCCGCAGAATGTGCCGACTGAAGTACGGGTGGAGATGGGCGCCGGGCAACTGCTGGACGCCGGGGACACGATCAAGTTCGACCCGGGCCACCGGTCCGGCCAGCACCTGGTGACCAAGGAGGTTGGACCAGCCGGGCTTCCGGTCCTGATCGTGGACGTCAAACAGGGCGCCGGTGAGGTTCAGCTCAAGGCCGCCCCCCAGACCGGTACCAGTGAGGAGCCGAGCCATGTCTGAACAGCAGCCCGAGACAGCCAGCGAAGTTGCCCCGGAAACGTTCACCAGCCAGCCTCCGGCCCGGCCAAGCCTCTCCGACCGGCCGCCCTTCCGAACCCGCACAGTGGTTTTCGGGCTGATTCTGCTCGTGGTCAGCGTTTGCGTGCTGGCCGGCCAGGTGTTCGGAGCGCACGTGAACCCGGCGGCAGTGGCGCTCGGGTTGATGGTGGCCGCCGGACTGCTGCTGATCGCCGGCAGCGGACGCCGCCAGCCTCGCTAGGCCTGGGCACCGGTGAGTCTCCGATAGGCGTTCAGTGCTCGCTCGGCAGTGCCGAACCGGCCCAGATCACGCAGCTCCCGTTGCTTGAGCGCAGTGAAAGTACCCAGTGCGTGGTCCAGTTCGTGGTAGCTCATCCCTAGCAGGACGGCGTGGACGGCGTCGAGCTCGGCCCGGGCCAGCAGCCGATCGGCCAGCCGGTCACCGGGTGGTTCACCCGGCTGCCAGACGGGCCGGTCAGCAGGCTGGCCCGGACCAGGAATCCCCAGCCCGGCCAGCTCGGCCCGAAGCCCCTCCAGCCCCGGTCGCCAGGCGATCGCCCGTCCCAGTCGTTCCAGCACCCACTGGCCGATGGTCAGCTCCGGCTGCCAGGGGGCGGGCGCCTGATAGGCCGCAGGGGCCGGCACCGGGATCTGTTCCAGCTTGAAGAAGTTGACATTGGCTCCCGCGTGCTTCTGCCGGAGCAGATAGTCCACCGGCAGCGCCGACAGCGCGGCCAGCAGCAGCGGCAGCTGGGGCGCGGACAGCAACGGCAGCGAATTACCCACTGCGGCAACTGGTAACGGAGTGGGCAGCAGGGTACGGGGAGCCGACGCGGGCGAGACGTTCCGGTAGCCGGCCAGCCAGCCTCGTCTGGTCAGCTCGCCGAACCGATTGTGCATCAACTCTTCCGGGAACCAGTATCGATGGGCCGCGACGCTGCCCCCGAGCGGATCGAGCAGACCGCAGTGCTTGGCCTCCCACAGCGGGAGCAGGCCCTCCCCGGGCGCGGTGCGGAAATTCACGGCGTCCCGGGTCATGTGCAGCGGCGTGACCAGCCGCAGCGACCAGGCGTCGTCCACGATCTGCCCGGACTCCGGGTCGCGCCGGATCAGAACCGGGACCCGCCGGTGAACCGCGGTCACAATCGCGGCGTCGGCAGGCGAACTGAACAGCGGGGTGGTGCCGGTGTTGGGGTTGAGCAACCGCAGTTGCGAGGCGGGAAGCGACCATTCGGTTCGCGGCGGCTCCTGGACCGGCCCGCTCAGTCCGGCCGCGACCCGGATCACCGGATCGCTGGTCCCCTCAGTCAGCCGGGCAGCACCGTCCCGGCGGGGCCCACCGGTGATCTGCAGGATCGCTACCCCGACCCGGGCACTGACTCCGCTGAAGATCGGTGCCGGTGGGTCGATCAGCTGCATCCGCGTCAGGCGGCCGGCCCGGGCCAGGGTTTCGATCAGCCGCGCGGAGGAGCGGTCGGACGCGACCCCCGACGGCACCAGCACCGCCGCCCGGCCATCAACGGCCAGCAGCCGCCAGCAGGTCTCCACGAAAGGCAGGTAGGCGTTCAGCTCTCCGGCCCCGGTGAGGGGATGCCGCCCGGCCAGCCTGAGACGGCGGGCATCTCCGGCCCGATGCAGGCGTAAACCGTCTGGCGGCAGGCCATTCCAATCCCGGGCCAGCACCTTGAGCCGCTCCCAGGGGGGATTGGCCAGCACGGCGTCGAATCCGCCCCGCCAACCGGTGACCGGTTCGGGGGCCTGGCCCGGCTGGGCCAGTACGTGCGGAAACGCCTGGTCCCAGACCAGCGCTCCGTCCTGCGCCGGAGGGCAGCGCGGCGTACCGCCGAGCAGCGCATCACCGGTCACGATCCGGCCGGCGAGATCGGCGGGCGAACAGGTGAACCCGGCCGCGGTCAGACCGGCGGCCAGCCCGCTGCGGCAGACCTGGACCGCGACCGGATCGGAGTCGGCGCCGTGCAGGGCCCGGGCCACCTGGGCCACCGGAAGACCCAGCTCCAGCAGCCGGGCCAGAGCCGCCTGCAACAGGGCACCCGCCCCGCAGGCCGGATCGACCACCGCCGGAACCCTGGGCCCAGCAGGCAGTTCTGGCAGGGCCTGGATCGCCAGGTGAGCCGCATACCCGGGCGGAGTACTGAACGATCCGCGATGCCGGCGTTCGGCTCGGCCCGCCGGAACCTCCAGCAGCAGAGTGTCGTAGCTGTGGGCGATCGTGGCGATGGCCTCGAGATCGCCCTGCTCCCAAGCAGAATCGATCGCGGCGAGCACGGCGGCGTCCCGCCGGGCAGCGGGGTCTGGATGGGCCCGGGGGTCCGCTCCAGCCGCCGCGAGCATCAGCGCGGCGGCCGAGCGCGGAGCGGGCGGTGGCCTCACCCCAGACGGCCCTCGGTGGTGGCCTGACGCAACAGGGTCAACCCGTGCCGCACCGTGGCCACCGTTGCGACCTGGCTCAGCGCCCGCAGGCTGAACCACGCAGCCGCGTCGCTCGATCCGCCCACGTCCACCACATGCGGCTCGGGCTGATCGGGCACCGATCCGGCGTACAGCAGCCGGATACCGTGGAAATCCTCCAGCCGTCCGTGCGGCGCGCGGCCGGTGAAGTGCCGGCTGGAGATGTCCAGCAGCGGCCCGGGGGTGTAGGGCAGCCCAGCCTCTTCATAGACCTCCCGGGTGAGCGCGGCCACGGGTGCCTCACCGTGGTCGATCCCGCCGCCGGGCAGGGTCCAGAGGTCGTTTCCGGACAGCTTGCTGAGCAGGATCCGGCCGCTACCCAGCGGGTTGCCGCTGATCAGCACGGCGTAGGCGGCGGGCCGCTGAACCCTGATCACGGTGCTGGGCGGCCCGGCGGAATCATCGTCGCCCGGGCCGGCCGGGTCATCGCCCTCGTCCGGGCCGGAGCTGGGCCGGCCGCCCGGAACCACGGCGGCGCGGGAGATGGCGGTGCCCGCGGGCCCCGGGTGCGCGCCGGCTCCAGGCCGGGCGGGGGACGCGTCCAGCAGCGGGTCCGGCCGTTGCGGAGCGCGCACCCAGATCGGACGTTCGGGCAGGCCGAGCTGCCCGGCCACGAACGGCATCAGCGCCAGGGCGGCCGCATCGGCCAGAGACACGAACTGCGGGCTGTCGCTGGTGCCGTCGGCTTCGGCCCGCAGTACGGCACTCTGCTCGGCGCTGGGCAGATCGACCTCGAAGATCAACCTGATGGTGTGCAGGGAGGCACCGCGAAAGGGCAGGTCGACCACGTCGCCGGAGGCGTCCAGCGGCCGGATCGCCTCGGCCGGGACCCGCAGCCCGGTCTCCTCCAGCAGCTCCCGCCGCACGGCGTCCACCGGGGACTCACCGTGGCGCAGCCCTCCGCCGGGCAGGAACCACTGACCGGCCAGATCGGAACGGGCCGACGCGCGAACCAGCAGCACCCTCCCGGCCGGGTCCCGGATCAACCCGTACGCCGCGGTCCGCTGGACTGGAGTCAGGGACGGCGGCATCCCGGTGACGCTACCGTGCCGGGGACCCCGCAGGCCCGGCGGTGCCGAATCCGCTTTACCGGGGCAGCCAGGCCTCCGCTCCGCGTCCGCCCATGGACGCAGACCACAGGCCATGTCCTAGGCTCCGTGAAATGTCCGGCCGCCAGGTGATCCATCGCCCCTATGCGCTGGCCCTGCGGTTGTATCGCAGGCTGCCTCGCTGGGCCCGGCTGTTCGTCGTCCGCCGGATCGCGCCGCTGCACACCGTGGGTGCGCTGGCGCTGATCGAGCACGAGGGCCGGTTGCTGATGCTGCGGCAGCGCCACCGGCAGGGCTGGACCTTCCCCGGCGGGCTGACCAATCGGGGAGAGACCGCACAGGTCGCGGTCGAACGTGAGGTGACCGAGGAGACCGGGCTCCGGGTGAGGGTCGGCCTGCCGTTCGCCACCGTGGTCGCTCCGGCCTCCCGCCGGGTCGACGTCCTGTACTGGGTTGACGCCGGGGCGGACTGGAAGGATGCGCCGGCGGTGCAGGCGGCCGGAGAGGCGGTCACCGCGCGCTGGATCACCCCGGCCCAGGCGGGCACGGTGGACGAGCCCACCGGGCAGGCGCTGGCCGAGTTCGCCCGGTTCAAGGAGGGCACCGGTCAGCGCGGCCGGCTGCTGAGGACGGTGTAGGTGGCGTCCGGCGGGCTGGCATCGGAGCTGGCCGGGGTCGTGCTGGCGGCCGGTTCCGGTACCCGCTTACGCCCCCTGACCCAGTTGCGGCCCAAGGCGCTCTGCCCGGTGGGCGGGGTGGCGTTGCTCGACCTGGCGCTGGCCCGGCTGACGGTGCTGGCTGGCAGCGGAGCAGGCCGGCTGGCCGCCAACGCCTGTCACCTCGGCGCGCAGATCGTCGATCACGTGCACGACCGGTGCCACGTCCGGCTGGAGCCGCAACCGGGGCTGGGCACCGCCGGGGGGGTGGCCGGGCTGCGCAACTGGATCGACGGCCGGGATGTGCTGCTCACGAACGCGGACAGCTACCTGCCGGGTGGGATCCCGGGCTTCGCCGACGGCTGGGACGGCCAGCGGTCGCGACTGCTGTGCGTCTCCACCACCGGCCCGGCCGACTTCGTGGCCGCCGACGGCACCCCGGTCCGCTATACCGGCACCTGTCTGCTGCCGTGGGCGCAGGTGGCCGGGCTGAGCGAGCAGCCGAGCGGGCTGTACGAGGTGCTCTGGCGGCAGGCTGATCGGCACGGTGAACTGGATCTGCTGATGGCCCCGCCGGAGACGTTCTTCATCGACTGTGGCACGCCCGCCGACTACCTGGCTGCGAATCTGCACGCCAGCAACGGCGAGAGCGTGATCGGGGCCGGCGCCACCGTGCTCGGGCAACTCCAGCGCAGCGTGGTCTGGGACGGCGCCTGGGTCGGACCGGACGAGGTGCTCGCCGACGTGATCCGGGCCGGCGATCGAGAGCAGCCCGTCACGGTGGCCGGCTGAGGCGGTCAGGGCGCGACCCCGGCTCGGTGCAGCAGCACCGGGGCCAGCTTCTGGGCGAAGTCGATCGAGTAGTGGGTGCCGTCATTGCGCACGATGGTGTCTCCGATCACCGCTGGGCAGGAGCCGCCGGGGCAGAGCACGTCGGTCAGCGAGACCAAGGTGGCGTCGTCCGGGCGAGACGCCGTCGCCTGCCGGAGCACGGCATTGAACCCGGCGACGAACCGGAACCTGCCGGCGCCGGGGTTCCAGTTGTGGCCGGCCGGGCGCCCGCGCGCCACCAATGGCGCCAAGGACTGCCCCGGCGGCGGCATCTCCACGAACACCGCATGGCCGCCGAAGGACGCGATCTCGTCGATCAGCCGTTGATAGGCCTCGACCAGCGCGGCCGAGTGTCCGGCCGACCCGGGCAGCAGAGTCTTTCCGTCCCGCAGGATAGCCAGCGTGCTCGGCTGCAGTTCCTCGATGATCACGGTCTTCGGCCGGTACGTCTGCAGGGCGGCCCGGATCTGGCCCGGCGCCTGGGCCGAACACCCCACCGAGGTGAGGTCCGGCTCGGTGTGGCCGTTGGGGATCAGCGGGATCCCGGTGGCTGAGCAGCGCTTCCAGGCGGCCTGGTACCAGGTGGTGCCGTTCTGCTGGGCCCAGCGGTCGAAACCCTTGCCCAGCGCTCGCGCGGTCGAATCGCCCAGGAGCACGAAGGCTGGTGGCCGGGAGACGGGGGAACCCGCGGGCCCCATGCACCCGACCAGGTGGATCGGCGACTCCCCCCGGCAGGAACGATCGCTGGTCACGCTCAGCTGCCGGGCCCAGCCGTCCGGCAGGGCGGTCGCGCTGACCCCGGTGGCGATCACCAGCGCCAGCGCGCTCACGGCGCCGGCCAGCACCCGGAGCCGGCTGCGCAGCCAGCGCCGGTCGCGCTGCATCGGCCGCTCGACCAGCCAGAAC
>CAXUFS010000099.1:0-9509 GCA_964250315.1 uncultured Kineosporia sp. | reverse complement strand
GTCGTACGTGGCGGTCTTCCCGTTCGGCCATCAGCTGCCGCTGGGTTTCATCCTGCTCGGGTTCACGGTCTGGGCCGGACTGCGGTTCAGCACAACCTTCGTCGCGGTACATGGGGGTGCGGGCAGCGTGGCCGCCGTGATCTTCACCCTGCATGGCGCGGGGCCATGGGCGGCGGTCTCCTCGGTTCCTGAGCGTGCTCTGGTGACTCAGCTGTTCGTGGGCATGGCCTGCGTGGTCGGGCTGTGCCTGTCGTTGGGCCGCGGTGAACGCAGCGAGCTGCTGGTTCGCGCTCAGGCGGCTGAACACGATGCCCGCAGCCAGGCCGACGTCTTCGCGGCGATCGTGGAGTCGATGGGGGCGGGCCTGGTCGTGGTCGGAGCCAACGGTGAGCCGATGCTCGGCAACCTGGCGGCCCACCGGCTGACCAGCACCGGTGGCCGGCTCGTGGATCCGGTACCGGGCGGCCAGCTCGCGCCGGGGACTCCGCCACCGTTGATCGAGGAGTTGCCGTACCGGGAGGCGCTGGCGGGCCGGACGGTCTGTGAGGATGTGGAGCTCGCGCCCGGCCCGGGACGTGATCGGCGGACTCTGAGCGTCTCGGCGGCGCCGTTGCCGGCCCGGATCGGAGGCGGTGCCGTCCTGGTGTTCAGCGACGTCACCCCGGACCGGCGGGAACGCGAAGATCTGGCCTCGTTCGCCGGGGTGGTGGCTCACGATCTGCTCAATCCGCTGACCGCGATGAGCGGATGGGCGGACCTGATGGCATCACTGCTGTCCCGGGCCGCGCCGGATCCGATGGTGTCCATGGCCAGTGAGAGCCTGACCTGGATCAAGGAGGGCGCCGACCGGGCCAGCACGCTGGTCGGTGAACTGCTCACCTACACCACCGCCGGGGACGCGCCGATCTCGGCCCGGGACGTCGACCTGGGTCCGCTCGTGGGCGACATCGTCGCCGAGCGGGCTCGCCGTCCGGTCACCCAATCTGCCGAAGGCGCAACACCTCTCACCCCCGAGTTCGAGATCGGATCATTGGGTCACGTGCTGGCCGATCCGGTGCTGATCCGGCAGCTGATCGGTAACCTGATCGAGAACGCGGTCAAGTACGTCGCTCCCGGACACCGGCCGCAGATCAGCGTCGGGATGAACAGCGGTGCGCCGGGCTGGGCCGAGGTGTTCGTGGCCGATCACGGCATCGGGATCCCCCCCGGTCAGCACGAGGCCATCTTCGAGAACTTCCACCGCGCGCATCGTGATTCCGGTTACAACGGCAGCGGGATCGGCCTGGCCACCTGCCGGCGCATCGTGGAGCGGCACGGTGGCACCATCACCGCTCAGGACAATGCCGCCGGCGGGACCAGGTTTGTCTTCAGTCTGCCGACAGCTTCGGTTGATGCTGCGAAAAAGGTTGTGCCCGGGCAACGTTCAGCGCATCCGGCCAGCCAGGTTCAGCCGATCAACTGAGAGCAGTCGAACACCGGACGATCACCAGTCGTCGCCGGCCGGCTTCAGGACCTTGTCGATCAGGTTGACCAGAGCGGAGCCGACGAACGGCTTGGTCAGGTAGGCGGCGCCCAGGGCGGTGCCCTTGGCGATGTCCTCGGGCTTGACCCGGGCGCTCAGGAAGATGGCCGGAAGCTGTTCCAGGCCAGGCATCTCACGCAGCTTGACCAGGAGATCGAGGCCGCTCATCCCGGGCATGGCGACGTCCAGGACTGCGATGTCCGGGGCGCCACGGCCGCTGACGGTGGCCAGCGCCTCCGGACCGTCCGCAGCGGCCGCGACGGAGTGGCCGGCCTGCTTCACATACACGCTGACCAGTTCGCGGATCGCGGGATTGTCCTCGACGACGAGCACACGGGTCATGTTCGTCAAGCTCCTTCCAAGCGGGGTCCATTGTCGTGATCGGACGATCCGGGATAGATCTTGAGATGTGCCCGGCGCAGAGCAACTACCCTTTCCCGAGCCCACCGGCCCGGCCAGTTCGGCGGCCGAGGTACTGCTCGGCTATCTCAGCTACTTCCGATCGGTGCTGGCCAGCAAGCTCCACGGGCTGCCCGATCAGGAACTGAGATCCAGCCGCCTGCCCTCGGGGTGGACGCCGCTGGAACTGCTCAAGCATCTGCGCTACGTCGAACTGCGCTGGCTCTGGTGGGGCTTCGAGGGTCAGCCGGTGCCGGACCCGTGGGCTGACAGCGCCGGCGGCCGCTGGCAGGTGAGCCCGGACGAGACGCTGGACGACCTGTTGATCCAGCTCAGCGAACAGGCGCGGGTCACCCGGGCAGTCGTGCTGAGCCACGATCTGGCCGACGCCGGCCAGCCCGGCGATCGCTGGGACGGCGCTGAGCCGCCGCCGCTGCAACGCGTCCTGCTGCACCTGGTCCAGGAGTACGCCCGCCACATCGGCCACCTGGACGTCGTGCGTGAACTGATCGACGGCACAGTCGGCGAGTAGCGAGCACCGGCCTGCCGGGTGGCGCCACGGGCGATTTGGGATCATTCTGTGGCCCGGGTCGTCGTGATCCCTCGTCCAGCGGAGGTCGGTATGCGGATCGGAACGGTCGTCCTGGTCATCTGGTTGCTGATCGGCGTTCTCGCCGCCTCCCAGCGCCACTGGTACAACTCCAGCGAGGGCAACGAGTGCAGCCGGGCCGTCAACACCGGCATCACCATCGTGGCCGGCCCGCTGAACTATATCGGCGTGCACCCCGACGTCGGCTGCAAGCTGCCCCAGCCGTCCTGACCGGCTGGTTCGCTGGCCCGTTCAGAACACGCTGTATCCGCCGTCCACGGTCACGATCGATCCAGTGACAAAGGACGACGCCGGACCGGCCAGGTAGATCACGCTCGGAGCCAACTCTCCGGGCATGGCGTAGCGCTGCATGGGCGTGTCCTCGATCCAGTGCCGGTGGAACTGAGGGTCGTCCACCGGTGCCATCTCGGTCTTGGTGTAACCGGGCGCCAGCGCGTTCACCCGGATCCCCAGCGGCGCCCACTCGGCGGCCAGGGACTTGGTCAACTGGTGCACGGCCGCCTTGGAGGCGTTGTAACCCGGCTGCCACTGCGGCCGGTTCACGATGAAGGCCGAGATCGAGCCGATGTTGATGATGGAGCCCTGGCCCGCGCCTGCCATCAGGCGCCCGAAGGCGATGCAGCAGTTCCATACTCCGGTCACGTTGATGTCCAGCACCTGGTGCCACTGCTCATCGGTCACCTCTAGGGCTGGAGCATGCACGCAGGTGCCGGCGTTGTTGACCAGCACGCCGATGCCGCCGAACTCGTCCCAGGCCTGCTGCGCCGCCCGCTCGACGGCTGGCCGGTCGGTCACGTCGGCAGCGAACGCTTTGGCCCGGCGCCCCATTTCGCTGATCTCGCCGATCAGGTCATCGCAGCTGGCCGGGTTGCGGACCAGCAGGGCCAGGTCGCTGCCGGCCTCGGCCAGCGCGGTGGCCAGTGCCCGGCCGATGCCCCGGTTGGCGCCGGTGATCACCGAGGTGGTTCCAGTCAGGTCGAAGGCATCGAGCACGGGCATCGCAAACTCCCTTGTTCACAAGTCGACTCCGGAGCAGTCTGCGGTTACTCCGGCGCAGGGCGCTACTGTCCAGCGGTGGCGAATTCCGCGTGGTCCGGGCGGCTGGGCCGCATCCTGGGCGCGGCGGTCAAGGCCGGTGCGATCGGCGCGCTGCGCAACCTGACCAGGGGTTCGCGCACCGGCCCGGCCCGCAGCTCGTCCCGCACCTCGGCTGGGCGATCCAGCCGGGCGCCGGCTGGGCGCGGCGCGCCGTCCGCCCGGGTCACGACCCAGGCGCGGGACCTGAGCGACTTCCCGGGCACCCCGGTGATGGAGTACCAGCCGCGGCCGGACGGTCAGCCCGACCCGGGCGAGATCGTCTGGACCTGGGTGCCGTTCGAGGAGGACCACACCCGGGGCAAGGATCGGCCGGTACTGCTGATCGGCCACGACGGCGACTGGTTGCTCGGCCTGATGCTGACCAGTCAGGATCACGATCGGGACGCCGGGACCCAGGCGCACTACGGCCGGCACTGGTTCGACATCGGGACCGGTGACTGGGATCCGCAGCGGCGTCCCAGCGAGGTCCGGGTCGATCGGGTGCTGCGGATCGACTCCTCCTGCGTCCGGCGGGAGGGGGCGGTGCTGGACCGCACCCGATTCGACCGGGTCGCGGCCGAAGTGGCCAGGGTGCACCAGCTCAAGCGCAGCTGACCGTGGCTGCGGCGCCCAGGCTGGCCAGCATTGCTGACACCGGACGGGGACTGGTGCTGGGCTGCCATCCGCTGCCCTGCCTGGCCGTCACCTTGTTCGCCGCCGGTTACGGCTGGGCGATCGGGGGTGACCCGGCTCAGCTGCTGAGCATCGCCGCCGCCGTGCTGGCTGGTCAGTTGTGCGTCGGCTGGTCGAACGACGCCATCGACGGCGCCAAGGACCGGGCCGCCGCCCGGCTGGACAAGCCGATCCCGGCCGGAATGGTCGGACAGCGCACCGTTGCCACGGCATCGGTGATCGCGGGACTGGTCTGCCTGCCGCTGTCACTGCGGCTGGGGGCGGCCGCGGCCGGACTGCACTTCGTCGCCGTGTTCAGTGCGCTGACTTACAATGCTGGTCTGAAATCTACTGTGCTGAGCCCGCTTCCGTACATGCTTTCGTTCGGCTTGCTGCCGGTGGTGGTTACCCTGTCCGTCCAGAGTGACCGCCGGACGCCGGTTCTGCACCTGCTGGCGGCGGTATTGCTTGGCGGTGCAGCCCATTTCGGCAACACGGTGGGCGATGCTCAGGCGGACGCGATCACCGGGGTTCGCGGCCTGCCGCAGCGGCTGGGCCCGCGGCTCGCTCAGGCCGTGATGGCGCTGCTGGTCGGCGCGGCCGCGGTGGTGATGCTGACCGGGGTGCTGCTCAGCCCGGCCGCCCCCGGCGTGCGGGGGGTGGCCCTGGTGCTGCTCATCGCTGGCGTGCTGGTGGCTGCGGCCGGCACCCTGTTGCAGGCCGGCGTCCGCGGCGGTCACACCGCCTGGCGGCTCACCCTGCTGGCGGTGGGCTTGGTGGTCGCCGGATTCCTGGTCGCGGCCCGGCGCTGAGAGCAGACCAGCGAATCAGCGGATGATAGGCTGGCCCGCATGCTGAGCAGTATTGGCGTGGTCGGCGCATCCCTGGCCGGGCTGTCCGCGGCCCGGGCCCTGCGGGCGGCCGGCTTCCAGGGGCGGCTCGTGATCATCGGTGATGAGCGCCACCCGCCCTACGATCGGCCGCCACTGTCCAAGCAGTTCCTGGCCGGTCAGCAGACCGCCGAAGAGATCATGCTCTCGCTGCCCGGCGACGATCAGCTCGATCTGGAATGGCGGCTGGGGGTGAAAGCCGAGGCGCTGGAACGGGTTGACGATGGCTACCGGATCGTCGTGGCCCGCGGCGATGACGTGATCGTGGAGGGCGTCGTGATCGCCACCGGAGCCCGGGCTCGCCAGCTTCCCGGAGCCGAGCTGCACGGAGTCCACACTCTGCGAACTCTGGACGACGCCACCGCCTTTCGCGCCGAACTGGTACCCGGGGCGCGGCTGACGGTGGTCGGTGGTGGCTTCATCGGCGCCGAGATCGCTGCCACCGCAACCGCACTCGGGGTGAAGGTGACTCTGGTCGAAGCGGCCCGGACCGCGCTGGCGCTCCCGCTCGGTGAGCAGCTCGGTGCCCTGTTTGCGGCCCTGCACGTGGACCGGGGTGTCGATGTGCTCACCGGGGTCGCGGTGGCCGAACTGGTTCCGGCCGGACACCGAGTGGCCAGCGTCCGGCTGGCTGATGGCCGCGAGCTGGCCAGTGATGTCGTGCTGGTCGGGATCGGGTCGGTGCCCAACACCGAATGGCTCCAGGGCTCAGGCATTCGCGGTGCCGGCCCGGACGGCGACCTGCGCGGCGGCGTGCTGACCGATCCGCGCGGCGCGACCAACCTGCCCAACGTGGTGGCTACCGGTGACGTTGCCGCGAGCTGGGACGGGTTCGCCGAGCGGGTGATCCGCCGCGAGCACTGGACGGCGGCCTTGGAACACCCCGCCCGGGCGGCCGCGCAGCTGCTCGGGCGGCCCGAACCGGACTTGCCGCCCGGCCGGGCGGTGCCGTACTTCTGGTCCGATCAGTACGGCATGACACTGCAGTTCGCCGGCCACCGGGCCGAGGGTGACGTGCCCGAGGTGATCGAGGGGGACTTGGCCGGACACCGATTCGTGGTGGTCTATCGCCGGGCCGGTCGTCCGGTCGCGGTGCTGGGTCTGGGCCTGCCCAAGATCTTCAATCGCTGGCGCCGGCAGCTGGGCAGCGATCAGGGGTCGTGACCGCCGACCGGCCAGCCGCGATTCACGAGGTCCAGCGGATCTCGCCCCCGGCCATGAGATCGGTCGGATGCAGCCCGAGACGGCGGGCCACAGCCTGCGATGCCGGATGCCCGGGATGGATGTGCGCCTGCAACCGAACGGTTCCCTGCTGACGGAGCCCCTGGGCCACGGCCGTGGCCGCTTCGCCGGCGTACCCCTGCCCCTGATGGGACAGGCCGATCACCCAGGCCAGCTCGGCCACGAATTCGTCGTCGTCGCGCTGCAGCCGAGTGAGGGTGGCTTGAACGGTGCCGATCACCGGGTCTATCACCGGGTCTATCACCGGGCCGATCGCTGGGTCTCCCGGGTCGGGTCCGCTCGCCAGCCGGATCATCCAGTTCAACCACCCCTGGGTACCATCCGGGGAATGCCCGGCGGACTGGCGCTGATACCGCGCCCGCAACTGCGGCAGGTCGAGCGGCCCGCCGCCGATGAACCGGTACAGCTCCTGATCGGCGAAGGCGCGGACCGCTTCCTCAGCATGATCGACACTCAGCGGCTCGAGACGCAGCCGGACCGTAGTCAGGCACTCAGCGGCGGGCCACATCGTTGTGTCACGCATCACTCAAACCTAGAGCCGCGAGCCGAATGTGCTTCACTTTCGGCGTGAGTAAGGCAAACCTAAGTGCTATCGCACCGGTCGTATCGGAGCGATCGCCTGGTCGCTACGATGCGTTCTCGCCAACGACAGACGCCGCGTCACCACTGGGGTCAGGGAAGGGGGGTTCGTGACTGAGTCGATTCACGAACCACTGATGAGCATGAGCGTTCCCACTCTGGAACGGCCCAGGAAACGAGCCGTTCCCCGCGCCCGGATGCAGAACAAGTCGCCGGGTTCTGGCCAGCCCGCTCCCAAGCGGAAGAAGGCTCAGCGGGGCGAGCCCTGGCGCGACTGGGGGGTGATCGCCCTGTTCACCCATGCGCAGCTGCTGGTTGTGGCGCTGATCGACCCGGCCTGGTACTGGCTGCTGCTGGCCGCGCTGCCGCTGGGATTCGTATTGGCGACCGGCACTCTGACGATCCTGCACGATGCTGGGCACAAGCGTTTCTCCCGGCACGAGTGGCCCAACCAGGTCGCCGTGCAGACCGGGGTGCCATTGGGATTCTGGGTCAGCCACTGGGGACTCAAGCACCGCGTTCACCACAAGGCCTCGCAGGTCTACCAGGTGGATGAGGCCACGACCTCCTCCGGCCTGGTCCGCTTCCATCCGGCGGCCCCTTGGCGCCCGGTCCACCGGTACCAGCACATCTACGCCTGGGCGATGTACGGCCTGGCCGCCGCCGGCGAACTGCGCAGCCAGCTCCGGTTCCTGCTGCACGGCACCATCGCCGGGATCGAGCCGCCGCCGCTGGGGCAGCGCTGGCGCTCGTTCCTGTTCGAGAAGGTGCTGTGGCTGCTGGTCCTGGCGCCCTACGCCTGGCTGATGGGGGTGGGCAAGCTGGCCCTCTACCTGATCACCGCAATGGTGGTCGGAAGTGTGCTGGCCGCGATCGTGCTGGTGGTCGGTCACATCAACGAGGGCCTGAACCCTCCGGCCGTCGCTCCGACGCCGAAGGAGTGGTCGCGGCACCTGGTCCGGACCACGGCCAACTTCAGCGTGGAGAGCCGTCCGATGCGCTGGATCACCGGCGGGATGACCCACCACCTGGCCCACCACCTGAAGCCGGTAGCGCCCCGGTACGAGCTGCCCACCCTGCACAAGACGCTGGTCCGGGAGATCGCCGAGAAGGCCAGCGAACCGCTGATCGACTACCCGTCGCTCACCCAGGCCACGATCAGCCACTACCGCCGCCTCAAGGACCTGGGCGCCGCGCCCGGTGAGCGGCCCACAGTGGCTCCGGAATCGGCCCGGGTGACCAGTCCGGCCTGACTGTGCCGCTGTGCTGGGACCTCTGAGTGCCCGCAGCTGACCCGTTGGCCGGGGCAGCAGCGGGCACTCGGGGTCTGGTACTCGGGATCGATGCCTGCCGGACTGGCTGGGTCGGCGTGCTGGTGCGGGCCGGTCGGGGCCGGGCCGAGTTCCACGCAGCGGTGCTCGCTACCGGCCTGGCCCGGCTGATCGAGCTGGCTTCGGGGGCGGGACCGTTGCCGGTGATCGCGATCGACATGCCGATCGGGCTGCCGGACGCCGGGCGCCGGCTGGCCGACGTCGAAGCCCGGCAGCGCCTGGGTCCCCGGCGATCGTCGATCTTCATCACGCCGGTCCGGGCGGCTCTGGAGCAGTCCAGCCATGCCTCGGCCAGCCAGCTGAACCGGGAGCTGGCCGGGGAGGGCATCTCCGCCCAGGCCTATGCGCTGCGGCCCAAGCTGCTCGAGGTGGACGCCTGGGTGCGGGCACTGGGACCAGAGCCGACTCTGGTGGTCGAGGTGCATCCGGAGAGCAGCTTCGCGGTGATGGCCGGTGCGCCGCTGGGCGCCAGCAAGAAGAGCTGGGCCGGGCTGCAGGTGCGACGGAATCTGCTGCGGCACGAGGGGATCGAGCTGCCGGACCAGCTCGGCCAAGCCGGCACGGCTGGCCCGGACGATGTGCTCGACGCCGCTGCAGCCGCCTGGTCAGGAGCCCGGGTCGGCCGGGGAACCGCAGTCCGGGTGCCGGAGCGGCAGCAGCGATTCAGCGACGGCCTGGACGCCGCGATCTGGACCTGACCTCGGCCCCGCTTCCTCCCTCTCCATGATCGCCAGCTCAGACCGCGAAAGTGCAGCTTTCACTGCATGTTTGCGGGCCGGTGCGCCGATCTTGCCGGAGCGGGCCGGTGATCCGTCCAGGCCCGCATCTTGGCTGATGGGCCTCAGGTGGGACCTGGACGAGCGGAGATCATCCGCACCGCGTAGCGTGCGCTTCGACCGATCTTCGCGGCGCCCGGTCGCGTCGCGACCGACCACAAAGGGAGAGTCATGAGCGAGACGTACCCAGACTCCGAAGGACCCGCTGACGGTGGCGCCGAGGGCGTGCCGGGCGTGAGTGATGGCGGTGCCGATGGTGGTGCCGATGGCGGGGCTGATGGTGGCGCGGAAGGTCCGGCTGACGGTGGCGCCGAGGGCGTGCCGGGCGTGAGTGATGGCGGTGCCGATGGCGGTGCCGATGGCGGTGCCGATGGCGGTGCCGATGGCGGGGCCGATGGCGGGGCTGATGGT
>CAXUFS010000098.1:0-9581 GCA_964250315.1 uncultured Kineosporia sp. | reverse complement strand
AGCCGATCACCACCTACGCCGCCTCGCACGCCGGTGCCTACGCCTACCGGCTGCTCGCGCGTGAGCTGATCGCCCGGGGCGACGCTGCCTGAGACCGATGCCCCGGCCCTCACCGAGCCGCCCGCCCCGCCGCTGACCGAGCCGCTGACCGAGCCGCTGACCGGTGAGGTCACGCCGGGTGGTGTACTGCCCGGTCGCGGTTCCGGCGGTTTCCAGGTTCACCTGAACAATTTCGATGGACCCTTCGACCTGCTGCTCGGTCTGATCGCCAAGCACAAACTGGACGTCACCGAGGTCGCGATCGCCCAGGTCACTGACGACTTCGTGGCCCATATCCGGTCGCTGGGGGCGGATTGGGATCTCAGCGAGGTGAGCGAGTTCCTGCTGGTGGCCGCCACCCTGCTGGATCTGAAGGCGGCCCGGCTGCTGCCGGCCGCCGAGGTGGAGGACGACGAGGATCTCGCCCTGCTCGAAGCCCGCGACCTGCTCTTCGCCCGGTTGCTGCAGTACCGGGCGTTCAAGGACGTCGCTGCCACCTTCGCCCAGCGGATCCGGGACGAGGCCGGGCGGATGCCGCGCGCGGTCCCGCTGGAACCGCAGTTCGCCCGGGCGCTGCCCGACCTGGTGCTCGGAATGACCCCGGAACAGTTCGCCCAGCTGGCGGCCAAGGCCATGCTGCCCAAGCCGTCCCCGACGCTGACCCTGGACCACCTGCACACCCCGCTGGTGAGCGTCCGGGAGCAGGCCGCGCTGATCGTGGACCGGATGCGCCGGACCGGATCGGCCAGCTTCCGCGCACTGATCGCGGACGCCGACGGGCCGACCACGGTAGTGGCCCGGTTCCTGGCCCTGCTGGAACTGTTCCGGGAAGGAGCGGTGGCCTTCGATCAAGTGGTCGCCCTGGGGGAGCTGACCGTCCGCTGGACCGGTACCGGGGACGGCGAGATCGACGTGGACGACGAGTTCGACGGCAGCGCTGAACCTGAGCCTCGCCCCGAGCAGGCATGATGGCAGGGTGAACGTGACCGTCTCACCGCCCACCGACATCCAGGTCCAGATCGTCCCCCCACCTGATCTGGCCGATCAAAGTGATCAGGCCGATCAGGCCGAGCTGTCTGTCAGCCACACACCGCAGCCCGAGCCGGACGAGTTCGTCCTCGACCTCGACCTCCTGCCCGGAGGAGCCCGGGCGGCCCTCGAAGCGGTCCTGATGGTGACCGAACAGCCCGTGGACGAGCTGATACTGGCCTCGGCGCTGAGGGTCAGCCCGGACCGGATCGCCGAACTGATCACCGAGCTGGTGCTGGACTACGACAGCGCGCAGCGCGGGTTCGAGCTGCGCCGGGTGGCGGGGGGCTGGCGGATCTACAGCCGGGCCGCGCATGCGCCGGTGGTCGAGCGGTTCGTCCTGGACGGCCAGTCCGCCCGGCTGAGCCAGCCTGCGCTGGAGACCCTGTCGATCGTGGCCTACCGGCAGCCGGTCAGCCGGGCCCGGGTCGGCGCGATCCGTGGCGTCAACGTCGATGCGGTGATGCGCACGCTGACCTCCCGCGGCTTGGTCGAAGAGGCTGGCCATGATCCAGAGACCGGTGCTGTGCTCTACCGGACGACGAGGGCGTTCCTGCACAAGCTGGGTCTGACCAGCCTGGATGAGCTGCCCGCGCTGGCCCCCTACCTGCCGGAGATGGATGCGCTGGTTGACGTGGCGGGCTACTAAGGCGGGGCCCGGACCGCACTCGCCCGGCCCGGCCCGCGCCGGACCGGCGTCGTCCGGGGGGCCGCGATCGGACCGGTGCGCCGGTAAGCAGCCGGGGCCACCGGCCTCAGCCGCCCCAGGCTCCGGTCAAGGACGTCCACACGCCTGACGGGGTGCGGCTGCAGAAGGTGCTGGCCCAGGCCGGGGTCGCTTCTCGCCGGGCCAGCGAGGAGCTGATCACTGCGGGCCGGGTGCAGGTGGACGGCGTGACGGTGCGCGAGCTGGGCCTGCGGGTCGACCCGCAGCGCCAGGTGGTGCACGTGGACGGGGTCCGGATCCAGCTCGACGACACCCTGGTCTACCTGGCCCTGAACAAGCCGCCGGGAGTGGTGTCCACGATGAGTGACCCCGAGGGCCGGCCGAGCCTGGGCGACATGCTGGCCGGCCGGGATGAGCGGCTATTCCACGTCGGCCGGCTCGACGCCGCCACCGAAGGTCTGATCCTGGTCACCAATGACGGTGATTTGGCGAATCGGCTGGCCCATCCCAGCCATGAGGTGGCCAAGACCTACCTGGTGGAGGTGGCTGGTCCGGTTGCCAAGGATGTCGGGCGCCGGCTGCGGGCCGGGATAGAGCTGGACGACGGTATGGCCAAGGTGGACTCGTTCAGACTGGTGGACGCCCGGCCGGGCAAGGCGCTGATCGAGGTTGTGCTGCACGAGGGCCGCAATCACATCGTCCGGCGGTTGTTCGAGGCGGCCGGCTATCCGGTGCTGCAGTTGCTGCGTACCCAGATCGGCCCGATCCGGCTCGCGGACCTGCGGTCGGGCCGCTATCGGGCCATACACGGTGCCGAGCTCAGCGCCCTGTTCGATGCGGCAGGCATGTGATGGCGGCGTTCTGATGGCGGTGCGGGCGATCCGGGGCGCGACCCAGGCCGAGGTCGATGAGAAGGAGCACGTACTGGCCATCACCCGCGAGCTGGTGATCGAGGTGATGACGGCGAACGAGCTCAAGAACGACGACGTCATCAGCTTGGTGTTCAGCGCCACCCGGGACATCACCAGCATCGCGCCTGCCGCCGCCGCCCGGCAGCTGGGTCTCAACGAGGCTGCCCTGCTCTGCCTGCAGGAGATGCACGTCGAGGGCTCATTGCCGCTGATGGTCCGGTTGATCGCGCATGTGGACACCGAGCGGCCGCGCGAGCTGATCCAGAACGTCTACCAGCGGGGCACCCATATCCTGCGCACCGACGTCGAGCCGATCCAGCCCAGCCCGGATCAGCGCGAGGACTGACATGACGCTGGACCCCGCCGCCGCCCGGTCGGTCGGCTGCGTGCGCGTGGTGGGCACCGGCCTGCTCGGCACCAGCATCGGCCTGGGTCTGCGCAGCATGGGCACACCGGTTCTGTTGCACGACCCGTCGCCGACCGCGCTGGCCTTGTCCCGGGACGTGGGCGCCGGGCAGCCGTCGGCCGGCACCGAAGCGGACGGGCCGGTCGACCTGGTCATCGTCTGCGCTCCGCCCGACGTCACCGCCGACGTGGTGATCGCCGAACTGGCTGCCTATCCGGATGCCACCGTCACCGACGTGGCCAGCGTCAAGACCGCGATCGCCGATCAGGTCCGCGCATCGGCCCGGACGCTCGGCCTGGACTCCAGCCGTTACGTCGGCGGACATCCGATGGCAGGCCGGGAGCGCTCGGGGCCGGTGGCCGCCCGCGCGGATCTGTTCCTGGGCCGGCCGTGGGTGGTCTGCCCGGGCCATTCGGAGGGAGAACGGACCGAGACGGTGCGGCGGCTGGCGATGGGACTGGGGGCGTCGCCGGTGGTGATGGGCGCTCAGGAGCATGACGAAGCCGTGGCCCTGGTGTCGCATGTGCCTCAGCTGGCGGCCAGCCTGGTCGCCGGCCGCCTGCTGAAAGCCAGTGATCCGGCGGTCGCGCTGGCCGGGCCCGGACTTCGCGACGTCACCCGGATCGCTGACAGCGACGCCATGCTGTGGGCCCAGATCCTCAGCGCGAACGCCCGTCCGGTGTTGTCTGTCCTGCGCGAGCTGCAGTCTGACCTGGACGGCCTGCTGGAGGCGCTGACCGCACTGGCTGGTGAATCGGCCGAACCGTTCGGAGCCCGGGCGGCGATCGCCCGGGTGGTGGCCGAGGGGAAGGCCGGACGAGAACGGATTCCTGGCAAGCACGGCGCCCCCCGGACCAATTACGCCACCCTGATCGCGCTGTTGCCGGACCGGCCAGGGCAGCTCCGGCGCTTGTTCCACGACATTGGTGAGGCCGGCATCAACGTCGAGGAGTTCTCGCTGGAACATTCGCCCGGCCAGCCGGTTGGCCTGGCGGAGATCTCGGTACTTCCGGCTACCCGCGACGACCTCGAGCGCGCTCTGGCCAGCCGCGACTGGCACGTTGTCGGCTGAGGCGCCCGTGGGATGACGATGACGCAATTGGAGCGAAAGCGGCCAATGCGCCCGGCTCTGCGGCGGATCAGCAATCCGCACGCGCCAGCAATGTCTGATTCCTTCGCGGCCGGGTGAATGCGCGGAGATGACCTATGAGAAGATTCACCGTGAATCGAACCGTAATTGCCGGTGGCCCCGGCCCGGAACGACTCGCGTGAAGGCAGGTGACTTCTGCACCGCAGCCAGTCAGACAGCCACTCCGCTGAGAGGCATTGATGCTTCGGCGGAAGGATCGTGCATAGATGGGTATTCGTGAGCTTGGGATTCGAGCGCTTCTACCGTCCGTCCGCCAGCGTGCGTGACAAGCAGGCCGGCCCGCCCCAGGCCGCAAAGCAGGACGCAGACCCGGAACCGGCCGTGCCGGTCGTCGACGGTCAGGATGAGCGGGCACTTCGAACCAATCCGATCACGATCTCACATGCACGCTCGGTCTTGCCCGTCACCAGCGATAGGGCTGATGCCGAAGCCGCCGCTGAGCCGAAGCCTGATGAAAAGGGTTCTGCTGCTGATATTTCCGGCGGCCAGACTGATGGTCAGCCAGAGCTGTCCGCCGCTGGAGACGAGACGGCCGAAGCGCTGGTCCCCCGAACCACTTTCGACGTGTCGCTACTGGAGCAACCGATCGCTGCTCACGACGAGGTGGCGCCGGTCGAGCCGGCCCAAGTCAGCCAGGTCATGGCCCAGAACGATGTGGTGCTGGTTCAGGACGAGGCGGTGCCGGTCGAGAACGAGGAGATGCCCGAGTTTCCGGTTCAGGAGCTGAGCCTGGGATACCAGGCTCGCGGGCCGGTCGTGCATATCGAGGCCATCCAGGCAATGGCTCATGCCCGTGGACGCAGGCCGAGGTTGAAGCGGCGCGGGCTGCCCCCCGGCAGCTTCGAGACCCTGGTCACGGCTGGACTGATCGACGAGCACGGCCGCCTGTCGGACGACGGGCTGAGGGTGGCCGAGGTGATCAGGACGGCCTCATTGCGCGTGCGGGTGCACGCGGCGGCGTCCGAAATCCCGCTGATCTTCGAGGCTCACATCTTCGATGGCCAGGCGCTGATCTTCGCGACCGATGCTCCAGCTGAGTTCTTGACCCGGCACAGCGAAGGTGTTCAGGCGGCAGCGGACGACCCCAAGTCCAGGATCACTCTCGACTTGGAAAGGCTTGATCTGCTCCCGCTTTCAATGGCTGCCTGGGCGGGGATACAGCCTTCCGACTCCGTGCCCGAACGCCGTGACTTCACGGTCAGCTGGGGTGTGGTGGAAGCCCGGTTCCAAGCCGCCGAACCCAGCTGGCCCGGGGCCACCGAGGTCTGGGAGCAGGCCTGGTGCGGATGGGCGATCAGCACCGATCCAGCCACCCAGACGCTGAAAATGGTGCAGGCCGGGCGGCACAGCTTCCGGCTGACCCGGTTGAACGAGGACACCGCTCATCTGGTCTGGGTGTCTCCGCAGTCGGTCTGGGCCGACATCGTCGGCATGGTCCAGCGGGCCATCAGCAGCTGATCAACCCAGCTCACCGGCCGACTAGTACCCACCTGGACCAGTCGTGGCCCAGCCTCGACTAGTCTGAGAGCGGTTCACCGCCCCGGACTGGAGGTTCCCGCGTGCCCGCGTCACTGGCCCGCCCGCTCGTGATCGCCATTGACGGACCTTCCGGCTCGGGCAAGTCGAGCGTATCCCGCGAGGTCGCAGCCCGGCTGGGCCTGGAATACATCGATACGGGTGCCATGTACCGGGCCGCCTGCTGGTCGGCTCTAGACGCGGGCATCGATCTGGCCGACACCGCCGCTGTGGCCGAGCACACCCGGGAACTGCTGCTGATCTTGGGCACCGATCCGGGTCGCCCGTCAGTCACGGTGGCTGGTCGTGATGTCACGTCCGAGATCCGCCAGACCCGCATCTCGGCGGCGGTCAGCCAGGTTGCTACCAACCTGGAGGTCCGGGCCGAGCTCCGGCGGCGGCAGCGTGACCTGATCGAGCACGCGCGGCTGGGCGAGCACGCCGGGTGCGTGGCCGAGGGGCGGGACATCACCACCGTTGTTGCGCCGGACGCGGATGTCCGGATCCTGCTCACTGCTAGCGAGGAAGCCAGGCTGGCTCGACGGGCTCGCGAGGTGCACGGCAGCGATTCCGCTTCAGCGGTAGAAGCCACTCGTGATCAGGTGATCCGGCGGGACCGGGATGACTCCGCCGTATCCAGTTTCCACCAGGCCGCCGGCGGCGTCGTGCATCTCGACTCCTCGGACTTGGACTTCGAGCAGACCGTGCACGCAGTGCTCTCGGCGGTGGCCGCAGCCGCACGGCCACAGATCGCGGACTCGGTTCGGCAGTGACCTCGTCAGCCGCACGGACCCTCGGGCCGGGGCAGTGCGCCCGCGGTACCAGCCGTGAGTGAGTCCGAGATCCAGGCGGAACTGCTGACCAGCGACCAGGAGGCCGCCGAGTCAGCAGCGGACCCGCGGAACCTGGCCAGCGCTCTGCGAGCGGGGCTGGACGACTACGACCTATCCGACGAGGACCGGGCTCTGCTGGCTGATCAGCCAGCTGCCGACCTGGACGCCAGGCCGTCTGCTCCGCTACCCGTGCTTGCGGTGGTGGGCCGCCCGAACGTTGGCAAGTCCACTCTGGTCAACCGGGTGCTGGGTCGGCGGGAAGCGGTGGTGGAGGATCTGCCGGGCGTGACCCGGGACCGCGTTCGCTACGAAACCGAATGGTCCGGGCGGCCTTTTGTGGTTGTCGATACCGGTGGCTGGGAACGCGATCTGCATGGCCTGGCGGCGTCGGTGGCCCAGCAGGCCGAGGTGGCGATCGATCTGGCCGACGCTGTGCTGTTCGTGGTCGACGCACAGGTGGGAGCGACCAGCACTGACGAGGCGGTGGTCCGGTTACTGCGCCGATCCGGTAAACCGGTGGTGCTGGCGGCCAACAAGGTGGACGACGCCCGGGGCGAATCCGACGCCGCGGCGCTGTGGAGTCTGGGCCTGGGTGAGCCCTACTCGGTCTCGGCGCTGCACGGGCGGGGCAGCGGAGATCTGCTCGACGCCATCCTGGATGCGTTGCCCGGGCAGTCTGCACTGGGGTCGGCGCCGGAAAACGGCTTGCGCCGGGTGGCGTTGCTGGGACGGCCCAACGTGGGCAAGTCCAGCCTGCTGAACACTCTGGCTGGGGAGCAACGCGTGGTGGTCGACTCGGTGGCCGGCACCACCCGCGATCCGGTCGACGAGGTGGTCCAGATCGGCGACCGGCCTTGGCGTTTCGTGGATACGGCCGGCATCCGGCGCAAGGCACATCATCAGCAGGGCGCCGAGTTCTACGCGGCTCTGCGTACTCAGGCCGCGCTGGAGAAGGCCGAGGTGGCAGTGGTGCTGCTGGATGCCAGTCAGCCCCTGACCGAGCAGGACATCCGGGTGATCCAGTTGGTGGTGGACGCCGGACGTGCGCTGGTGATCGCGTGCAACAAGTGGGATCTGATGGACGACGAGCGCCGGCGATTCCTGGAGCGGGAGCTGGACCAGGATCTGGTACAGGTGCAGTGGGCGCCCCGGATCAATCTGTCGGCCAAGACATCGTGGCATGTGAACCGGCTTCCTCCGGCGCTGGACACCGCGCTGGTCTCCTGGGAGACCCGGGTCCCGACGGCCAGGCTGAATGCGCTGCTGGCCCGGATCATGCAGGCGCATCCGCATCCGGTGCGCGGTGGCAAGCAGCCGAGAATTCTCTTCGGCACCCAAGTTTCAGCCAAGCCGCCGCGATTCGTCCTGTTCACCTCCGGCTTCTTCGAGGCAAGTTACCGCAGGTACATCGAGCGCCGGCTTCGCGAGGAATTCGGTTTCGAGGGAACGCCGATCGAGCTGTCGGTCCGGGCCAGAGAGAAGCGCAAGAGGCGCTGAACCTCTCGGCGGAGACGAGTACCGAAGCGGCCAGATCTCGCGAGCGGAACTATGTCGATCTGGCAACGACCTTGAGCGTTCGCATGTAGGGCTGAACGGTCGCCTTGGCCTTGCTGAAGATCTGCTGGCTGGTGCCCAGGGTGGCCACGACCGCGGTGTTCTCATCCATATCGAACAGTGCGAGCAGGTGAATCTTGGCGCCGGTATTGGCGGCCGAGCCGGTGTACTCCACCGATCCGAGCTTCTCGGTGTTGTAGCCCTGGACGTATCCCTGCTTGATCACCTTGAAGCCTGCGGCCTTGAGATTTTTCACGCTGAGCCGCAGGTAGGTCGCCGCTGAGATGCCTTGGGCCAAGCCGGTGAGATCCTCTGTGGTGATGTTGATCATCGATTTGAAACCGTGGTCGGTCTTGCCCACGATCCAATACTCGGCGTTGGTCGGGCCACTGCTGGCCGTCCAGTGTGGGTCAAGGCTGATCGTGTACTTTTCCTGTGGATCTTGATATTGCCTGCCTTTAGGTGCGCCGCTCGCTCGGCTGGCTGCCTCTTCCGGCGTCGCAGTTGCGGCCAGCCCGGCTGCTGGACCCGCGGAGACCGCCGAGCCAGGCGCCGACGTGGAAGCAGGGCCGGGGAATGTGACGCGGGATTCGCCATCGGAGGCGGTTCCGCATCCGGCCAGCAGCAACGAGCAGACAGCCAGGCCGCCGGCGAACCGTTTCATCACACTCCTCAGAATCACGCCATCTGCCCCACATTCGACAGATCATTCGGAGGCGAGTATGCAACAGACCGGCTGTCTTGCCCAGGAGGGGTCAGACCGGCCTATACGCCCTCAGCTCTGCCTGGCCTTGGGTCGCGTCGCGTCGCGTCGCGGCGACCATGGGCCGGGCCACCGCGGTGAATGATTAAGGCAGCGATTGCCGGCGGTGTGTGCATCTCCGTGACCGGCCGCCCCGCCAGGAGAGCACATCACTTCCAGAAGAATTGGGTAGTGGGCGAGACGGTTGGCCAGATTGGAACGGACGGCGAGCCTCGAGACGCTGTTGAGGTAAGCTTCGACCCGTTCTGGGCTCGGCGACTTCGGGCCCAGATGCGACTCGGGATGTGGCGCAGCTTGGTAGCGCACTTGACTGGGGGTCAAGGGGTCGCAGGTTCAAATCCTGTCATCCCGACCGATGTGATGTCTCAAGTCATAGGAAACCGCCGAACCTGCGGATTGTGGGTTCGGCGGTTTCGTTTGCCTGGTGGCGGGCCTGATGGCAGGCCGCGGGGCTGGTAGTCGCGTGCGGGGTTGATGGTGAGTTCCCGGAGGAGTTCGCCGGTGGCGGCGTGGACGATGCGGACGTGTAGGTCCTGGATGAGCATGATCACGGGGGTTCGGTTGTGGGTCCGGCCGACGCCGATGTGGTGGAGGCGCCCGCCGATGCGCAGGGTGACTGATCCGGCGTCATCGATCCGGTCGCGGCGGACCCGATCGTGGGTGTCGGCGGCCCGGTCGGTGCCGGGGCTGGCTTTGGGGCGGGCGGTGTAGGCG
>CAXUFS010000097.1:0-9691 GCA_964250315.1 uncultured Kineosporia sp. | reverse complement strand
CTCTCCGGCCGCATCGAGGGGAATCCGCAGGTAGGCGGCGCTGCCGTACAGGGTGACCAGTTCTCCGGCGGTCAGCCGGGCGCTGAGCACCCCGCGGGCGCCGAACCAGATCAGCATCACGATGAACAGCCCCGGGACGACGATCCGCACCGCCTCGATCAGGCCCCAGGCCTGTGCCACCCGCATACCCTGGGCCTTGACCTCCTGGCTGCGCTGGCGGTAACGGGCGTTGAACTGACCCTCACCGCCGATGCCACGCAGCACCCGAAGGCCGGCCGCGGTGTCCGCACCCAATGCGGTTAGCCGTCCACGTGCCTTGCGATGCAGGCGTTCTCGCGATTGCAGCGGCCGGACCGCGAGGAACAGGACGATCGACATCAACGGCATCCCGATGGACAGCCAGAGCCCGGCCACCGGGTCGAGGTGCACGACGAACGCGGCTACCAGCGGAAAGCTGACCAGCGCCCCCAGTGAACGGGCGGACGTCTCGAACAGATTGCCGATCTTGCTGGCATCGGAGCCGACGGTCTCGGAGACCTCACCGGTAGTGGTGTGCGCGGCCACGGTGATGCCGTGGTCGGCCAGGTGATAACCGATCAGTCGCTGGGCCAGCAGCGCGGCCCGGCACCAGGCCAGGACCGAGAACCGGTGCAGCGCAACGCCAATCAGCGCGGTCACCACTCCAACGGTCAGCAACAGGGCGCATCCGGCGACCAGCGCGCTGGGGTCGCGGCGCAGCACGCCGGCGTCGATCGTCCGCCCGACGAGCACCGGGACCGCGGCCTCGCCGAGCATCCAGGACACGCCCAAGGCCGCAGCCGCGCTCAGATTCCCGCGCTGCCGCCCGGCGAACCAGAGCAGCAGCCGGCCACCCGAGCGCATCTGGTCCGCTCCGGGTGAGCCTTCGGGCACAGTGATCACACGCATCAACGCTACGTTCCGGCGCGGCTGGTCGCATCTGGATTTCGTAGCGCTGAGCAGGCCGAGCAGGCCAGTAGGCTGGACGACGTGCAGACAGCAGAGGTCCGGCGCCGCTTCCTGGACCACTTCGCCAGCCGCGGCCACACCGTCGTCCCCGGTGTGCCGCTACCCTTCGACGACCCGAACCTGCTGTTCGTGAACGCCGGCATGGTGCCGTTCGTGCCGTACTTCATCGGTGAGCTGGAGCCCCGCTGGAACCGCGCCACCAGCGTGCAGAAGTGTGTGCGCACGATCGACATCGAAGAGGTCGGCAAGACCACCCGGCACGGCACGTTCTTCCAGATGAACGGCAACTTCAGCTTCGGCGACTACTTCAAGGAAGACGCGATCAGGTGGGCCTGGGAGCTGTCCACCGGGTCGATCGAGTCCGGCGGCTTCGGCCTGGACGGAGACCGGATCTGGCCCACCGTCTACCTGGACGACGACGAAGCGATCGACATCTGGCACCGGATCATCGGCATCCCGGCCGAGCGGATCCAGCGCCGGGGGATGGCCGACAATCTCTGGTCAATGGGCATCCCCGGGCCCTGCGGGCCCTGCAGCGAGCTGTTCTACGATCGCGGACCGGACTACGGGGCGCCGGGCGGTCCGGCCGTGGATGAGGACCGCTACATGGAGTTCTGGAACCTGGTGTTCATGCAGAACATCCGCGGCCCGGGCACGACCAAGGAGGACTACCAGATCCTCGGTGACCTGCCGCGCAAGAACATCGACACCGGGATGGGCCTGGAGCGGATGGCCACCCTGCTGCAGGGTGTTGACAACCTGTACGAGATCGACGAGACCGCACCGGTTCTGGAACGCGCGGCGCAACTGGCCGGCAAGCGCTACGGCGCCCGGTCCGGACATGCGGCGTCCGAATCGTCGCGGGACGACGTGCTGTTCCGGGTGATCGCCGACCACGTCCGGACCGGGCTGATGCTGGTGTCGGACGGCGTGACGCCCGGCAACGAGGGCCGGGGCTATGTGCTGCGCCGGATCCTGCGCCGGGTGATCCGCTCCGCCAAGCTACTCGGCATCAGCGGCCCGGTGCTGCCGGAACTGCTGCCGGTCTCCCGGGACGCGATGGCGCCCAGCTATCCCGAGGTCGCGACCGACTACGACCGGATCTCGATGATCGCCTACGGCGAGGAGGAGTCGTTCCTGCGCACGCTTTCCGCCGGGACCACGATCCTGGACCAGGCGATGGCGTCGGCCAAGTCCAGTGGCGCCACGGTGCTGACCGGTGACCAGGCCTTCACCCTGCACGACACTTATGGCTTCCCGATCGATCTGACCCTGGAAATTGCTGAGGAGCAAGGGCTTTCGGTCGATCATGACCAGTTCCGGCGACTGATGGCGCAGCAGCGGCAGCGGGCCAAGGACGATTCCCGGTCCAAGAAGCACGGCGTGGCGGGCAACCCGGCCTACCGCGAACTGGCCGAGGCCGGGCCGACCATCTTCACGGGTTACGAGACGCTGGAGACCGAATCCCGGATCCGCGGAATCGTGGCGGGCGACCAGCTGGCCGATCACGCCGGGCCGGGGGAGACGGTCGAGGTGGTGCTGGACGCGACGTCCTTCTACGCCGAGTCCGGCGGGCAATCCCCGGACGAGGGCGTGATCGTCGTCCCGTCGTCCGCCTCCGAGACCCGGCTGCGGGTGGTCGACGTGCAGCGGCCGGTGAAGGGGCTGATCGTGCACAAGGTGGTGGTCGAGTCGGGCGAACTGCGGCCCGGGACCGAGGCGATCACCCAGGTCGATCCGGAGTGGCGGGTCGCGGCCCGGCAGGCGCACTCGGGCACGCACGTGATCCACGCCGCGCTGCGCGAGGTGCTCGGGCCGACGGCGCTGCAGCGGGGGTCGTTCAACAAGCCCGGCTACCTGCGGCTGGATTTTGCCTGGCCCAAGGGGCTGGATGAGCGCACCCGGACCGACATCGAAGAGGTGGCCAACCGGGCGCTGCGCCGCGATCTGCCGGTCGCCGTCCGGTACATGCCGCTGACCCAGGCCCGGGAGATCGGGGCGCTGGCATTGTTCGGCGAGACCTACGACCAGACCAACGTGCGGGTGGTGGAGATCGGCGGCGAGTGGTCCCGCGAACTGTGCGGAGGCACGCACGTCTCGCACTCCTCCCAGGTCGGCTCGCTGGCGGTGACCGGGGAGTCGTCGGTCGGGGCGGGGCTGCGCCGGATCGAGGCCTTCGCCGGGCTGGATGCGACCCGGTTCATGGCCACCGAGCGGGCGTTGGTGACCTCGCTGTCCGATCTGGTCAAAGTGCCGCCCGCGCAGCTGCGGGATCGGATCGAGGAAATGATGACCCGGCTGCGGCAGCTGGAGCGGGAACTGGAACGCTCCCGCGCCGCGCAGGTCCTGCAGCAGGGCGGAGAGCTGGCCCAGCAGGCCAGCGACGTGGGCGGGGTCACCGTGGTGGCCGCGCAGGTGCCCGGGGTCTCGGCCGGTGATCTGCGCACCCTGGCCCTGGACGTGCGCGGCCGGATCGAGTCCGCCCGGCCCTCCGCGGTGGTGCTGGCCTCGTCGTCCGCTGACGAGCGGCTGCTGTTCGTGGCCACGCTGAACAGGGCGGCGGTGAGCGCCGGCCACTCGGCCGGTGAGCTGGTGAAGGCAATGTCCCAGGCGGTCGGCGGCCGTGGCGGGGGCAAGCCCGACCTGGCCCAGGGCGCTGGCGGCAAGCCGGGCGATGCTCCGGCCGGCTTCGACGCCGTCCGTAAGGCCCTCCTCTCAGCCGGCGGCTGACCCGGGCCCTATTGTTCTGCGTTTCTGCGCTGATCATGCAAGAACTTGCATGATCAGCGGCTCAGGAGCGCTTCAGCGCCAAGTTCGGCCATGATCAGCGAGGACGACGGCCCGGCGCTGGCGTGGTTTACCGTCGAAGACGTGGGTGCTGAGATCCCGGCGGAGCCGGACGACGTCCGCGCGCTGCGGGTCAAGGACGAGTGGTGGCCCAGGATGCCGCGCGGGCCGTTCCGGCACACGGTCGGGATGCGGGCGGCCGACCCGCAGCAGTGGCTGCGGCCAGGGGGGTTCGACGAGCCCTGGCGCGCCTGGAAGAGCAGCCTGCACGACGCCACCGGCGAGGCCACCTTCCTGGCCCGGCCGGGCAGCGAACCCGGCGGTGCCCAGGTGCTGAGCCTGATCCGCGAGATCACCGGGCGCGATCCCGAACCGCGGGCCGAGCATCCGCTGCTGAGCGCCGCCCGGCTGGTGGTCGAGGATCTGTGCCTGGTCGACATCTCCGGGCCCGACCCGGTGCTGGTGGCCGGAGCGGTGGCCATGCCCAGCCGATGGCGGCTGGGCGACAAGGTCGGGCGCACCATGCTGGCGGTGCACGGACCGGTGCCCAGCTACGCCCAGGAGATCGGTTCTGCCACCGACCGGCTGATGCAGCGGCTCGGCGATGGCCGGATCATGTCCCGGGTCAACTGGTCGATCCTGGACCGGCCCGGCCTGTTCCAGCCCGCGCACACGTCCCGGTCCGAGCAGGCCCGGCCCGACGTCGCGACCGGGGACGACGCCGCCCGGGCCATGTTCGCCCGGGTCGAGTACCAGACCGTGCGGGCCTTCCCGGAAACCAGCACCGTGCTGTTCAGCATTCACACCGCCCGGGAGCCGCTCTGGGCGCTGGCCGATCGTCCGGCGGTGGCGGCCAGCCTGCTGGCCATCCTGGAGTCGCATCCCGAGCAACTGCACCGCTACAAGGGGATTGAGCCTTACCTCGGGCCGCTACGGGAATGCCTGCGCACCCTGGCCGCCGCCTGACCCCCTGCGAGTCCCCGCACAGTCGCGGGCAGAACTGCCCGCACAGAGCGAGAAGGAGGAACTCGCGTACGGTGAGAGCGTGCTCCGGACGGCGCTGCGACCGCGGTGGCTGGCCCTGCTGGCGCTGGTCCTGCTGGCCGCCACCGGGATGAGCCTGCTCGGGCGCTGGCAGCTGGACCGGGCTCGCGAACACGGTGCCGCCGCATCAGCCCGGGAGGCGGCTCGAGCCAGTGACAGCACACCCCGCCCGGTTCAGGATGTGCTGCCTCCGCGCACCACCTTCACCCGCTTGGCCGATGGCGCCCGGGTGACCGCGACCGGAACCTGGGACGGCGCCCGGCAACTGCTGATCGCGGATCGGAAGCTGAACGGCCGCAACGGATTCTGGGTGCTGACCCCGCTGCGGCTGGACGACGGCAGCACGGTTGGCGTGGTCCGGGGCTGGGTCGTCTCGGCCCAGGACCCGGCCAGCCGTCCCCCGGCCAGCGGCCAGCGGATCACCGTCACCGGGCTGCTGCGGCCCACCGAGCCGCCGGTCGAGCGGGATCCCGGACAGGGTTCGGGCCTGCCCAGCGGCCAGCTCGAAGCCGTAGCCATCACTGATCTGATCAACGTATGGCCCTATCCTCTGCTGATCACCGGCTACGTACTGGCGCAGAGCGAGCAGCCGGCCCTGGGCGTCGTCCCGCACCGCATCCCGCCGCCCGCCGCCGGCACCGGGCTGGATTGGCTCAACCTGGGCTACGCGATCCAGTGGTGGCTGTTCGCCGGGTTCGGCCTGTTCATGTGGTGGCGGGTGGTCCGGGATGACCACCTCAGCCACAGCCGGACCGGGCAGGATGAGCCGGTCCACCGGCACGCCGAAGGAGTCTCATCGTGAAGCAGGCACTCACCCGATACCGCGTGATGGCCTATCTGACTGGCGTCTTCCTGCTGCTGCTGACCCTGCACGTGATCGTCCAGGTCGTTCAGGCGCAGACCAGCGACCTGACGTTCGGGCAGGCCAAGGGGCTGGGTGAGTGGATCGCGGGGGCCGAGGTCTGGGTGCCGGTCACCCACGGCTACCTGTACCTGATCTACGTGCTGGTCACCGCCGACCTGTGGTTCCGGACCCGGATCCCGCTGCTGCCGACCGTGCTGGTGGTGATCGCCGGCACCGTGCCGTTCATGAGCTTCGTGGCCGAACGCTGGGTGCGGGCGACCGTGACACCGATGCTGCCCGGCGACACCGCCGGCCAGGCCAAGCCGGCCCCCGCGCGACAGTAGAGTTTGCTGGTGGCGCCCACCATCGAGTCAAGCATCGGGCAGCATCGCCCCGTCCTCGTCGTCGACTTCGGGGCGCAGTACGCCCAGTTGATCGCCCGGCGGATCCGCGAGGCCAACGTCTACTCCGAGATCGTTCCATCCAGCATGCCGGTGCAGCGCATGCTCGAGCGGAAGCCCGCCGCGATCGTGCTCTCCGGCGGCCCGAGCAGTGTCTACGAACCCGGCGCGCCGCAGGTCGATCCGGCGCTGTTCGAGGCCGGGGTGCCGGTGCTCGGCATCTGCTACGGCTTCCAGGCGATGGCGCTGGCGCTGGGCGGTGAAGTGGCGCGCACCGGGTTGAGCGAATTCGGCGGCACCCGGGTACTGGCCACCGCCGAGGAGGCCGACGGGTCGCTGCTGCACGGGTTACCGGCCGAGCAGTCGGTGTGGATGAGCCACGGGGACGCCGTGCAGGCCGCACCGGGCGGGTTCACCGTGCTGGCCGAGTCGTCCGGGTCGCCGGTGGCGGCGTTCGAGGACCAGCAGCGCGGCCTCTACGGCGTTCAATGGCATCCCGAGGTCCGGCACTCCACCTTCGGCCAGCAGGTGCTGACCAACTTCCTCTACCGGGGTGCCGGGCTGGACGGCGACTGGACCACCGGCAATGTGATCGAGGAGCAGGTCGAGCGGATCCGGGCCCAGGTCGGCGCGGGCCGGGTGATCTGCGGGCTGTCCGGCGGGGTGGACTCCGCGGTCGCGGCCGCCCTGGTCCAGCGAGCCGTGGGCGACCAGCTGACCTGCGTGTTCGTCGATCACGGACTGCTGCGCGGAGGGGAGGCCGAGCAGGTCGAACGGGACTTCGTGGCTGCCACCGGGGTCAACCTCAAGGTGGTGGACGCCGCCGATCGGTTCCTGCTGGCGCTGAAGGACAAGACCGACCCGGAGGACAAGCGCAAGGCGATCGGGCGGGAGTTCATCCGGGTGTTCGAGGACGCCGCCCGCGAGGTGGTCGCGCAGGCGGCGGCGGCAGCCGGGCATGGTGAGGGCGAGCCGGTGCGGTTCCTGGTCCAGGGCACCCTGTATCCGGACGTGGTCGAGTCCGGTGGCGGCGAGGGCGCGGCCAACATCAAGAGCCATCACAACGTCGGCGGCCTGCCCGACGACCTGCAGTTCGAGCTGGTCGAGCCGCTGCGCACGCTGTTCAAGGACGAGGTCCGCGCGGTCGGGCTGGACCTCGGGCTGCCCGAGCAGATCGTGCATCGCCAGCCGTTCCCGGGGCCGGGCCTGGGCATCCGGATCGTCGGCGAGGTCACCGCTGACCGGCTGGAGACCCTGCGGGCGGCCGACCTGATCGTCCGCGAGGAACTGACCGAAGCCGGCCTGGATCGCCAGATCTGGCAGTGCCCGGTGGTGCTGCTGGCCGACGTCCGCTCGGTCGGGGTACAGGGGGACGGGCGCACCTACGGCCACCCGATCGTGCTCCGGCCGGTGTCATCGGAGGACGCGATGACCGCCGACTGGACCCGGATCCCGCACGAGCTGCTGGCCAGGATCTCCACCCGGATCACCAACGAGGTCCGCGAGGTGAACCGGGTCGTGCTCGACGTCACCAGCAAGCCGCCCGGCACCATCGAGTGGGAGTGACTGAGATCCCGCGCGCTCTGACCCGGACCACCGGCTCGCCGGAGTTCAGCCGTCGCCGAGGCCGAGCACGGCGGTCTGGAAAGTCTGAGTGATGCCGCCCAGCGGCAGTGAGGTGTAGGCCCCGCCGACCCGCTCGGGAGCCGGCGGCGGCTCAACCCCGGTCCTGGAGGTGCGCTGGGGCTCGGGTGGAACGTCGGCCACGTAGTCCTCGGCGTCGTCCTGCGGCTGGTAGCCCAGCGCCTGGGCCGATGAAAGGTCCCACCAGCCGCGGGTGTTCGCGGAGATGCCGTAGACGACGATGTGCCCGCGCACATTGCCAGTCAGGCTGGCCGACATCAGCCGGGCCGCGTCGCCCGGGCTCAGCCAGGTGCTGAGTTCGCGGATGCTGCGGGGCTTGGGACGGCAGCTGCCGATCCGTAGTGACACCACCTCCAGGCCGAACCGGTCGGCGTAGAGCTGGCCGAGCGCCTCGACCGCGACCTTGGACACCCCGTAGAACGAGTCCGGCCGCGGTCTGATGTCCACGCCCAGCGGTGTGTCCGAGCGTTCCTGGAATCCGACCGCGTGGTTGCTGCTGGCCAGGATCACCCGGCGGATGCCGCGGCGCAGTGCGGCATCCAGTACCGCCTGAGTGCCCTGCACGTTCGCTTCCAGGATCCGCGCCAGCGGAGCCTCTTGAGGAATTCCGGCCAGGTGGATCACCGCGCCGCATCCCACCGTGGCGGCGTCCAGCGCATCACCGTCCAGGACGTCGATGGACATCACTTCGAGATCGCCGCCTGGATCACGATCGAGACAGTGCAGCTCCCAGCCGTAGTCGCGCAACAGCGGCCGGATCATCCGGGCAATCTGACCGGCGGCCCCGGTGACCAGCACCGGTGAGCGGGAAGCAGTCGATGTGATCGTCACTGAGGCTGACGATATCCCTGCCCCCAGCCATTGGCACCCCTCTTAGCGGGCCATATCCGGCGTTCCGGATACGCTGGCCCCAATGACTGCCCCGGCCATCGATCGTGGGCGCGTATCGCCCGGCCGGCCAGACCTCCCGCCTGCACGCGACGCCGCCCACTCACGCCATCCTGCCCTGGACGGTATCCGGGCGGTGGCCGTGGTCAGCGTGGTGGTGTACCACTTCGGGGACGGCGGTGCGTCCTGGCTGCCGGGCGGGTTCCTCGGCGTCGACATCTTCTTCGTGCTCTCCGGCTACCTGATCACCAGCCTGCTGTTGTCGGAGCACGCCCGCACGGCCCGGATCAGCCTGCGCGACTTCTGGGTGCGCCGGGCCCGGCGGCTGCTGCCTGCCCTGGTCGTGATGATGCTGGTGGTGATCGGCTACCTCTGGTGGATGACACCGCCGGAGAGTTACCCGTTCCGCCGCCGGGACATCCTCTGGACGGTCGGCTACCTGGCCAATTGGCATTTCATGCAGTCAGCGGACGACTACTTCGCGGCCTACTCCACCGCGTCGCCGCTGCGCCACACCTGGTCGCTCGCGGTGGAGGAGCAGTTCTACCTGGTCTGGCCGCTGCTGGTGGTGGCTCTGCTCTGGTTCGGCCGGCGATGGTGGCGGGATCGGCCCCTGCTGCCGGCCGGCCTGGTGGCCCTGGCCGGGATGGCGGCGTCGGCCTGGTTCATGGCCCGCACCTACACCGTGGCGGCCCCGTCCCGGGCCTACTACAGCACCCAGGGCCGGGTGCAGGAGCTGTTCGCCGGGGTCGCGCTGGCGTTGATGTTCAGCTGGCTCCGGCAGCGCCCCCCGGTGTCGCGGCTGTGGTTCAGCGCCGCCCGGCGCTGGCTGATCACCGGAACCGGGCTGGCGATCGCCGTCCTCGGGGTGGCCCTGCTGACAACCTCCGACACCGGGCCGTTCTACTACCACGGCGGCGCGCTGCTGATCAGTCTGGCCACCGCGGGGCTGATGGGCAGCGTCGAACTGCGGCCGGGCTCGGTAGTGGCCCGGGCGTTGTCGTGGCGCCCGGCGGTGGCGCTGGGCCGGATCTCCTACGGCGTCTACCTCTGGCACTGGCCGGTCACAGTGGCGTTCCCGGTGCAGAACCTGCCC
>CAXUFS010000096.1:0-9721 GCA_964250315.1 uncultured Kineosporia sp. | reverse complement strand
CTCCTGCCCGAGCCGCAGCTCCCGATGGCCGGCGGCGAACCGGGGCGGCTGTACGACGTCCCCGTCGCCCCGGCCCGGCCGGGGGCCCCGGGCGCCCCCGGACACCAGCCGGGCCCCCTCCGCAACCCCCAGCGCCACATAGCCTTCCACCTTGGCCAGGTGCTGATCGGAGACCAGAGGCCCGCTCTGACTGCCTGGATCCAGCCCATTGCCCAGCCGGATCCGCTCAGCCCGGCGCGCGAACTGCGTCACGAAGTCGTCGTGGATCGAGTCCTGGACCAGCAACCGCGTACCGGAGGAACAGACCTGACCGGCGTGCAGATACACACCAGTCAATGCGGCGTCCAGCGCGGCGTCCAGATCAGCGTCGGCGAAGATGATGTCCGGATTCTTTCCGCCCAGCTCCAGGGCCACCCGCTTCACCGTTCTGGCCGCCGCCCGCATGATCGACTGGCCGGTGACCAGGCCGCCGGTGAATGAGACCAGGTCGACGTCCTCGTGCTCGGCCAGGGCCGCACCGACCGGTGAACCAGGGCCCAGCACCAGGTTCACCACTCCGTCCGGCACTCCGGCCCCGGCCAGCCGCTCGACCATCATGATCGTGCTCAGCGGAGTCACCTCGCTGGGCTTGAGCACCATCGTGTTTCCGGCGGCCAGCGCGGGGGCGACCTTCCAGGACATCTGCAGCAGCGGATAGTTCCACGGCGCGATCAGCGCGCAGACGCCGACCGGCTCGTAAGCGATCCGGCTGAGCACGGCCGGATCACCGGGATCCACCAGCCGGCCCGGATCGGTGACCGCCAGACCTGAGTAGTAGCGGAACACCGAGCAGACGTCATCGACGTCGGCCTCGCTCTCGGCCAGCGTCTTGCCGGTGTCCAGAGTCTCGGTGCGGGCGATCTCGGCCTTGTCGCGCTGCAACAGCTCAGCCACTCTGAGCAGCAGTGACGCTCGCTCGGCGGCGCTGCTGACCCGCCAGGGCCCCTCGAAGGCCCGGCGGGCGGCGGCGGCTGCGGCCGACACGTCGGCCTCGCTGCCGTCGTCCACCCAGCGCACGGACGAGCCGTCGGCGGGGTTGATCACATCGCGCCTGCCACCCTCAGCGGCGTCCATCCACTGCCCGTCGATGAACAGATCCGGCATCGCTCACTCTCCTGATGTGACGCCTCGACTGTAGTGAGCTGAGACTAGAGCTGCCGCCACTGATGAGACAGGATGCGCATTACGCAACAAACGGACGACAGCGGAGTGAGGATGCAGAGCGACGCAGAACGCTTCGACTACGTGATCGTGGGCGGCGGCTCGGCCGGATGCGTGCTGGCCAACCGGTTGTCGGAAGATGCCGGCACCTCGGTTCTGGTGCTCGAGGCGGGCCGTTCGAACTACCCCTGGGATCTTCTGATTCACATGCCGGCCGCGCTCACCATGGTGATCGGCAACCCGCTCTACGACTGGCGCTATCGGTCCGAGCCCGAGCCCTATCTGAATGGCCGCCGGATCTCCCACGGCCGGGGTCGCCTGCTCGGCGGCTCGTCCAGCATCAACGGGATGATCTTCCAGCGCGGCAACCCACTGGATCTGGAGCGCTGGGCCGCCGATCCGGGCATGCAGACCTGGGACTACGCGCACTGCCTGCCTTACTTCAAGCGGATGGAGAGCTGCGGCGAAGGAGGCGACGCCTGGCGAGGCGGGTCTGGGCCGCTCGTGCTGGAACGCGGGCCGGCCCAGAACCCTCTGTTCACAGCCTTTCTCGCAGCAGCCGCGCAGGCCGGTTATCCGATCACCAGCGACGTCAATGGTTTTCAGCAGGAAGGTTTCAACCGCTTCGATCGAACGATCAAGCAGGGCCGACGCTGGAGCGCGGCCGACGCCTACCTGCGCCCGGTCATGCACCGGCCGAACCTGACCGTGCGCACCCTGTCCCTGGTGCACCGGGTCCTGATCGGCCACGGCCGGGCGATCGGGGTGGAGTACAGCCACCCCTGGGAGCGGCGCCCCCGGCCCCGCACAGTCCGGGCCGACGAGGTGGTGCTGGCCGGAGGTGCCATCAATACCCCTCAGCTGCTTCAGCTTTCGGGTATCGGCGATCCGGATCTGCTCCGGCCGCTGGGGATCGACGTGACCGCGGCGCTGCCGGGAGTGGGCCAGAATCTCCAGGATCATCTGGAGGTGTACGTGCAGCACACCAGTACTCAGCCAGTCTCGCTGGCTCCCGCGCTGAAGTTGGTGAATCGCCCCGGGATCGGAATGCGCTGGCTGGTCAGCCGTTCCGGCCCCGCGGCCACCAACCACTTCGAGGCCGGAGGTTTCGCTCGCAGCAACGACGACGTCGCTTACCCCAACCTGATGTTCCACTTCCTTCCGCTGGCGGTGCGCTACGACGGGTCCCGGCCGATCCGCGGCCACGGCTATCAGGTGCACGTCGGGCCGATGTACTCCGACGCCCGGGGCTCAGTGAAGATCGCGTCGCCCGACCCCCGGCAGCACCCGCAGCTGCGGTTCAACTATCTCTCCACCGCCCAGGACCGCCAGGAGTGGGTGGAGGCGATCCGGGTGACCCGGCACCTGCTCAGCCAGCCGGCCCTGGCCGCCTTCGACGGCGGCGAGATATCGCCCGGGCCAGCCGTGCGCAGCGACGAAGACATCCTGGGGTGGGTGGCCTCGGACGCCGAGACCGCCTATCACCCCTCCTGCACGGCCCGGATGGGAGTCGATCCGATGTCCGTCCTCGACCCGCTGACGATGGGCGTGCATGGCGTGAGCGGCCTGCGGGTAGCTGATGCCTCGGCCATGCCCTACGTCACCAACGGCAACATCTACGCCCCGGTGATGATGCTGGCGGAGAAGGCAGCCGACCTCATCGCCGGGAACACGCCGCTGCCGCCTGACCCCGCACCTTTTTACCGGAAGACCGCGGATGATCAGAGGAGACCGGACGACGACCAGGCCGCAGGACCGGCCGGTGGGCGCCCTTCGCAGCACCCACGGCAGCATTTACCGCGCTGAAACCACCCAGAACCTTGACGGCTGGGGCGTTAGGCAAGAATGTGTTGCCAGCCGGGACAATATGTGACAAGTGATGGATCCGTCACCAGCGGTACTGACCTCGTACCAGTGCCGATGCCTGAAGCAGGAGGTGCGGCGTGCCCGACCCGGTGATCTCCGTCCGTGACCTGTGGATGGTGTTCGGTCCCCGGCCTGCGAGCGTCCCCTCATCGCCTGATCTGTGTGCGCTGTCCCGCCGGGAGCTGATGGATCGATCGGGTAACACCATCGCGGTCCGGGACACCAGCTTCGACGTCGCCCCCGGCGAGGTGTTCGTGGTGATGGGCCTGTCCGGGTCCGGCAAGTCCACGCTGGTGCGCTGCCTGACCCGCCTGATCGACCCGACCAGCGGCAGCGTGACCTTTGAGGGCGAGAACATCCTGGGAGCCGACGCCCGGCGGCTGCGGGAACTGCGCCGGCACAAGTTCGCCATGGTGTTCCAGAACTTCGGCCTGCTGCCGCATCGCAAGGTGATCGACAATGTTGGCTACGGACTGGAAGTAAGAGGCACCGCCAAGGCTGAGCGGCAGCGCCGGGCGATGGAGGTGATCGAGCTGGTTGGCCTGGCCGGCTACCAGAACGCTTACCCCGATCAGCTTTCCGGCGGCATGCAGCAGCGGGTCGGCCTGGCCCGGGCGCTCGCCGTGGAACCGGACGTGCTCTTCTTCGACGAACCGTTCTCCGCCCTGGATCCGTTGATCCGCCGGGACATGCAGAACGAAGTGATCCGGCTGCACCGCGAACTGGGCAAGACGATGGTGTTCATCACCCACGACCTGTCCGAGGCGCTGCGGCTGGGCGACCGGATCCTGATCATGCGCGATGGGCAGACCATCCAGCTCGGCACCGGCGATGAGCTGGTCGGCGCCCCGGCCGATGACTATGTGCGCGACTTCGTCAGCGATGTGTCCAAGGCCGACGTGCTCACCCTGCGCTGGATCATGCGGCCGGTCGCCGAGAACGACGACCTGAACGGCCCCGAACTCGGTCCCGACGTGGTGGTCCGGGAGGCGACCCGGGCGGTACTGGCCGCCGAGCGCCCGGTCAGGGTGGTGCGGGACGGCGAACTGCTCGGCATCATCGGCGATGAGGAGATCCTCAGCGTGGTGGCCGGAGTCCGGCAGAAGTGACGGCAGTCACGGCAGCTCCCGCCCCGCCGAACGCTGCCCCGCCTCAGGTTGAAGCGGCACCCCGGCTACCGTCGCGAGGATCTCTGGCCGCGATGGCGGTGGCCGCCTGGCTGGCGCTGACCGCCCTGGCTCACGCGATCTGGCCCGGCCGGTGGACGTTGCCGCTGGCGCCGTCCGATCTGACCTGGCTGCATCAGCGGCTGAACGATCTGAATGACTGGGTCGGCGAGCACCGGGCCAGCAATCCGGTGTTCGTTCACGGCTTGAACCAGATCCGGGTGGCCGTCGATCACCTGGTTGTGCTTCTGCAGAACCTGATTTCGCAGCCGTCGTTCAACCGGCCGGTGCCGGTGATCGGCTGGCTCGGTGTGGTGGCCCTGGTGGCCCTGATCGGCGCCGCCGCCGGAACGGTTCGCACTGGCCTGCTGGCTGGGCTGGGATTCACCTTCCTTGGCCTGCAGGGACTGTGGCAGGAAAGTATGGACACCCTGGCGCTGACGATCGCTGCCGTGCTGATCTGCCTGGTCCTCGGCCTGCCCGCCGGCATCCTGGCCGGGGTCTCACCCGGCTTCAACCGGGTGATCGAGCCGGTCCTGGACTTCCTGCAGACGATGCCCAGCTTCGTCTACCTCGCCCCGCTGACCCTGTTGTTCCTGATCGGGCCCGCCTCGGCAGCCATCACCACAGTGATCTTCGCGATCGCGCCGGTGATCCGATACACCGCCCACGGGATCAGAACCGTCCCGCCGGCCAGCGTCGAGGCCGCGACCTCGCTCGGTGCCACCCGGTGGCAGCAGCTGATCACCGTCCAGTTACCGATGGCCGGGCGATCGATCGTGCTGGGGATCAGTCAGACGATCATGGCGGCGCTGGCGATGGTGACCATCGCCTCGCTGATCGACGCCCCGGGCCTGGGCAAGGTCGTGCTGAAAGCACTGGAAACCCTGGACGTCGGCACGGCGTTCAACGCCGGGCTGGCCATCGTCGTGCTCGCCATCGTGCTGGACCGGATCGTGGTGGCAGCGGGGCGACGGGCCGAGATCGCCCGGCGGCGATCGGCTGTGGCCGCCCGGCTTCGCCGGCCCATGCTGGTCGTGCTGGTCCTGCTCACCCTGCTGGCGATCTACCTCTCCCGTACCTACATCTGGGCCGCCGAGTTCCCCAGCACGCTGAGGAACGGCACGGACATCGACGTGGGAGACGACATCGCCAGGTACACCGGCGACGCCGCCGATTGGATCGGGCTGAACGCCTCCTCGATCACGGGCGGGATCAAGGACGTCGTGACCGTCGTCCTGATCGATCCGCTGCAGAACGTGCTCACCGACTCACCGTGGTTCCTGGTGGTGGCGGTGGTGGCGGTGGCCGCCGCCCTCCTCGCCAGTCGCCGCGCCGCCGTGATCGGCGTCGCTGGCCTGCTCCTGCTGCTTGGCACTGGCGTGTGGCACGACGCGATGGCCACCCTGGCCGCCACCCTGGTCGGCACCGTGATCACGATGCTGCTGGGTGTGGTGTTCGGGGTCTGGATGGCCCGAAATCCGCGCGCCGATGCCGTGATCCGTCCCGTGCTGGACGCGGCCCAGGTGATGCCAGCGTTCGTCTATCTGGTTCCGTTCCTCGCCCTGTTCGCGCCCAGCCGGTTCACCGCCATTGTGGCTGCCGTCGTGTACGCCGCTCCGGTAGCGATCAAGGTGATCGCCACCGGGGTGTACGCCGTCTCGCCCACAGCGGTGGAGGCGAGCACAGCCGCAGGGTCGACCCCATGGCAGCAGATCACCAAGGTGCAGCTGCCGATGGCCCGGCAGTCCATCGTGCTGGCCGTGAACCAGAGCGTCTGCTACGTGCTGTCGATGGTGGTGGTCGGCGGACTCGTAGGGGCCGGGGCCCTTGGATACGACGTGGTATCGGGTTTCTCTCAGGACCAGCTCTATGGCAAGGGCCTGGCCGCGGGATTGGCCATCGTGCTCTTGGGCGTCATGCTCAACCAGATCACCCAGGCTGCCGCCGACCGGCAGCGCGTGGGATAGGTCCATCAGGATGCCACCGGCCGGTGGCTCTACCCAGGGAAGGGTGCGATCACACCGTGCGACACACATCGATGAGCGGCCGGAGGCTGCTGACGGTGCCGGCAGCGGCCTGTGCTGCAGTACTCGCGCTGGCCGGATGCGGCGGCTCCACCATCTCCAACTCCTCCGCCCCGGCGTCGGCCAAGGGCCAGTGCGGCACGCTCAACGTCGCCGTCAACCCCTGGGTTGGCTACGAGGCGGACGCCGCTGTCGTCGCCTACGTGGCCAAGAATGAGCTGGGCTGCAATGTGGTGAAGAAGGACCTGAAGGAGGAGATCTCCTGGCAGGGCTTCGGCACCGGTGAGGTGGACGTCGTCCTCGAGAACTGGGGCCATGATGACCTGAAGGCCAAGTACATCGAGCAGCAGAAGACCGCCGTCGAGGTGGGCCAGACCGGCAACAAGGGCGTCATCGGCTGGTACGTCCCGCCGTGGCTGGCCAAGGCGCACCCGGACATCACCGATTGGAAGAACCTGAACAAGTACGCCGCCATGTTCAAGACCTCGGAGTCAGGGGGCAAAGGCCAGTTCCTGGACGGCGATCCGTCCTACGTCACCAATGACGAAGCGCTGGTGAAGAACCTGAAACTGGACTACAAGGTGGTCTACGCGGGCAGCGAGGCGGCTCTGATCACGACGTACCGCCAGGCCGAGGCCAAGAAGACGCCGGTGATCGGTTACTTCTACACGCCGCAGTGGTTCAACGCCGAGGTGCCAATGGTGCACGTCAACCTTCCGGCCTGGACGTCGGGCTGCGACGCTGACACCAAGACGGTGGCCTGCGATTACCCGCCGTACAACCTGGACAAGATTGCCAGCGCCAAGTTCATGTCTTCCAGCAGCACCGCGGTTCCGCTGATCAAGAACTTCCAGTGGACGAACGACGACCAGGACCTGGTGGCCAAGTACATCGCCCAGGACAAGATGTCCGACGATGCTGCGGCCAAGAAGTGGGTTGACGCCAACCCGGACAAGGTGAAGGCCTGGCTGGCCTGAGCTGAGTTTCACTGGTCATCGACATCGACATCGTCCGAGCCGGAGTGGTGGGAGCCGCTGTGGCCGATGAGTTGCCGGCGGCCGGCTGGACCGCGTCACCGTAGTGGACCGAGGATGGGTGCCAGCCCCGGGGCGGATCGTCGTCCGGCGCTCCGGGGCTGGTGTTCCGCGATGGCCGGCGAAACCCGGCGGCCGCTGCCTGCTCGACCTCGGCCCACCTGGGCGCCCTGGGCGCACCCGGCTAAACGGCAGCCGCAACCGGCTCGAGGCTGACCAGCCGGAAGGCCCGCATCCGGGCGTTGCCCACGGCCCGGCAGGTGAGGTGATGCGGCGTGGTCCACGTGGCTTCCAGCATCACCCGGTAGTGCTGACCGTTGTGGGTGGCGATCAATGATGTCGATCCGGGGTGGGCTGGTTCCACCACGACCGCATCCGGGCTGTCCTCGCCCAGATGATCCATCAGAAAGTACTGGGCCGCCTGCGCCGGCGAGGTATCGCCAGATCGGCCCCGGAAGTGCGGCAGCAGGACTCGCCCGGCCAGCGCCGCCTCCGCCACCGTGGCCACATTGGACGCCAGCACGCCGCCGAGCATCCAGCCCTTCGGCAGCCAGAGCACGTTGGCGGCGAAACGGTCACCGCCCAGGTGTGAGCACTCCCACACGTCGAGACCGACGATGGAGGCTAAAAGAGTTGCTACCGGCCGTCCTTCGATCGCACAGCAGACATCGTGACGACCGTGGGTGCAGGCCAGCACGAGCGGCGACGCGGTAGCGGGCTGGCGCAGTTCGGCGGCCAGATCGAGGCCGGACAGATCCTGGCTGGATCGCCAGCTACCCCACCGGGCGCCCGAGCGCGACACCACTGCCCACCGCCGGAGGCCACCATCGGCGGCCGGGTGCCGCCCGGGCCGGCGAATCAGCACGATCCGGGCCCGAATTCGCTCGACGGCGTCCTGCAGAAATCTGGTGACGTCCAGCGGCAATCCGGCCGAGGCCCAGACGTCGGGAACCCAGGGGCCCGGAATCTCGAGCAGCAGGAAGCGCTCCACCGGCAGGGCAGTGGCCATCATCGTGTCACCCCGGCCGCGGGCGGCCAGCGAACACCGGGGGACGTCCGGGGTGGGACCGCTCACGCCAGAACGGTCAAGCAAGTCCGCAGCAATGTCGCAGCCAGCTCCAGCCGCATGGAGTCGGTGGTGGACGGCCCGGCCGCGAGATCAGCCACGGGCAGCACACCGCCGCTCCTGAGCAGGTCCAAGCTCGGTTCCGCCCAGCCCGGTACCCGCGCCGGGCCATCAGTGGTCTGGATCAGCAACTGATCGCCGTCCGCGGTGACCGTGACCGGCAACGCGGCCCGCCACCGGAGCTTGTCACCCAGACTCACCGTGGCTGCTGCCGCCGCCTGAGCCAATGGCGCCACCGGTTCGGCCTTGGCCGACGACCGCGCGTCCACCGCCATCAGCCGGGCCACCTGATCCGGTTCGAACGAGTCCACGATCGAGGCGAAAGCCTTTGCGGTGGCGGCTATCTCGGCCGCCAAAGAGGAACCCGAGGTGACGTCGACCCCGAGCGGCAGAGTAGCTCGCAGTTCCTCGGCGTCACCGCTGAGTGCGAGCAGCTTCTCCAGCAGATGCCGCCGGGTCCAGACGTGGATACCGATGGTCAGGTGTGCGGTCATCTCCCCCAGAGCGGTGGCCGCGTGCAGATATCCGCGCGGCAGATAGAGAGCATCACCTGGCCGGAGCACCTCATCGATCAGCGGCTCGCCCGACGCTGCGGCGCTCACCTCGGACCGGTGGTCGGTCCAGGGCTGATCCCGCAGCGGAGCCGGATGGACCGGGCGATGGATCGCCCAGCGCTTCTCTCCCGCGATCTGCAGCACGAACACGTCGTGGACGTCGTAGTGAGCCGAAAAGCCTTGCGACTGAGCCGGAGTCAGATATGCGTTGACCTGCACCGGGTGACCCAGATCGGCCCCGAGGGTCTGCGCGAAGCTGATGATGGGCGCATGCATGCGGTGCAGGGCCTGCAGCACGATGGTCGACCCGCCGGCGAACAGCGAGGTCAGCTTGACGTCGGAAACCTGATCCGGCACTCCGGCACCAACTCCGCCACCGGTGGTGAACCGGCTGGACGGCAGAGTGGAACCGTCGCGGGCCACCCGCAGGAACGGTGTGCGCAGCCCCTGCTGGGACAGCAGCCGATCGGCGGCGGCCAGTGAGAACAGGTCGGAGAAGTCCGACGGGAGCTCCGCAGCGCGGCTCCGCGTTCCCTCCCGGCCCCCGACCCGCCGGGCTAACGCGGCCGGCGCGACGGCGGTGCACCGCCGGAGGGCGGGCTGGTCAGCCAGACCGGGCCCGCCCTCAGGCAAGGGTTGCGAACTCACGTTCAGGAGTATGTGCCCGCACCCGTGTTCGGGCTGCCATCAGCACCGCCATCAGCACCGCCATCAGCACCACCATCGTGCACACCGGCGGTTCCGTCGG
>CAXUFS010000095.1:0-9800 GCA_964250315.1 uncultured Kineosporia sp. | reverse complement strand
GTGTAGGTGGGAGCGGGCACCGGGATGGGATCCCAGGTCTCCGATCCAGCCGCCATGGCGGGACGGCGCGCGGCAGCCGGGCGAACCGTCGGTTCGAGGGCCGGGCGAGCGGTGGCCGGGCGCTGGACCGGCGCCAGAATTCGGTGCCCCGCGGCCGCAGGCCGGATCCGCCGGCTCTGCTCCGCCAGCACGGCCAGGTTCTCATGACTGCGAACGGCAGCCGCTCGTGAGGCCAGCAGATGCAGCACCAGCAGGACGGCGGACGGCGCTGGCACCCAGGCCGGTTGGGCCAGCTGCCACGAGCTGGCCAATGCGGCGGCCGTGGCCAGGAACAGCACCAGCATGATCAGCGCACGCCGCCGCGCGGCCTGCCCGGAGCGGCTCAGGGCGGCGGCCAGCTCCGGGGCCTGCTCTGGAGCCTGTTCTGAGGCTTGCGGCAGCGGCAGGTCCGGTTTCCGGGACGAAACCTGAACGCTGGCCGAGACCGGCCCAGCGGGCGAGGTGAGCAGCGCCACTCCCGAGCGGTGACTGGACGGCACGGGGTAAGTCCGGCGCTGCAGCACCCGCAGCCGGGAGGAGAACCGGTCAACGGTGCGGGACTGGGCCAGATCCTCCCGGCGGCGCAGCCAGTGCGGCACCAGATAGGCAGCCCAGACGCCGAGAATGACGACAATCACCAGGCTGCTGGGCTCCATAAGGCTCAACGTTAAGTGCAGGGTTAGACGTGATCACGCACCGTCGAGGGTGTGTCGAGCTGGGGCGAGGAGGGATTGCTGTGACCACGGTGCGTCGTCAGGGCCGGGGCGGAGGGACGGCCACATTCGGCCCTGCGTGCCCGGATTCCGGCCCATCAGCGAAGTTCGGAGCGACCACGGCATTGCGGGCGGCCAGTACTCGCTGGGCCCGGCGCCAGCGGGTCAACAGGCCACCCGGCACGTCCTCCGGAGTGAGAGCGAAAGTGGCGTGATCACGCCACTCGCCGTCGATGTGCAGATAGCGCCGCCGGATCCCCTCCGGCCGGAAGCCAAGCTTCTCCACCACCCGCAGGCTGGCCTCGTTCTCCGGCCGGATGTTGACCTCCAGCCGGTGCATGCCCAGGCCGAAGAAGCAGTGGTCCACCATCATCGCCACCGCAGTCGGCACCACCCCCCGCCCAGCCGCTGTGCGGTCGATCCAGTAGCCGATCTGGCCCGAACGCAGCGACCCCCAGACGATCGCCGACACCGTGACCTGTCCGGCCAGCCGCCCGTCCAGCTCGATCGCCAGCGGAAGCATCCGGCCCGCCTTGGCTTCCCGGTCGAAGCTGCGGACCATCGCCGCGAAGGTGAGCGCCCGGCCCACCCCCTCGGGCCGGGTGGCCTCCCAGGGCGCCAGCCAGGCCGCGTTGTTCGCCCGAACCGCATTCCAGGTGCGCCCATCGCGCCGGCCCAGCGGCCGCAACTTGATCGCACCATCGGTCAGCTCCACCGGCCAGCTGTTGCTGGTGGCGAAGTCAAGCATGATCGCCGCCCCGGACCTGGTCGACCGCGTGCGGCAGCAGGCCGGTCAGCACCGACATGCCGTCCTTGACTCCGCCGGCCGAACCGGGGAGATTCACGATCAGAGTCCGCCCGGCCAGGCCGGCCACTCCCCGTGACAGCGCCGCCGTCGGCACTCCGGCACTGACTCCGCGCAGCCGGATGGCCTCCGCGATCCCCCGCACCTCACGGTCCAGCACGGCCAGGGTCGCCTCGGGTGTCCGGTCGGTCGGTGACAGGCCGGTCCCGCCGGTGGTCAGAACCACGTCGTACTGGGCCTGGACAGCGCTGCGGAGGGCGTCCTCGACCGGTTCGCCGTCCTCCACCACAAGCGGGCCATCGACCTCGAACCCGAGGCCGCGCAGGCCATCCGCCAGCATCGGTCCTCCTCGGTCGGCATAGATCCCGGCTGCTGCCCGGTTCGACGCGGTGACCACCAGGGCCCGTCCCAGCGGCTCAGTCACGACGCCACAGCCCCGATCTGCCGCCGCTCTTAGCCACCATCCTGACCGCGGTCAGCTCAGCGCGCCGGTCCACTCCCTTGATCATGTCGATCAGAGCCAGCCCCGCCACGACGACACAGGTCAGCGCCTCCATCTCCACCCCGGTCCGGTCGGCGGTGCGCACCATAGCGCTGATCTGCACTCCATCATCCTGCACCGTCAGATCCACCGAAGCAGCATGGACGGCCACCGGATGGGCCAGTGGGACCAGTTCCGGGGTCCGCTTAGCGGCCTGGATACCGGCGATCCGGGCCACCGCCAGCGCGTCACCCTTGGGCATGCCCTCACCCCGCAGCAGGGCCACCACCTGCGCCGAACACAACACCCTGCCCTCGGCGCGGGCCTCCCGGGCGGTCACCGGCTTGCCCGAGACATCCACCATGTGCGCCGCCCCCGCACTGTCCAGGTGGGTCAGCGGCTCGTTCACGCCGGGCCACCGGGGTCAAGCGGAAGGCATTCCAGCCGGTCACCCGGTTCCACCGTGCCCACAGCCTCGGGCACCACGGCCAGGCAGTTCGAGCCGGCCAGATTCGCCACCAGATGTGAGCCGGAACCACCGACCGGAGTGACCGCGAAGCCACCGCCGTCGCGGGTCAGCACCGCCCGGGCGAACTGCCGCTTGCCCGCCGACGAGGGCCAGCCGGTCGTCGCGACCGCCGGAATCAGACGGTGGACGTCGCCGAGCTCGACGTCCCCGCTGAGCGACAGCGAGCCAGCCAGCCGGCGCAGGGCTGGGCCGACGAACACCTCGAACGACACCAGCGCGCTGACCGGATTGCCGGGGAGGGTGAAGATCGGCGTCGCGGCTGGGCCGATCACGCCGAAACCCTGGGGCATGCCCGGCTGCATCGCCACCGGATAGAAGTCCACCGTGCCGTGCGCGGACAGCACCTCCTTGATCGTGTCGTAGGCGCCCTTGCTCACCCCGCCACTGGTGATCACCAGATCGGCCCGCCCGGCCGCGTCGTCCAGCGCTTGAGTCACCGCCCGCGGATCGTCACCGACAATCCCGCCGTGCTGCGCGTGGGCCCCCGCCTGCTGGGCCGCAGCGGTCAAGCCGTACCCGTTGGAGTCATGGATCGCTCCGGGCGGCAACGATTCTCCCGGTGCGACCAGCTCGCTGCCGGTGGCCAGCACCACCACTCGCGGGCGGGGGTGCACCAGCACCGTGCTCTGCCCGACCGCTGCCAGCAGGGCCAGGTGACGGGCCGCGAGCACGGTGCCAGCCTGCAGAACCCGGGTACCGGCGCGTACGTCCTCACCGATCCGGCGGATGAATTGACCTGGTACAGGCGCCCTCTCGATGCTGACCTGGCGCGGATCGGCATCCGTCCACTCCACCGGAACCACTGCGTCCGCAGCTGGCGGCAGGGGCGCTCCGGTCATGATCCGGCTCACTGAACCAGTTTTCAGCGTTCCGGCCATCACCTGCCCGGCTGGGATATCACCGGTCACCGGCATCCGGATCGGCTGCCCGGCGCTGGCCCCGAGCAGATCGGCTGCGATCACCGCGTACCCGTCCATCGACGAGTTGTCGAATCCCGGCAGGTCGAGCCCGGCCACCACATCCTGGCCCAATACGCAGCCCAGCGAGTCGAGCAGGGCGACCGGAACCGCCGGCAGCGGGCCGATCGCGGCCAGGCAGGCAGTCAGGTGATCATCGACTGAGCGCACCGTCACTCGCCCGGCGTGGCCTGGACGAACTCGGCCAGCCATTCCCGCAGGGCGGGCCCAAGGTCGGGGCGCTCACTGGCCAGCTGGATCACCGCCTTCAGATATTCCAGCCGATCGCCGGTGTCGTAGCGGCGCCCGCGGAACACCAGGCCGTACACCCCGCCGCCGGGCTGGTCCGGCTGCTGGGCCAGCTCCTGCAGGGCATCGGTCAGCTGGATCTCCCCGCCGCGACCTGGCTTGGTCTCGCGCAACACGCCGAACACCTTGTCGCTGAGCACATATCGGCCGATCACGATCAGATTGCTGGGCGCGTCGGCCGGGTCCGGCTTCTCAACCAGGCCGGTGATCCGGACCACGTCGTCCAGCGCAGTGGCTTCCACTGCGGCGCATCCGTACAGGTGCACCTGCGAGGGGTCGACCTCCATCAGCGCCACCACACTGCCCTGGGTCCGGCGCTGGATGCCGATCATCCGGGACAGCAGCTCGTCCCGGGCGTCGATCAGGTCATCGCCGAGCAGGACCGCGAACGGGTTGTTCCCGACGTGCGCTTCGGCGCAGAACACCGCATGTCCCAGGCCTTTCGGATCGCCCTGCCGGGTGTAGTGCAGATCGGCCATGTCGTTCGACGCCTGCACCCGGGCCAGCCGGTCCTGATCGCCCTTGCTCTCCAGCGTCTCCTCGAGCTCGAGGGCGCGATCGAAGTGATCCTCCAGCGGGCGCTTGTTCCGGCCGGTGACCATCAGGACGTCGGACAGCCCAGCGGCCACTGCCTCCTCCACCACGTACTGGATGGCCGGCGTGTCGACGACCGGAAGCATCTCCTTCGGCACTGCCTTGGTGGCGGGCAGGAACCGGGTGCCGAGCCCGGCGGCTGGGATCACCGCCTTGAGCACCGCGGGTCCGATCGGATCGCTGCCCAGCACCTCCAGGTCGGGAGTGGGGGCAATCGCAGTGCTGGTCTCCGTCATGGCGCAGAGGCTACCGACCGCCGGGAGCTGACGTCGCTGGCTCCTCCAGGTCCAGCTCCGGGGCTGGCCCGGGAGCTGGACCCGGATCGATCGCGGGATCCGAAGCGGCCACCACCAGCCACCGGTCCCGGCCAGCGGCCTTGGCGGCGTACAGGGCATGGTCGGCGCACCGCAGCAGATCCTCGGCCACCCGCGCATGCAGGGGGAACGAGGCGACCCCGGCCGAGACGGTGACCTGGCGCTGCACGCCGTTGTACCCGAACGCCCGGGCCCGAACGGCCTGCACCACCCGCTCGGCTGCGGTACTGGCCCCCTCCAGCCCGGTCCCCGGCAGCACCAGCACGAACTCCTCACCGCCGTAGCGGGTCACCGTGTCCAGCTCACGCAGGCAGGACCGCAGCCGAGCGGCGAACTCGCGCAGCACGGCATCCCCGAACTCATGCCCCAAGGTGTCGTTGACCTGCTTGAAGTGATCCAGGTCCAGCATCAGCACACTGAACTCACCGCCGAAGCGCTGGGCCCGCTCCGCCTCGTGGGACAGCGTGTTCCACATGTGGCGCAGGTTGCCCACCCCGGTCAGGGCGTCGGTGACTGACAGCCGCTGGGCCTCCTCGTGCCGCTCCAGGGTGACCTGCAGCTCCGAGGCCATCGCATCCAGCGCCCGGGCGACCTGGCTGACTTCGGCCGGGCCGTCGTCTTCCAGTCCGGCCCGGGCGGTGAGGTCCCCGTTACGCAGCCGGTTCGCGGTCCCGGTGAGCGCCGCCAGCGGGCGGATCAGCCGGGCCGCTATCGAGGGAACCAGCAGCAGGGCGAGCAGGGCGGCCAGGGTCACCGCCGCCAGCAGCCAGTGGCCGAAGGGCGCGCCCCGGACCGGCTGGATCGCCTGCACCCCGAACGGCACCCCCGGGCCGGGACCGTGAACGGCGTAGGCGAGGCCGCCACTGATGTAGGGGCGCGGATAGCTGCGCGACGGCGGCAGCACCCGCAACGATCCGGTGCTGCCGATCCCGGTGGCCAGGCCGCGCAGCAGGGCACCGTCCACTCCCTGCCACACCACCACTGTGCCGACATCCACCGACTGGCCGTCCCGGCGCGCTTTGACCGGAACCGTCTGCGCGAGCGCCGGTCGGTCGGCGCGTCTTCCGAAACTGCCGTTGCCGCAGGACGACTGATACCCCATTGACGTCGCCGCCAGCCGCGCATCCGGCGAGCTGCCGCCGACCGCCACCACACTGCCCGCGAAGATGGCCGCGGCCAGGCCGGGCCGGTTCCCGGCGGTGGCGCCCGCCATCTGTTGCAGGCTGCTGGGCTGTAGCTGCGAATAGGACATGGCATAGGCCGATACCTTCTGGGCCAGGGCCGTCGCCGACTGCCGGACCGCCTCGCATCGGGTGCTCAGCGCCAGCGCCGCGCTGGCGGCGTCCCGTTCGGCGGTGGACTGCGCGGCGGATCGCGCTGCCCGCGGTACCACGATGGCGGCGGTGAGGGCGACCACCAGCAGAGGAATCAGCATGGCCAGCACGAGCGCTGCGGCCAGCCTGGTCCGGAACGAAGCGGCAACCGCTCGCATGCGCAGTGACACCAGCGACGCCTTTCGTCGTAAGGTCGGCCCGCACGGGCGCCTCAGCCGCTCATAACACCAGGTAAGTGAACCCATACCGAGAGTAGCGCCGGAACGGGCGGGGTGAGCAGAGTCAATGACGTCGCCGCCGGTCGATCTGACTCCCGCCAAGCTCGCACTCCGCAGAACCGTTCTGGCGCAACGCCAGTCCCGGCCGGCTGGCGACCGCGAACAGGTCGAGCATGCGCTGGCGGTGAACGCGCTGGAGCTCCCCCGGTTACGGCGAACCGGCTGTGTGGCGCTCTATGCCTCGCTGCCGGACGAACCCGGCACGACTGCCCTGCGCGCAGCGCTGCGGGAGCGCGGGACCCGGGTGCTGCTGCCCGTGATCACCGATGAGATCACGCTGAGCTGGGCGGACGACGACGGCGCGGTGCGGCCCGCCGGTCGTCTCGGTGTCCCCGAACCGGCCGGCCACCCGGATCCAGCCCAGCTGAGCGCAGCTGGGGTGATCCTTGTTCCAGCGCTGGCTGTGGACACCCTGGGCACCCGGCTGGGCCGGGGCCGCGGCTACTACGACCGGGCTCTGGGCCAGGCTGCTTCGGACGCCCTCATTCTCGCCCTGGTGCACGACGACGAGGTGCTGAACGCCGCCGATACCCCTATTCCCCGCGAGCAGCACGACGTGGTCATGCACGGTGTCCTCACCCCCACCCGCTGGATGTATTTCGTCTGACCAGGCGACGAACGGGACCGGCGGGTGTTGCCGAGGACAGAGCTGGAGCGCGGTCGCGGCCACTCAGGAGGGTTTGAGGGTCATTTCCTGATCGGCGGCCTTGCGGACGGCGTCGGGCGAGAACGGCCAGGGATAATCCTTGCCCTTGAGCCAGGCCTGCGTCTGGTCGCCGTAGTGAGAATCCCACGGATGACCGCTGATCCCGGTCTCATTCACCCAGCGTGAACTGTCCAGATCGGACAGGTCGACGATCATCCGCATCGACGGCGCCGCGGTCACGTCGAACGACCCGCTGGAGGCGTCCCAGGCGAAGGCATCCACGATGGAGGAACCACCGGGAGCCTCGAATGGCCCGGTATTGACCAACTTTCGGACCAGCGAGTTCACACTCGGCTGGCCCAGGGGGAGCTGATCGAGGTGCACCTGGTGCAACCGTCCCCACTGCCAGCGACGTGGATCCTTGCCCAGCGATGCGGTCAGCTGCAGCCGCGCCTGGGACAGCGACCGGCGCAACACCTCGTCCCGCGACTCCACCACGTCCGGGGTTTTCCGGTCGTCCCACCAGGGATCCCGGGACCGGGTGAGCAGGGTCAGCACCACCTGGAACCAGCGGTCACCGCCGTCCGGGCGGAACCCCTCCGGCAGCTCATCAGCGAACGCGATGCTCAGGATGTCGGCCCAGACCACATTGAAGTAGGCGGCAGCGGCCGAATCCGACGGCTGGGTGTAGTCCCACGTCTTCAGCAGGTCAACCGCCTGCTGAGTGAAGGCGTCGTGGACGTCCGTCTTCAGCAGCCAGGGCACCAGCGCGGCGGCGATCCCGTTGTAGGTGTCGCTCTGGATCCCGCGCATGTCGCCGACGGTCAGCTTGTGGCCGCCGGGGCCGGTGATCCCGGTGATCAGATCGGCGATCCGCTGGGACCGGAATCCGTAGTCCCAGTCCTTGGCCAGAAAGCTTGGTCCAGGAGCGGAGCTGTCCTGGGCGACCGCCTGATTCGCGGCCACGATGTAGCCTCGGGGCGGGTCCTCCACCCAGGGCAGCGATCCGGGCGGGATGAAGCCGGTCCAGTCGTAGGCGGAGTCCCAGCCCGGATGCGGCCAGGTGCCGTCGGATGGGACCGGCGCATCCGGCTCCCCCCGGCCCCGGATCGGGATCCGCCCCGGCGCCTGGTAGCCGATGTGCCCGTTGACGTCGGCGTAGATCAGGTTCTGGGCCGGGGCGTCCAGCAACAGCGCGGCCGCCCGGAAGGCGCCGAAGTCCTTGGCCTTGTCCATTCCGATGATCGCGTCCATGGCGTGGCCGGGGATCAGCGCGGTCCAGTCCAGCGCGACCGCGTATTTGGTCTCCCGATCGTCCTTCTCACCCGGTACCGGGGCGGTCTGCCCGGCCTGGGCCACCGAATCCAGCACATCCGACAGCAACGGGCCGTGCTTGCTGGCCCGTACCGTGATCGTGACCGGGCGGCCCCCCGCGACCATGATGGTCTCCTTGCAGATGGTCAGCGGTTTGCTCTTGCCGTCCTGCTCGACCGAGTTGCCGGTCACCTTTTCCAGGTAGAAGTCGGTGACGTCGGCGTTCAGGTTGGTCAGGCCCCAGGAGATCGATTCGTTGTGCCCGATCACCACCCCGGGCAGGCCGGCGAAGCCGAAACCGCTCACGTCGAAAGGACATTGGCTGGTCACGGCGGTGCAGTGCAGCCCGGACTGATACCAGATGCCTGGCTGGGAGACCGACAGGTGCGGGTCGTTGGCCATCAGCGGCAGGCCGCTGGCGGTCAGGGATCCGCTCACCACCCAGGAGTTGGAACCGATGCTCTCGCCGTGACTCACCAGTGCGGGCACCGACTCGATCGCGTCGCTGACCCCGGCGAACGCGAGCTGCGCCGAATCACCGGTCAGCGCCGGGAGGACGTCGTCCTGCTGCAATTTGGCCGCCGAGCGGCCGTCCGAAGCGGTTCTCGAGCCGGCCGTGCCTCCGGTCCCGCCGCCGGTCGCATCGCCCGGCACGATCGGCGCATGCTTTTCGAAGGGATAGGCCGGGAACAGCTGGTTGATCCGGTCGACGTCTTTGATCCGGTCCGCCGCCCGGGCCCGCTGAAGCTCTTCGTCGTAGTTGCTGCGCAGGTCCCAGGCCATCGCCTTCAGCCAGGCCAGCGAGTCGACCGGCGTCCACGGCTCGATCGGCTGCAGGTGGTGTGCCCGGCCGAGAATGGTGTAACTGACCGACAACTGGGATGGCGATCGCCCCGAGATGTAGTCATTCACCCCCTTCGCGTAGGCATCGAGGTAGTCCCGGGTGGCCGGAGTGAGCAGGGCCAGCTCCTGCTGAGCCACCTGCCGCCAGCCCAGGGTGCGGACGGTCGCGTCGCCGCGCAGGGCCCCCGCGTTGCTGCCGACCAGTTCGCTCAGCCGCCCGGCGGTGATGTGGCGGCGCAGATCCATCTCGAAGAAGCGGTCCTGCGCCTGCACGTAGCCCTGAGCCCGGAACAGGTCGGCCGTGGTGCTCGCGTAGATCTGCGGGACGCCGCGATCGTCCCGGATCACCCGCACGGAAGCGTTCAGACCGGCCAGGGTGACATCCTCGTCCCGGTCGGGCAGCGGCCTCCGGATGAAGGTTATGACCAGCACGATCACCACCACCGCAGCGGTGATCACGATGGCCCCAGCCGCGATTCCGGTAGCACGCAACAGTCGGCGGCGGGTCACGGTCGAGCACTCTAGTGGAGCCGGTTGAGACCGCCCGGCCCATCGGGCCAGACCTCGGGATGCGCCCCGGGCCGGACCTCGCAGGCCCGGACAGGGTGATCGCCGCGGATAGACTCAGCGGCCCAGGAGTCAGGA
>CAXUFS010000094.1:7074-9927 GCA_964250315.1 uncultured Kineosporia sp. | reverse complement strand
GCGCCGGACTGGCCACCGGCGCCGGACTGGCCACCGGCGCCGGCGCCACGCCCGGTGAGGCTGGGATTACCGGGGCGATGCTCGCCGCTGCGGCCGCCGCCGGAGCCGGAGCCACCCTCGTGCCCGCTGAACCCGGCTGTTCAGCGACTGGTTTCGCCGTCGGCGGTACCACCCCGGCGATCGGCACCGGCCCGGCTAATCCGGCTTGCACCACCGCAACCGCCTGGTCCTGGGCCACGCCCGCCGCGTTGTCCGTTGCCCCCTTGTCCTTGGCCGCCTTGTCCGTGGCCGCCCGGTCGGCTGCCTCCCGGTCGTGATCGAGGCGAGCAGGATCACCGGGCCCGGACGAGGCAGTAGCGGCAGTCGCTGGGCTTGCCGCTTCACTGGCTGGCTGCTGGGCCGACATCACCCGGTCAAAATCGGTCTCACCCGGCGCCTTTGTTCCACCGCTAGCAGCAGGCCGCGATGCCGGAGCCGGACTCACCGGAATCAGGTTGGGTACGGCGTTCATCGCAGCTCACCCCAGTATCCAGTGACCTTGGAGACGTAGTTCCGGGTCTCGGCATAGGGCGGGACTCCGTTGTACTTGCGCACCGCTCCCGCCCCGGCGTTGTAGGCGGCCAGAGCCAGATCGACCCGGCCGTTGAAGCTGCGCAGATGGCCGGCCAGCAGCCGGGCCGCGCCGTCCACTGCTTGGGTCGCCACGTCCGGGTCGACGCCGAGTTCCTTGGCCGTGCCGGGCATCAGCTGCATCATGCCGCGGGCGCCGGCTCCGCTGACCGCCCCGGTCCGGTAGTTGCTCTCCGCCTTGGCCACCGCCGACAGCAGGGCCGGGTCGACGCCGTACTTGCGGCCAGCAGTGGTGAAGAGATCGGCGTACGGCGTCCCGGCCAGGCCCGAACTGGCCGACGCGGCACCGACTCCCGCCGCGCTCCCCAGGGCCGAGCCAGCCATCCGGTTGATTGAGCTCAGCCCGAGGCTGGACAGGCTTTGAGTCCCACCAGTCGAGTCACTGGGCAGCACCCGGCGGATCTGTGACGGCGTTCCCCAGACCCGCTCGATCCGGACCTTGGATCCGGTGTGCGGTGCGTCCAGCATCTTGCCGTCGCCGATATAGATCCCGACGTGGTGCACCGGATTTCCGAAGAACACCAGATCGCCCGGCTTGGCCTCGGCCAGCGAATCGACCTTGGTGCCCTGCTGGGCCTGGGCAGCGCTGGTCCGGGGCAGTTCGACACCCAGTTGCTGATAGACCAGCCGGACCAGACCGGAGCAGTCGAGGCCGGAGTCCGGATCGGTGCCACCCCACTTGTACGGCACGCCCAGATACTTGTTGGCGACCTGTACAGCGTCCTGGCCAGTGGCGCCCGCACCGGCTCCCGTCTGAGTGGCCGTGCCGGACGTCGTCGCGTCACCCAGCGCGGCCGCGAAGGCGGCGCTGGAACCGGTTCCGGCTGCTGGCCGGACACCGATCAGGCTCTGGATCTGCGAGATCCGGGTCTGGACGGCGGCGAGTCCCTCGCTCACGCGGCTCCCCCGATCGCGGGCCGGCGATTACGAGTCCCGGCGAACTCGTCCAGTTCGGCCTGCTCGGCCCGGGCCAGCGCGGCCCGGACGGCTCGGCGGTGCCGATCGTGCAACGACTGCACCGCTTTCAGCTGGGCGGTGGCCTGCATCCAGGCGGTCCGGGCCTGATCGAAAAGGACTGTGCAGTGATTGATCTCGGTTGTGCTGATGCTGATCTCAGCGCGCAGCCGATCCCGGAACAGAGCCCCCCGCACCAGTTGATCGGCGGTCAGGACGGTGTCGCCGGTATTGAGCTGGGCGATCAGATCCTCCCGTCGCTGCCGGGCCGCGGAGAGTGCCTCGGTGCTGTCCCGCAGCGCCCGGGCACAGGTCTGCTCGTGCTGTTCGCGCAGCCGCTCCAGGGTGGCCAGCCGGAATCGAGCCATCAGCGCACCCCCAGCAGTTGCCCGAGTTCGGCCCAGGACTGCTCGACCGGCAGCACCTGGTCGGGCGCCTGCCGCAGGAACGCGTCGATGCCTGGCCGCAGATGGATGGCCACGTCCACGACCGGATCACTACCGGCGGAGTAGGCGCCCACTTCGATCAGCTCGCGAGCGTCCCGCCAGGCGGCCAGCAGGCGGCGGAGCGTGTGCGCGAGTTCGAGCTGCCGGGGCTCGAGCACCGCCCGCTCCACCCGGGACACCGACTCAAGCACGTCGATACTCGGAAAGTGTCCTGCCGTAGCCAGTTTCCGGTCCAGGACGACATGCCCGTCCAGGATGCCCCGGACCGTGTCACCGATCGGGTCCTGCAGGTCGTCCCCCTCGACCAGCACCGTGTACAGGGCGGTGATGCTCCCGTTCGCACCCGGCCCGGACCGCTCCAGTAGCCGGGGCAGCATGGCGAACACGCTGGCCGGATAGCCCCGGGTGGCCGGGGGCTCACCGGCGGCCAGCGCGACCTCTCGCTGCGCCATCGCGGTGCGGGTGACCGAGTCGACCACCAGCAGCACGTCGTTCCCGGCGTCCCGGAAGTATTCCGCGATCCTGGTCGCGGTGAACGCCGCAGTGACCCGCAGCAGCGGTGGATCATCGGCGGTGGCGATCACCAGCACGGTGCGCGAAAGGGACTGCGGGTCAAGGGTGTCCTCGATGAACTCGCGAACCTCGCGGCCACGTTCGCCGACCAGCGCGACAACCCGGATCGGTGCCGCGGTGCCGCGGACCGCCATTCCGAGCAGAGTTGACTTTCCCACCCCGGATCCGGCCATGATCCCCACCCGCTGTCCCTGGCCGATCGTGAGCAGGCCGTTGATCGCGCGCACGCCCACGTCGAGCGGCTCCAGCA
>CAXUFS010000094.1:0-7064 GCA_964250315.1 uncultured Kineosporia sp. | reverse complement strand
GCCCCGACCGGGATCAATGTGTCCAGGGCTCGCACGCCGGTCGGCAGTGCATGCTCGACCCGGCGCCGGTGCAACGGGTTCGGCGCGGACGCGTCCACCGGAACGGTCTCGACCTGCGTCAGCCGTGCGCCCCCGTCGATCGGGCGCCCGAGCGGGTCGATCACCCGGCCGAGCAGGCCTTCGCCCGCCGGAACGCGCAGCACATCTCCGCTGGCGGTGACCGGGTCACCGGTCGCCACTCCAGCTGTGGTACCCAGCGGCATGCAGGTGACACCGCTCGCGTTGACCGAGATCACCTGAGCTGGGAGCAGTCCGGCGGCCGTGCTGACCGTGACCAGTTCACCAACCGCGGCACTCAGCCCGCGCACCCCGATGCCGAGCCCGACCACCTCACCGACCCGGCCCTCGATCCGGGGCCGGGCGGCCTTGGCCGCAGCCGCCAGCCGGTGCTGCAACTGAGATGCCAGCGCGCTTCTCACGAACGCAGCACCTCCTGCGCGTGAGCCAGGGCCTCGGGCAGGTCCATTCGCAGCCGCTGCGCCGGGGTGAGCGCGACCACGCTGCCCACCGGCACCGCCGGATCGGGCACGATCCGCACGCCTTCGGGTACGTCCTTGATCAAGGCCGTGTCCTGCGGGTGCAGATGCACCACCGCCTGCCCGGGATCGGCCAGTTGTTGCAGCGCGGCCCGGACATTCAGCATCAGCGCATCACTGACGGAGTGCAGTTCACGGGCCAGAATGGCCTGAGCCAGGTGCAGCGCGCCCTCCCCGAGCACGTCGGCCACCTCGGACCACTCGGACTCCGAACGCTGAGAGGTACTGATCGCCGCCTCGGCCAGACTGTTCAGCAGCTGCCGGATCTGAACGGTGGCGGCCTGCCGATCCTGCTCGATCTGCTCAGCTCCGGCGGCCGCCTGTAGCTTGGCCTCTGCGGCGGCGGCCTGCCGGCCCTGGGTCCAGCCAGCGGCATAGCCCTGCGCCCGGGCGGCTTCCCGGGCCTGCTCGGCGGCGTCCCGGATGACCTGTTCCAGATGCGGGTCGCTGTAGCCCGGGTCCAGAATGCCTTGCTGGAGTGGCCGATCGAGCCGGGCCGGGCGCACCGTCGCCTTGGCCGCCGAGGCGTCGATCACCGGGCCGCCGGCCAGCGACTGCACCGGCATCAATCCGGCCGGGAGGGGGCCAGATGCGGTGCGGGGGGCGCTCATTCGACCATCGCCTCATCCGAGCCGCGAGCGATCATAATCTGCCCGGACTGTTCCAGGGCGCGGATCTCCTGCACGATCTTGGCCTGTGATTCCTCCACCTGGCTGAGCCGGACGGCGCCCAGCAACTCGATCTCCTCGGCCAGGTTCTCGGCCGCGCGGGTGGACAGGTTACGGCTGATCTTCTCCTTCACTGAAGGCGACACACCCTTCAAAGCCAGTGCTAGATCGGCACTTTCGACGTTGCGCAGGACCAGCTGGATGGCCTTGTCATCCAGGCTCATGATGTCCTCGAAGATGAACATCTGGGCCCGGACGGTCTCGGCCAGATCGGAGCTGACCGTCTCCAGGCCCTCCAGGATCATCCGCTCGGTCGACCGGTCGGCCCGGTTGATGATCGCCACCAGGGGGGCGACGCCGCCGACGCTGGACATCTCCTGCCGGTCGAGCACCGTGGTCATCCGGCGCTCAAGTTCCCGTTCCACCAGCCGGATCACCTCCGGGCTGGCCGGTTCCATCGAAGCGATCCGGTAGGCCACGGTGGCCTGTTGCTCGGGCGGCAGGCCGGACAGCACCAGGGCGGACTGCTGAGGTGCGAGATGGGCCAGCACCAGCGCAATGGTCTGCGGATGCTCGTCACCGAGGAACGACAGCAGCTGGCGGGCGTCGGCCCGGCGGATGCCCTCGAACGGCATCTCGACCATGCTCGCGCCCAGCCGCTCCATGATCTCGCTGGCCCGATCGGACCCAAGGCTGCCCGACAGCATCTGCCGGGCCATGTCGAAACCGCCTCTGGCCATCCGAGAAACGGTCTTCAACTCCTTGTGAGCTGAGGACAGCACCGAGTCGGTCTCGTTCGAATCCACATCGCGCAGCTGCACGATCTCCGACGCGATGTCCTCGACCATCCGCTCCGGCAGCCGGGACAGGATCTCGGCCGCCCGCTGATGTCCCACCTGGACCAGGAAGATGGCCGCCCGGCGCAGGCCCGCGGCGGTGGCGGCCGGGGTTGTGGTCGCTACGGTCATCGGCTACTTCTGCTCCGCCAGCCAGCCCTGAAGCATCTGGGCGACGTCGTCCGGCTGGCTGTCGACCAGGGCGGCGACCTCATCGCGCATCTGCTCCTGGCCCGCCGCTGCCTGCGTAATGGCAAGCTGCTGACCGGATTCCAGGGCCATCGGGGCGGGCGGAATCAGCATCCCGCCGGGCAGATCGCTGGCCGTGGCCTCGATCATCGCGCCGTTGTCCCGCTTCCGGCCGCGCATCAACATGATCAGCACGATCAGCACCAGCAGCCCGAGCCCGGCCTTCTTGGCCAGTTCCAGGTACTGGCTGGTCTTGGCCGCCTTGTCGGCCTGGGCGATCTGAGCCTTGGCCGCCGCCGCGGCGGTCCCGTCGAACGGCAGGGCGTCCACCTGGACGGTGTCTCCCCGGGTCGAGTCGAGCCCGACCGCGTTGGCCACCAGCGCCTGCACCCGGGTGGTGTCCACGGTGCCCGCCGTCTTGGCGTCCAGCACCACCGCCACCGTCATCCGCTTCACCTGGCCCGGTGCGTTGACCGTCTTGGAGACCGTCTTGTCGAGGGCGTTGTTCTTCGTGTCCTGAGTGCGGGTGTAGCTGCCACTGCCGGACGGCGCCGAGACCGCTGGGGTCGGGATGATCTGGCCGAGCGTCCCGCCGCTGGCATTACCGGAGCCGCCGCCGTACTGCTCCTGCACGCTGGCCTCGGACAGCGGTGGCGGGGTGGGGGTGGCCTGCGCGTAGGTCTCGCTGGTGCTCTCGGTGCTGTTGAAGTCCAGCTGGGCATTCACCCGCACCACGCTGTGGCCCGGACCGACGATCTGATCCAGAATCCGCTGCACGGCCTGGTCCATCCGGTCCTCGTACGAGGCGGTCTGCTCATCCGCCGCCCCGGACGACGAATTTATCGCTCCCGCCCCGGACAGCAGCTTGCCGGTCTGATCAGTCACGGTCACCTGAGCCGGGTCCAGGCCTTCGACGCTGCCGCCGACCAGGTGGGTGATCGCCGAGATCTGGTCACCGGTCAGTTCGGTGCCCGGGGCCAGCGACAGCAGCACCGACGCCGTGGTCTTCTCGGCTTCGGTTGAGAAAACGTCCTTTTCGGGAATGGCGAGATGTACTACGGCGGTGTTGACGCCGTCCATGGCCTCCAGGGTCTTAGCCAGTTCGCCCTCCAGGGCCCGCCGGTAGGCCACGTTCTGCTGGAAGTCGGTCGCGGTGATGCCCTGCTTGTCCAGCAGTTGCCAGCCACCCTCAGAATCCCCGGGAGTCAAGCCTTTTCCGGACAGCTCGACCCGCAGGTTGTAGACCTGGTCGGCTGGGACCAGCACGGTCCCGCCGCCGCCGGTGAGCTTGTACTTGACGCCGTCCGCGGTCAGCTGCTCGACCACCGCACTGGCATCGGTACCAGACAGGTTGCCGTACAACGGGGTCCAGGTGGGCTGGGCGATCCACCGGCTCAGCGCGACGGCACCCAGGACCAGGGCCAGCCCGACCACGATCACGACGCTGCGCTGCCCGGAGGTGAATCCGGACATGAACCCCCGGGCCCGATCGAGGACACCATTGATCCGGCTCATAGGGCGCCCGGCCAGCGGCCTTCAGCCGCGCGCGCGGTCACAGCGACATCCTCATGATCTCGTTGAACGCATCCAGCGCCTTGTTCCGGATCGTGGTGGTCAGTTCGGTCGCGGTCTGGGCCTGGGTGGCGGCGATCACGTAGTCCTGGATATCGGTGAGATCGCCGGTGGCGGCCTGGACCGCCTTGGTCGACGCCGTCTTGTCCAGCGATTCCAGCTGAGACAAGCTGTTGGAAACCAGATTTCCGAACTCGGCCCCCCGGGTTCCGGTGGCACTGGCGGCGGCGCCGGTGCCCAGGGCGGACCCGATGCTGTCGGTGCTGGCGGCCCCGGCGCCGGTTCCGGCGGTGACCTGCTGCCGGTACAGGCTGGCCAGCTGGGAGAGGTCGACGCCCCCGGTGCCGAGCGCGCCGATCGAGGGAACGCTCATCTCACTTACCCATCTGGATAGCGGCCTGATAGACCGACCGGACCCGGTCGAAGTTGGCCACGTTGGCCTGGTAGCCGCGTTGAGCCATGATCATCGTGCTCATCTGCTCACCCAGGTCGATGTCCGGCTGGCGGACATAACCCTGCCCGTCGGCCAGCGGGTTCTGCGGGTCGTAGACCAGCCGCCCCTCAGCCGAACCGAGCTTGACCCCCGCGGTGGTCACGCCCGCGCCGACACCGCCGTCCTCCACCGACTGAGCCACCACATACCGCGCCTGAAAAGCTTTTTCGTTGGTCGACGTGGTGGTGTTGATGTTCGCGATGTTGTCCGAGATGGCGTCCATCCACAGCTTGTGGACCTCCATGCCGGAGCCGGTGATGTTGATCGCCTGGAACATGATCAGGATCCCTTGATCGCGGTGTTGATCAGGTTGAACCGGTCACTGGTCGCCCGTAGCGCCAGTTCGAAGCTCAGCTCGGTCTGCACGCTGGCCACGGTCTCGGCGTCGAGGTCGACGTTGTTGCCGTTGAGGCCGCCGTCGGCCTGGCTGTACGTGGTGACCGGCTGCACGTTCAGCGGGCTGTCGCCGTTGGCCAGGGCCTGCCGCAGGTCGCCCTCGAAGGTGACGTTGCGGGCCCGGTAGTAGGGCGTGTTGACGTTGGAGATGTCCTGGCTGATCGCCGACTGCCGGGCCGAGAGCCCGTGCATGGCGGCCTGCAGCGCGGAGATGGTGACGTCATCGAGCATGGAGAGCTGCCCCTCAGATGGCTAACACGTCGAAACTCGAGGTGTTGTCCTTCAGACCAGATCGCCATTCCATGGCGCTGCTGAGCTGTCCTTGCTCACTGTGTAAATCGACCTGTCCAGCAGGCGCTTGAGGAGGGCCACCCGTCCGCAACGTCCGTTTCAGCCGTTCGGAGCAGGCCCTTAGCCCAGCCGGGCCACGCCACTTCGAGATCGCCAGTTCAGCCCGCCAAAGTGCGGGAAAGACCGCACAGGAGCGGGCTGAAGTGGTGATCACGGGGGAGGAGCGGAAGAGCGGCGCAGCGCGGAACTGAAGAGCGGCGCAGGCAGCGGTCAGCCGGAGACGTCGAGGGAGCCGTACCCGGCGCCGGGGCTCGGCTGGCCGAACCGGCGTCCGCCGCTGGAGACCCGGGAGAACTCGGCGCGCAGTTCCTCCCGCATCGAACGCGCCCGGAACTCCAGCTCGCTGATCCGCTGATAGGCCTGTGCCCACCGGGTCCGCAATATCAGCGGCGGCCTGCCGTGCGGTGTCTGGACCACCCGGAGCGGTTCGACATCCTGCTGGGCCAGCCCGACCTCGAACTCGTGCATGGCCTGGTCGAGCTCATCGAAGTACTGGGTCCACTCCAGCAGATCGCCGGTTTCTTCGCCGTCAGGAACGATTTCGGGCAGATCGGAATGTGATTCAGACATGTCAGGTCGCTCCGTGCATGCTCGGGTGCGGTTCATCAGGGGATGGCAGTAGCTCCAGGGCCTGCTTCCAGGCATCCCGCAGCGGCTCCAGCAGCTCACGGCAGGCCACCAGCCGCTCGGGCTGTGGCGGCATCCGGCAGGCCATCAGCTCCCGCACCAGCCAGAGGTAGACCGCCCGCAACGGCGCGCCCTCCGGCCAGACCTTCTCGTCCAGGCTGGCCCACAGCTCGAGCAGGATTTCCTGCGCATGCTGCAGACGACGCCCGGTTGTCTCGAAGTCAGCGGTGCGCATGGCGGCTTCGGCGAGGGTGAGATCCAGGATCAGCCGGTCGTACAGCATGGTGAGCAGGCGCTGCGGCGACGCGGTCTCCGCGGTGACGCTCGCGTAGGCGAGCCCAGCGGTTCCGTAAGCCATCGTCTCTCCTTCTCAACTGCTGTGCTTGGAGCGCGGATGATGCCCTTGGGTCAGCTGGAGCTCGAACTGCTCGACGACGACGAGCTGCCGAAGTACGACGACAACGCCGTGGACTGCGACTTCAGGCTGGACAGTGCGCTTTCCATGGCCGTGAACTTGGTGTTGAGCATGGACCGATACGCGTCCAGCCGGGTCGTCCAGCCATCGATCGCGTCTTGCAGGCTGGAGATCTGAGAGCTGGCCTGAGCCTGCGCCGTGACCAGCTGCCCGGTGGCCGAGTCGCTCATGTCCGAGAACAGCTTGTCGAGCTTCTGGGCCAGTCCGGGCGTGTAATTGACTGTGCCGATATTGCCGCTGCTGGAGGCGATATCGGCATCACTGGCGTTCACCGCGAGGGACAGACCGGCTGCCTTGCTGGCCGAGCTCACCGGGACACTGAGAATGTTGCCGATGCCGGTGGCGGTGACGCCGTCGACGGTGCCGGCGATGTTGGCTCCGGCGCGGGTCTTGGTCGCCGTGCCCCCACCGTCGATCGTTGCGGTGAATGCCCCTGCGGTGCCCGGGTTCGAGGCGGTGAAGATGACGTTTCCGCCGCTGTCCGCCGCCGCGGCAACCCCCATGCCGGCCTGGGCCAGCTTGGTGTTGAGCTTGGCTGCGACCGCGGCGGCGTCCTCGCCGGTTTCAGCCGTGTAGCTGACCGTGCTGGAACCGCGGGTGATGGCCAGCAGGCGGCCGACGATGCCGGTGCCCGGCGCGACGACCTGCCATTGTTCGGCTTTCGCGTTGCTGGTCACCTTGACGGGGTAGGACCCCGCCGCCGTCGCCGTGGGAGCGCTCGAGCATCTTGGCGAGCTTGTCGTGCTCGACGATGACCCACTCGGGCGAGAGCTGGGTGGCGAACTTGATGCGCTCGACGGCCTCCTGGTCGGTCGGGTCGGCGCCGCCGATGAAGACGCGGTTGCCGCGCTTGCCGAGGAC
>CAXUFS010000093.1:0-10043 GCA_964250315.1 uncultured Kineosporia sp. | reverse complement strand
CGGCGACCCGGCTACCCGCTGCTGGCGATCTTCATCGTCGCGACCGCGCTGCCCACGGCTGGCCCGACCTTCTCGGCCGCCTGGGCGCCCCGTTCACGAGCCGTGGACGCCGCGCTCTCCACCACCGGCGCCAGCTTGTCCCTGACCGCCTCGAACTGGGCTGCGGCGCTCGACTGAGCGGACTCAGCCGCAGCCTGGACGCGCTTCTTCCGACTGGTCTTCATGTCTGAGGACACCTCCTGCTTGTGTGCGCTGATCCACGCACTACCCAACACCATCGTTGCGTGATCTCGCCGGGTCGCCACCCCAACCCCTTGAGCTCACCTTCCGTGCCAATCCCCGGCCGATCCCGAGTAGATAACCGTGACAGACTGCAGAGCCGAACAGCGCGACGGCGGGAGGCTTCCTCTCAGCCGCGCGAAGCCGAGACAGGTGAAGAGGACCCACCGGTGACCGATCAGCCCCAGTACGCCACCTTGCACACCAATCAGGGTGACATCAAGATCAAGCTCTTTCCGAATCACGCGCCGAAGACGGTGGACAACTTCGCCGAGCTGGCCGAGGGAAGCCGGGAGTGGACCGACCCGCGGACCCGGTCCAAAACCTCGGCTCCGCTCTACGACGGCGTCATCTTCCACCGGGTGATCAGCGGATTCATGATCCAGGGCGGTGATCCGCTGGGCACCGGCACCGGCGGACCCGGCTACGACTTCGACGACGAGATCCACCCGGAGCTGAGTTTCACCAAGCCGTACGTGTTGGCGATGGCCAACGCAGGCAAGCGGATGGGTCGCGGCACGAACGGCTCGCAGTTCTTCATCACGGTGGCCACGCCCACCTACCTGCAGGGCAAGCACACCATCTTCGGTGAGGTGGCCGACGGTCCCAGCCGTGAGGTGGTGGACAAGATCGCCGCCACCCGCACTGATCGGCAGGACCGCCCGGAGAAGGACGTCGTGATCGAAAGCGTCACCATCGAACGCGGCTGAAACGCGTGAGCGGCCTGCATCGTTGAGCAAGCAATGAGCACCAGCGAGGACGGACCGGGGGGAGTCACCGGCAGTACAGAGCCGGTGGCGGCCCCGGTATGCCCGCGCCACCCCGGCCGTGAGTCCTACGTGCGCTGCCAGCGCTGCAACCGCCCGGTCTGCCCCGAGTGCCAGCGCCCGGCAGCGGTCGGCATCCAGTGCGTGGACTGTGTCCGGCAGCAGAACCACGGCGTGCGCCGGGCCCGGACCGTCTTCGGCGGTGCGGCCAGCCCCACCGGCCGAACCAAGCCTTACGTCACGTTGTCGATCGTCGGTGTCTGCGTGGCGGTGTACCTGGCCCAGATGGCGGTCGGCGTGTCCTTCACCGACCGGTTCGACTATGCGCCGTACCTGACCCAGCACGAGCCCTGGCGAATGCTCACCTCGGCCTTCCTGCACTCCCCGGACAGCGTGCTGCACATCGTGTTCAACATGTACGCGCTCTGGCTGATCGGTCCCTACCTGGAGACGCTGTTCGGATCGGCCCGGTTTCTGGCCCTGTACCTGATCTGCGCATTCGGTGGCTCGGTCGGTTATCTGCTGCTGGCCGCGCCGGACAGCGACCGGTTCTACACCGGCGCGGTGGGGGCATCCGGCGCCGTCTTCGGGCTGTTCGGCGCCTATCTGATCGTGCAGCGGAAGCTGCGCCGCGACGCCACCGGAATGCTGGTCGTGATCGGGCTGAACTTCGCCATCGGCTTCCTGCCCAGCCTGAACATCGCCTGGCAGGCCCATCTCGGTGGCCTGATCACCGGGCTGGCCGCCGCGGTGGCGCTCACCCAGGCACCGCGGGCTCGCCGGGACGTCGTCCAGTGGGGCGCCCTGGCCGGGATCACCGTGCTTCTGGTGGTGCTCACGGTGGTCAAGTACGGTCTGGCCGAGTCAGCCGTGTTCCACACCCTGTGAAGAACCCTGGGGATAATTGCACCCATGTAATTCCACAGCTGTGAGGCGGCTCTGTGGACGGTGGCCGGCGAAACCGGCTGCGGGGCTGGTTGTCGAACTACCGCCAGCGGGTGAGCATGCCGAACCCGATCAGCAGCACCGCGAAGCCGGCCAGCAGATTGAAGTCATGAATGCCCGGGATGGGGTAATCGCCCTGGGTCACGTAATAGGTGACCACCCAGGCCAGCCCGGCGATCAGGAAGCCCACCATCAGGCCGGCGAACCAGCGCGGGCTGGGCTGCTTGTTGTTGATCCTGCCCGCTGGGGCGGTGAAGGTGCCTTTCCGGCGGGTCCGCGACTCAGGCATGGTCGGCTCTCCTTTTCGACGTCCCTTAGCGTAGTGCTGTGACCTGGGCATCGGAGGCCGAAGACGGGCCGGACGAGTCACTGCGCCTTCAGCGCCGCCGCCGGGCGGGTACGGCCGGGGTCACTCTGGTTCTCGTCGTGGCCGGCTTGCTGTTCGCCACCAGCGCGAGCACCTCCAAGGGCACGCAGCTGCGCTCGGAGCGAGCCGACCTGGCCGACCTGGTAAGCGCCGAGACCCTCAGGGTGCAGGCCCGGGCCCAGCGAGTGGCCGCCCTGCACGAACAGGTCGACCGGGAGGCCGCGGCCGGCGCCGCCGGCAGCAGCGCCGTGCGTGACCTCGAACGGCACTCGTCCGGACTGGCTCTGGCCGCCGGAGTCATCCCGGTCAGCGGGCCCGGTCTGGTGGTCACCCTGAACGATGCTCCGCGGGACGCCGCGGTGCCCGCCCAGGCCGGCCCGGACGACCTGGTCGTGCACCAGCAGGACGTGCAGGCGGTGGTCAACGCGCTCTGGGCCGGCGGTGCCGAAGCGATGATGCTTCAGGACCAGCGGGTGATCTCCACCAGTGCCGTCCGCTGTGTCGGCAACACCCTGATCCTGCAGGGCAGGGTCTACTCTCCGCCCTATTCGATCACCGCCATCGGCGACGTCAAGCGGCTGCGGGCGGCTCTGAGCGCCTCGGCGGCGATCTCCTACTACCTGCAGTACGTGGCCGCGCTGCGGCTGGGCTGGAAGGTGCAGGAGCAGCCTCGCCTCAACCTGCCCGCCTTCGCCGGATCGCTCACCCTTCAGCACGCGACGACCAGCCCGGACGCCGTGATCGCCAGCCCGGAAGCGAGCAGCTCATGAAGAATCCGGTGCGTGTGCTGGTGGTGGACAACTACGACAGCTTCGTCTACACCATCGCCGGTTACCTCGGGCAGCTGGGCGCGGTCTGCGACGTCCGCCGCAATGATGCGGTCAGCGTGGACGACGCGCAGGGCTACGACGGCGTGCTGCTCTCCCCCGGTCCCGGTGCGCCGGCCGACGCCGGGATCTGCCCGCAGATGGTGCGGCACTGCGCGGACACGGGTCAGCCCATGCTGGGCGTGTGCCTGGGGCATCAGGCGTTGGGCGAGGTGTTCGGGGCCACCGTCACTCACGCCAGTGAGCTGATGCATGGCAAGACCAGCGAGGTTGAGCACGACGGTACCGGCGTACTGGAGGGTCTGCCGTCACCGTTCACCGCGACCCGATACCACTCGCTGGCGGTGCTCGAGGACACCGTTCCCAGTTCGCTGCTGGTCAATGGCCGGACCAGCAGCGGCGTGGTGATGTCCCTGCGGCATCGCGAGCTGCCGCTGTACGGCGTGCAGTTCCATCCTGAGTCGGTTCTGACCCAGGGCGGTCACCGGCTACTGGCCAACTGGCTGGCCAGCTGCGGCGATCCGGGCGCGGTTGAGCGCAGCACCGGGATGGCTCCCCTGGTCCGGCAATAACTGCCTCGACCGAGCAACGGTTTTTACGGGGTCGATGTGCCGCTGGGGTTAGGTGTCACGGGCGGGGTGGTCGCGCTCGGGCTCGGAGTCTGGTCGTCCGGCGGCTCGGCGATGGTCAGCTCCACGGTCTGCCCCCGGCGAATACTCAGCCCGTCGGCGAGGGACTGGTCCACCACCTGATCCGGTTCGCCGTCGCCGGTCTTCTCCTCGGTGTCCTTCCACTTCAGGTCGGCCTTCTTCAGCGCGCTGTGAGCGTCGTCGCGGCTGAGCCCGACGACCTTCGGCACTGTGGTCACCGTGCTGGAGAGGAAGATGTCGACCGTCGATCCCGTCGGCGCACTGTCTCCACCGGCCGGTTCGGTCTTGAAGATGTGCTCAGGCTTCTGGGTGACGTCGTTTCCCGTTGTCGACTCACCCAGCTTGAGGTTGATCTTGGCCAGGGCTGCGGCCGCCTGTTCCTGGGTCTGGCCGACCAGGTTGGGCACCGTTACTTGGGTCTCGCCGGTTCCGGAGCTGACGAAGAGCGTGATCTGCTGAGTGGTGGGCACCGAGGTACCCTCCGCCGGGTCGGTGCGGGTCACCCTGCCCGCCTTGACCGTGGCCGACGTTTCCTCCACGAGCTTGGGCGCAACCGTGAAACCGGCCTTGGACAGGGTGTCCACGGCGACCGCGGCCAGCTGTCCAGCGACCGAAGGTATCTGCTCGGTGCTCGCGGCCTCGTCCTTGTCGCCGTTCAGGGTGTGAATCAGGAAGAAGCCCGCCAGCGCGGCGATCACCACGATCGCGATGCCGGCGATGATCGGGCCCCTCCGGGACGCCGGAGGCTGGCGCTGGTCCCGCCGCCGATAGTCCTGCTCGGGATCGTAGGCCGGGGGGTACCCGCCTGCACCGGTCTGACCCAGCAGGGGGCCGCCGCCGACCGGGCCCGGCCCGGCCGCGTAACCCATAACCCGGGTGGTGCCGGTCTCGGGCGGAGGCGCGAACTGGGTGGTGGCCGCCGAGGCCGAGCTAGCCGGGATCGAGGCCATCACCTGACGGCCGCCGCGGGCGGCCTCGACGTCCGCCCGGAAGTCGGCTGCGGTCTGGTAGCGCTCCTCCCGGCCCTTGGCCAGCGAGTGCAGCACGATCCGGTCCACTGCTTCGGGGATGCCCGGCACCAGCTGGCTGGGTGCCGGGGGCTGCTCGCGCACGTGCTGATAGGCCACCGCCACGGGTGAGTCGGCCACGAACGGCGGGCGCCCGGTGAGCAGCTCGAACAGCAAGCAGCCGGCCGAGTAGAGGTCGCTGCGGGTGTCCACCTGCTCGCCCCGGGCCTGCTCGGGCGACAGGTACTGGGCGGTGCCGATCACGGCCTGGGTCTGGGTCATCGTGGACGAGGCGTCCGCCATTGCCCGGGCGATGCCGAAGTCCATCACCTTGACATCGCCGGTGGGCGTCAGCATCACGTTCGCGGGCTTGATGTCGCGGTGCACGATGCCGATCCGGTGGCTGTATTCCAGCGCGGACAGCACCCCGGCGGTGATCTCCAAGGCGAAGTCGACGTCGAGATGGTGGTGCTCGGCCAGCAGATCTCGCAGAGTGCGCCCGGCGACGTACTCCATCACGATGTACGGCAGGTTCACCACCGCGCCGCCGGCCTCGACCACCTGCTCCTCGCCGGTGTCGTAGACCGAGACGATCGCCGGGTGGTTCAGCGCGGCGGCGGACTGCGCCTCCCGCCGGAACCGGGCCTGGAAGGTGGGGTCCCGAGCCAGGTCGGTGCGCAGCAGCTTGATCGCCACGCTGCGGCCCAGCCGGGTGTCCCGGCCCTGATGCACCTCGGCCATTCCGCCCCGGCCGAGCAGATCACCGACCTGGTAGCGGTTGCCGAGCACACGTGGGCTGTCGTTCACCGGGTCCATCCCTCGATTTCGCGGTCTCCTGGACGGCCGCGATCAGATCTGCGTTCAGATGCAGGTGACCCTTGCACGGACACCGCCCGCCGCGCCACGTCAGTGACCGTTCCGCCGGATTCCGCCGGTCCAGAAACAGCATCGGCAGATCGGACTGGCCGTCGCGCTGGTGGTTCAGCTCCCCGCGACCGGCTGGCCCAGATCGTGCTGGCCACCACCAGCAGGATCAGCACGATCAGCGCCGCCAGCGGGACGCTCAGGCGGCGGCGGGTCCGGCCACCGCGCGACCCGCCAGCTCGGGAGGGCAGCGAACGGGTTGGGACGCCCGAGGCCTGCCGGGAAGACTGATGCGCCGGGGAACGACCTCGCTGGTGGCCCGGCTGGTGGGCTGCCTGGTGGGCCGGCTGACGGGCCAGCTGATGGACTGGCTCACGGCCCAGCTGGCGCCACGAATCAGAGAGTGTGGCCGGAGGGTCGTCAGCGCCGCCGGTGTGCGCGGGAACGGCGTGACCACGCGGCGGGGTGACGGCATCGGCCGGCCAGCTGCCGATCGGATTCGGGGTGGCCACGCTGCGGCCGTTGAGTTCCGGATCGCCGGCCAGCCGCCGCAGCCGCAGATCTTCCATCACCGTGGCCAGCATGTGCGCACCCTGCGGCCGGGCGGCCGGGTTCTTGGCCATCGCCGACATCACCGCGGCCCGGACCGGACCCGGGATGGTGCCTGGCAGTGGCGGCGGCTCGTCCTGCAGGTGCGCGGTGGCCACCTCGATCTGGTTGTCCCCGTCGAACGGCCGCCAGCCGGCCAGGCACTCGTAGGCCACCACGCCGAGCGCGTAGACGTCGGACAGCGGGCTGGCGACCTCCCCCCGGGCCAGCTCTGGCGCCAGATAGTGCGCGGTGCCCATCACCTGGCCGGTGGCGGTCAGCGGCTCGTGATCGCGGGGGCGGGCAATGCCGAAGTCGGTCACCTTGACCCGCAGTTCCGGGGTGATCATCAGGTTGGCGGGCTTGATGTCCCGGTGCACCACGCCGTGGCGGTGGGCGGCGTGCAGGGCCCGGGCCGCCTGGGAGATGATCTGCAGGGTGCGGTCGGTTCCGAGCGCCCCTTCACGCGAGATCATCGCGGAAAGTGGTTCTCCGGGAACCAGTTCCATGACCAAGTAGGCCGAGCCGAGGGCTTCGCCGTAGTCGAAGACGGCGGCGATCCCGCCGTGGCTGAGCGCGGCCGCGGTGCGAGCCTCGGCCCGGAACCGGCGCTGGAAGGCCGTGTCCGGGGCCAGGTCCAGCCGGAGCACCTTGATCGCGACCGCCCGGTTCAGCTTCTCGTCGTGCGCGCTCCAGACCTCGCCCATCCCGCCCACGGCCAAGCGTTCGTCCAGTACGTACCGCTCACCCAGCCGCTGGCCCGAACTCGTGATCACTGGCTGATCATTGGCTGAGCACCGCCTCGATCACCTGCTTGGCAATCGGCGCCGCGACCGTTCCGCCGAACGCCTCATTGCCTAGCTTGCCGCCGTCCTCGACCACCACTGCCACCGCCACCTTGGGATCGTCGGCCGGGGCGAACGCGGTGAACCAGGCATGCGGAGCCACGTTATTGCCGTGCTGGGCGGTGCCGGTCTTGCCGGCCACCTTGACCCCGGGGATCTGAGCGCGGGTGCCGGTTCCCGAAGTGACGACCAGTTCCATCATCTGCTTGAGCTGATCGGCCACATCCGAGGTGACCGCCTGCGACAGTTCGACCGGATCGTGTTCGTCGATCACCCGGAAATCCTGCGTCTGCACCTTGCTCACCAGGTTAGGCCGCATCACCTTACCGTCGTTGGCGATTCCGGCCGCGACCATCGCCATCTGCAACGGAGTGACCCGGACGTCGAACTGGCCGATGGCCGACTGCGCGGTCTGCGGCCGGTTGGCATCCTGCGGGAAGGTGCTCGGGGTGACCTTGAGCGGGATCGAGAGGTCCTGCCCGAAGCCGAACTTGGCCGCCTGCTGAGCCAGGGCCGCAGCGCCCAGGTCGAGCCCGAGCTGGCCGTACGCGGTGTTGCAGGAGATCTTCAGGGCATCGGCCAGGCTGACCTTGCCACCGGGGCCGCAGGGCTGCAGGTCGTCGTTGCGCAGGGGCACCGTCGTGTCCGGCAAGTCCAGCTGTGCCGGGCCGTCGAGCACGCTGTCCTTGGTGTAGTTGCCACTCGAGAGCGCCGCGGCCGATGTAATCAGCTTGAAGGTGGACCCGGGCGGGTACAGGTCGCCGGCGATGGCCTTGTTGTTCAGCGGGTCGCCGTCCGTCTTGAGCAAGGTGCTGTAAGCCGTGGCGGCCTGCTTCTGGCTGTGCGAGGCGAGACTGGCCGGGTTGTACGAGGGCTTGCTCACCATGGCCAGGATGTTGCCGGTTTTCGGGTTCAGCGCCACCACAGCCCCGCGCTGGTCGCCGAGCGCATCCCAGGCGGCGTCCTGCACCTTGGGATTGATGGTCAGCTCGACCGAGGCGCCCTTGGGCTCCTCGCCGGTCAGCAGGTCGCCGATCCGCCGGTAGAACAGCTGGCCCGAACTGCCGGACAGGAAGTCGTTCTCCGCCGCCTCGGTGCCGGCCGGATCCCGGAACAGGGAGAAGAACCCCGTCACCCCGGCGTACTTGGACCCCCCCGGATAGGTGCGCTGGAACTTGTACTCGTCGTCGGAGGCCACCGACTTGGCGATCTCCGTTCCGCTGACCAGGATCGCCCCGCGCTCGCGGCTCAGCTCCCGGATCCGCTCCCGGCTGTTGAACGGCCGGTGCCGCAGTGAGTCGGCGTCGGCGAACTGCACCCAGGTGGTGCTGATCAGCAGTGACGCGAACAGCAACGCGACCACGCCGCCCAGCTTGCGCAGGGGTGAGTTCACGGCCGGACCACCACCGTCGCCTGGTCACCGGCGGCCGGGGCCGGGGCCAGCTCGGCATCGTCCGGATCGCCGGGCGGCTCCTGCGGGTCGATGAACTCCGGATCGACGTCGATGATCGGCGCCGACGTGGTGGCCGGAGCCGGGCGCCGGGCCGAGTCGGAGATCCGCAGCAGCAGGCCGATGATCATCCAGTTCGACAGCAGCGCCGAGCCGCCGTAGGCCAGCAGCGGCATCACCAGACCGGTCAGCGGGATCACCCGGGTGACGCCGCCGGCCACCACGAAGCACTGCAGCGCGATGGTGAAGGCCAGGCCACCGGCCAGTAGCTTGCCGAAACCGTCGCGGACACCGATCGCCGTCCGCAGCCCCCGCTCGACGATCAGCGCGTACAGGCAGAGCAGAGCGAAGATGCCGGTCAGGCCAAGCTCCTCGCCGATCGAGGCGAAGATCATGTCGCTCTCGGCCGCGTACACCTTGTCCGGTGAGCCCTGGCCCAGCCCGGTGCCGAGCAGGCCGCCGTCGGCCATCCCGTACAGGCCCTGGATGATCTGGGTGGCCCGGTCGATGGTGTCGGCGGCGAACGGGTGCAGCCAGAGATCCACCCGGTTCTGCACGTGCGGGAAGACCTTCCAGGCCATGTAGGCGCCGAAGATGAACAGCGCGGTGCCGATCACCACCCAGCTGGTGCGTTCGGTGGCCACGTAGAGCATGCCCACGAACAGGCCGAAGAACAGCAGCGAGGTGCCCAGGTCGCGCTCGAACACCAGCACGCCCAGGGTGACCACCCAGGCCACCAGGATCGGGCCGAGGTCACGGGCCCGGGGCAGCTGCAGGAACAGCACCTTGCGCCCGACCAGCGACAGGGAGTCCCGGGCGGTGACCAGATAGCCGGCGAAGAACACGGTCAGCGCGACCTTGGCCAGTTCGCCGGGCTGGAACGAGAGCGGGCCCAGCCCGATCCAGATCCGGGCTCCGTTGATGTTCTTACCCAGCAGTGGCACCAGCGGCAGCAACAGCAGCACCAGGCCCAGCGCCATCGCCCGGTAGGTGTAGCGCTGCAGGGTGCGATGGTCCTTGAGAAAGTAGACGACGGCGCCGGCCGCGAGCACGCCCAGCGTGGTCCAGATCAGCTGACGCAGGGCGAACGAGCTGCCGAAGGACCGGTCCTTGGCGACGTCCAGCCGGTGGATCATCACCAGGCCGATGCCGTTGATCAGGGTGGCGATCGGCAGCAGGGTCGGGTCGGCGTAGCGGGCGTACCGGCGCAGGATCAGATGAAAGGCCAACGCTAGCGCGCCCAGCCCGGCGCCGTAGCCGAGCATCCCCGGCGGCAGGGTGCCCTTGGTGCCCAGGCCGACCAGGGCATAGGCGAAGATCGACAGTCCCACCGCGCAGCCGGTCAGGACGGCTTCCAGATTGCGTCCGGTGCGGGGGGTGACGGGGGTGACGACCGCCATCAGCCGACGTCCTGGCAGTCGGTGGCCGCGGTCCCTGGGCTCGGGGTGGTGGAC
>CAXUFS010000092.1:0-10064 GCA_964250315.1 uncultured Kineosporia sp. | reverse complement strand
GTTCAGGAGCGTGCCCGGGCTCACTGCCCTGGAGCAGCCCACTCTCGTCGTCCGCCTCGCCCGGCCCACGTTCCTCGTCCAGCTGTACCGGGACGCCGTCACCGGCCGGTGCGCCGTCGTCGGCTGGCTCGGCTGGCTCCGGCTCCGAAGCGGTGTCCTGGGCGGCCTCCGGGTCCAGCGGCGAACCGCCGGCCGCGACCACCGCCGGGCGGGCCTGTGTGCTGACCCCGGTGGCTGCGGCGATCCGGGCCCAGACCCGCTCCGGAGGCGCCATCCGGATCACCGGCGCCCCTTCGGTGACATCGCGGCCGTCACCGTTGCGGACCAGCACGGCAGCCAGATCAGCCCGGGCGGTATCGGCCACCGAACGCAAGGCGTCCAGCTCCTGCTGGCAGATCGCGCAAGACTGCAGATGCTCGTTCTCGGCCGGGGAGGACAACTCGCCCAATGCCAGCAGGCTCAGGATCTCTTCATCACAGTGCGACATCGTCCACCTCCAACCGGGCCCTGAGGCGCTGCAAGCTGCGCCGGATGTGGCTCTTCACGGTGCCGAGCGGAAGTCCGGTGCGTTCGGCGATCTGGGTGTGGGTCAGGTCGTCGAAGAAGGCCAGTTCCATGATTCGCCGCTGCGGCTGATCGAAGTGGGCCAGTTCTGTCAGCAGGACCACCCGGCTCGTGGTGTCGGACCCGGCTTCCTCCGGTGCGGCCCGGGCCAGCTCGGCCAGCGCCTCCCGCAGTCGCTGCTCGCGCCGGATTCGGCTCAGTGCATCGGCGATCCGGTGCCGGGTGATGCCCACGATCCATGCTCCGAGACTGCCGCGGCCAGGACGGAACCCAGCGCGGCCGGTCCAGGCCGAGATGAAGACCTGCTGGGTGACGTCCTCGGCGTCCGTACCCGATCCCAGAGCCCGGGCCGCCAAGCCGTACACCAGACCGGCCCACCGCTCGTAGGCCCAGGCCAGCGCCCGTTCGTCCCCAGCCGCAAACAGCTCAGCGAGGACCTGCTCGCCAGCGCTGCCCTCGGGCTCGCTGCCGGCCTCGCTCGAGCCGGTCACGTCACGCCTCTCGTCGTCGCCGGAACCGCCGGGTTCTTCCACCCGGAGCTGGGATGAGTCTCCGCACTGCCAGCTACGCACAGTACTCGTCGACTCTACGGCTGTGGCTCTTCGCTCAGCTCAGAGTGACCTGGCCCAGCGGCGCGGGTCGGCGGCGGACCAGTCAGGCAGCTCAGGGTCAGGTCCACCGGAACCAGCGGACAACGGCAGCGACGGCGCTCACGGCCCAGGCAGCCAGCACGGCCAGCTCCGGCCAGGGCCATTCACCGCCGATCAGGGCAGTTCGCAGAGCGTCGCCCAGCGCGGCCGAGGGCAGCACATCCACGATCGGACCAGCCGGGCCCAGCCGATGCGCGGCCAGCACGAGCCCGCCTCCGGTCAGCAGCAACACCCAGATCAGGTTCGCCGCCGCGAGAACCGCTTCCGCCCGGAGGGTGCCAGCCAGCAGCAGACCCAGGGCGGTGAACACCGTGGTGCCCAGAATTCCCGCCAGCAGTGCGGGCAGCAGCCCAGCCGCATCCGGCTGCCAGCCGAGAATCACACCAGCCCCGCCGAGCAGGACCACCTGTCCGGCCTCGATGATCAGGATGGCCAGCACCCGCCCGGCTACCAGGCCGCCCCGGCCCAGCGGCGTCGTCCCCAGCAATCGCAGCAGACCGGCCCGCCGGTCGAACCCGGTGCCGATCGCCTGACCGGTGAACGAGGTCGACACCAGAGCCAGGGCCAGCACTCCGGTCGTGGCCAGATCGCTTCGGGAGCCAGAGCCAAGATCGACCACCGACGATCGGGCCAGGCCGATCAGGATCAGCAGCGGGAGGATCACCGTCAGCAGCAGCTGCTCTCCGTTGCGGAGCATGTTCCTCAGGTCGAAGCGGGCCTGGGCCAGCACCCGGCGAGTCAGTGGAGCCGCCGTGCCCGCAGTCGCCGCGGGTCCAGCGGATCGCGCCGACACCCCTGCGGGCGCCCCGATCCCGGAAGCTGTCATGAAGCCAGCTCCAGGAAAACGTCTTCCAGAGACCGCCGGCCCAGGCTGAGGCCTTCCGGCATCACGTTCTGTCCGGCGCACCATGCGGTGACCGCAGCGACGTCGGCTGGGCTGAGCCCACCGGTCCCCGGGGCACCGCGAACCACGTAGCGCCCCGGGCGGGGTTCGGTCACTCCGGCGGAGGACGGGAGCACCGCCACCAGCTCAGCCAAGTCAAGGCCGGGCCGGGCCCCGAAGCTCAGCGTGTGCCCGCTGTCGCCGGTCAGTTCCGCGGGCGTGCCCTGGATCACCACCCGGCCTGCGGCCATCAGAACCACATGGCCGGCCAGCCGCTCGGCCTCGTCCAGCAGATGCGTGGTGAGCACGACGGCCACGCCCTCATCGCGCAGCCCGGTGATCAGCTGCCAGACGATCTGCCGGGCCTGCGGATCGAGACCGGCCGTGGGTTCGTCCAGGAACGCCACCTGAGGCCGGCCCACGAGGGCGATAGCCAGCGCCAGCCGTTGCCGCTCACCGCCACTGAGCCTGCGCACCGGGGTCCGGGCCTGGCCGGTCAGGCCCAACAGGTCGAGCAGCTCGGCAGGCGGCCGCGGCCGGCCATACATGGCGGCGACCAGCTCCAGGAGGTCGCCAGCCCGGGCCGCGGCAGGCAGTCCGCCGTCCTGCAACATCACCCCGACCCGGGGGCGAAGCCAGGCTCCGTCCCTGATCGGATCCCGGCCCAGCACCCGCACGCTGCCTCCGTCGGCCCGGCGCAGGCCCTCACATACCTCCACCGTCGACGTCTTGCCGGCCCCATTGGGGCCCAGCACCGCGGTGATCGCCCCGGCCGCGGCGCTGAAAGTGGCTCCAGCCACGGCGGTGGCCTGGCCATAACGCTTGATCAGTCCATGCACCTGGACCGCGGCGGCACCGGACTCCGAACTCACGGCCACATTGTTCACCACCAAGGCACGGCCCCCGGCCCGGCATCGGTCAGCTTGAGCCGGACAGCGAATAACGTCACAATGATGTAGTGAAATTCGTGCCGATCGATCAGCCGACCCGCGACCGGGTCTGCCGGGAGATCCTGCAGCGCGGGCCGGTCAGCGCCTCCGAACTGGGGCGAACCCTGGGCCTGACTCCGGCCGCTGTTCGCCGCCACCTGGACGGGCTCAGCGATCAGGGCGCGATCGTGGCGCACGAGGTGCCGGAGGCCAGCCGGCGCGGGCGCGGCCGCCCGGCTCGGCGTTACGTGCTGACTGCGCACGGACACAACCTGATGACCAGCGCCTATGACGATCTGGCGGCTCAGATGCTGGAATTTCTGGCCGAGACCGGAGGTTCCCAGGCGGTGGAGGCATTCGCCGCCGTGCGCGCGTCCCGGCTGGTCTCACGATACGGTCCAGCGGTACGAGCGATCGGCGCCGATCCCCATCAGCGCGCTGCCGCCCTGGCCACGGTGCTCACCGCTGATGGTTATGCGTCCAGTGTGCGGCCGATGCCCAGCCCGGCGCAGCAGGCGCCGGGGGTGCAGCCGGGCACGCAGTTGTGTCAGGGGCACTGCCCGATCCAGCAGGTTGCGGCGGAGTTCCCGCAACTGTGCGAGGCCGAGACCCAGGCCTTCTCCGCCCTGCTCGGGGTCCACGTGCAACGGCTGGCCACCCTCGCCCACGGCGAGCACGTCTGCACCACCCACGTTCCACCTGGGCCGATCCGGCCCAAGGGTATCGACCCCGATGTTGACCCAGATCGATCAGGCCGATCAGACCGATCAGACCGATCAGACCGATCAGACCGACGAGCAGAACCCGGAAGGACCGCCGATGAGCACCGTGTCGCATCCTGAGCTGGAGGGCATCGGCCGGTACGAATACGGCTGGGCCGACTCCGACACCGCTGGGGCGTCCGCCCGCCGCGGGCTGTCCGAGGCCGTGGTGCGGGACATCTCGGCCAAGAAGAACGAGCCCGAATGGATGCTGAACCTGCGGCTCAAGGGCCTGCGGCTGTTCGGCCGCAAGCCGATGCCGGCCTGGGGTTCGGACCTGTCCGGCATCGACTTCAACAACATCAAGTACTTCGTCCGGTCGACCGAGAAGCAGGCCACGAGCTGGGACGACCTGCCCGCGGACATTCGGAACACCTACGACCGGCTGGGCATCCCCGAGGCGGAGAAGCAGCGCCTGGTGTCCGGCGTGGCCGCCCAGTACGAGTCAGAGGTGGTCTACCACCAGATCAACGAGACGCTGGAGAAGCAGGGCGTCATCTTCATGGACACCGACACCGGCCTGCGCGAGCATCCGGAACTGTTCAAGGAGTACTTCGGATCGGTGATCCCGGTGGGCGACAACAAGTTCGCCTCGCTCAACACCGCGGTCTGGTCCGGCGGCTCGTTCATCTACGTGCCCAAGGGCGTGCACGTGGAGATCCCGTTGCAGGCCTACTTCCGGATCAACACCGAGAACATGGGCCAGTTCGAGCGGACCCTGATCATCGCCGATGAAGGCTCCTACGTGCACTACGTCGAGGGCTGCACCGCGCCGATCTACTCCAGCGATTCGCTGCACTCAGCGGTGGTCGAGATCATCGTGAAGAAGGACGCCCGGGTCCGGTACACGACCATCCAGAACTGGTCGAACAACGTCTACAATCTGGTCACCAAGCGAGCCACCGCCGGCCAGGGCGCCACCATGGAGTGGATCGACGGCAACATCGGCTCCAAGGTCACGATGAAGTACCCGGCCGTGTACCTGCTCGGCGAGCACGCCAAGGGCGAGACCCTGTCGATCGCGTTCGCCGGCGAGGGCCAGCACCAGGACGCCGGCTCCAAGATGGTGCACGCGGCGCCGCACACGTCGTCGTCCGTGGTGTCCAAGTCGGTCGCCCGGGGCGGGGGCCGGACCAGCTATCGCGGCCTGGTCCAGATCCTCGAGGGCGCCCACCACTCGGCGTCCACCGTGCGCTGCGACGCGCTGCTGGTCGACACCATCAGCCGCTCGGACACCTACCCCTATGTCGATGTCCGCGAGGACGACGTCGCGATGGGGCACGAGGCGACCGTCTCCAAGGTCAGCGAGGACCAGCTGTTCTACCTGATGTCCCGCGGGCTGACCGAGGAGGAGGCCATGGCGATGATCGTGCGTGGCTTCATCGAGCCGATCGCCCGGGAGCTGCCGATGGAGTACGCGCTCGAACTCAACCGCCTCATTGAGCTGCAGATGGAAGGAGCCGTGGGTTGAGCCTGACCAACGCGGTCGAGGGCGGCCCGGTTCAGCTCCATCGGTCCAGTTTCGACGTCGAGGACTTCCCGATGCCGACCGGGCGGGAGGAGGACTGGCGCTTCACGCCGCTGGACCGGCTGCAGGGCCTGCTCACCGGCGAGCCGTCGCCGGCCCATCTGCGCTGGGACACCGAGCTCCCGGTCGGGGCCGACCTGGTTGCGGTGGCCGCGGACGACCCGCTGCTGCGCGAGGTCCCGGCTCCCATCGATCGGGCCGGTGCACTCAGCGTGGCCAACAGCGACGGCGCCGTGATGGTCTCCATCGACCCCGAGGCGCAGCTGACCGAACCGGTCATGATCAAGCTGACCGGCGACGGCGACCAGCCGGTCTGGGGTCACGTGATCATCGACGTGGGCGCCGGTGCCCGGGCCACCGTGGTGCTGGAGCACACCGGCTCGGCCCGGTACGCGGCTGCGCTGTCGGTGCTGATCGGTGATGGTGCCCAGCTCGAACTGGTCGGCGTCCAGTCCTGGGACGACACCGCGGTGCACCTGCAGCACGTCGGCATCCGGATCGGCCGGGACGCCAGGCTGACCTCCACCCAGGCCAGCCTGGGCGGAGACCTGGTCCGGGTGACCGAGACGGTCGAGTTCACCGGCCCGGGGGGCAGCGCCGACCTGAATGGGATGTACATCGCCGATGCCGGCCAGCACCTGGAGCATCGCTTGTTCGTCGACCACTCCGCCCCGCACTGCCGCAGCAACGTCACCTACAAGGGCGCGCTGCAGGGTGAGAACGCGCATACCGTCTGGGTCGGCGACGTGCTGATCCGGGCTGGTGCTGAAGGCACCGACACCTATGAGCTGAACCGGAATCTGATCCTCACCGACGGCGCCCGGGCCGACTCGGTGCCGAATCTGGAGATCGAGACTGGTGAGATCCTGGGCGCCGGTCACGCCAGCGCCACCGGCCGGTTCGATGATGAGCAGTTGTTCTACCTGCAAGCCCGCGGCATTCCTGAGGCCGAAGCCCGGCGGCTGGTGGTTCGCGGCTTCTTCGCCGATCTGATCCAGCGGATACGGGTGCCGGGTGTGGCCGACCGGCTGTTGGCTGCGGTCGACCGTGAGCTGGAGACCCATTGATGAGCCGGCGGATGAGTGAGATCAGATGAGCAACGAGCGTGTGTGCGGCATCAGCGACCTGCCGGAGGCGGGCGAAGCCGTGCGGATGTACGCGGGCGGCGAGATGCTGGCCATCGTCCGGGACAACGAGGGCGGCCTGCACGCGATCGACGACACCTGCTCGCACGCCATGGTGTCGCTGTCCGAAGGGGAGGTGGATGGCTGCACGATCGAATGCTGGCTGCACGGTTCACGTTTCGACCTGCGCACCGGCGAGCCAACCGGCCTGCCGGCCATCTCACCGATCGATGTGTATCCGATCACCGTTGACGGCGACGACGTCTTTGTCGACACCAGCATCACGATCGGCGAGCAGAACGCTCAGCGGCTCGCCAAGGAGAACTGACATGTCAACTCTGGAAATCCGGGATCTGCACGTCAGCGTGGCTGACGACAAGGCCGAGCAGGGTGTGCGGGAGATCCTGCGCGGCGTCGACCTGACCGTCCGGTCGGGCGAGACGCACGCGATCATGGGTCCGAACGGCTCCGGCAAGTCCACTCTGGCCTACTCGATCGCTGGTCACCCGAAGTACCGGATCACTTCTGGCACAGTCACTCTGGACGGCCAGGACCTGTTGTCAATGACCGTGGACGAACGAGCCCGGGCCGGGCTGTTCCTGGCCATGCAGTACCCGGTCGAGGTGCCGGGCGTGACCGTGTCCAACTTTCTGCGCACCGCCAAGACCGCGATCGATGGACAGGCGCCGAGCCTGCGGAACTGGGTCAAGGACGTCCGCGGCGCGATGGATGGCCTCCGCATCGACCCGGCCTTCGCTGATCGGAACGTGAACGAGGGCTTCTCCGGGGGGGAGAAGAAGCGGCACGAGATTCTCCAGATGGAGCTGCTCCGGCCACGGATCGCGGTGCTCGACGAGACCGACTCGGGCCTGGACGTGGATGCGCTGAAGGTGGTTTCGGAGGGAGTCAACCGGGTCCGCGAGAGCACGGATACCGGCGTCTTGCTGATCACCCACTACACCCGGATCCTGCGCTACATCAGGCCCGACTTCGTGCACGTGTTCGTCGGCGGCCGGATCGTCACCGAAGGCGGCCCTGAGCTGGCCGATCGGCTCGAATCCGAGGGTTATGACCAGTTCACCGCGGCTGCGGCCGGAGCCTGAGGACCGGCGTTGACGTCCATCGCAGACACGGTCAAGGCGCCGGCCCCGGCGGTCACGCCGATACCGCCGGTGGCGCTGAGCGGGGCCGAGGTGGCCCGGATCCGGGCGGACTTCCCGATCCTGCAGCGCGTCCTGCCGGGCGGAAAACCGCTGGTGTACCTGGACTCTGGCGCTACCTCACAGCGTCCGGTGCCGGTGCTGGACGCCGAACGGCGGTTCGCCGAGACCTCCTACGCGGCCGTGCACCGCGGCGCCCACACGCTGGCTGAGGAGGCGACCGAGGCCTACGAAGCCGCCCGGGCCGCGGTGGCCGGTTTCGTCGGTATGCCTGCCCAGGCGCTGGTCTGGACCAAGAATGCGACCGAGGGTCTCAACCTGCTTGCCTCCGCGCTCAGCGACCCGGCCGGTGAGCTTGCCCTCCGGCCCGGCGACGAGGTTCTGGTCACCGAGCTGGAACACCACGCCAACCTGATTCCCTGGCAGCGGGCCTGCGCCCGGACCGGTGCCACGCTCAGGTGGATCGGCGTGGACGATGAGGGCCGGCTCGATCTGAGCAACCTCGGTGAGCTGGTCAGCCGCCGGACCCGGGTGGTCGCGTTCGCGCATGCGTCGAACGTCCTGGGCACGATCACCCCGGTGCACGAGCTAGCCGCGCTTGCCCATGCGGCCGGTGCGCTGGCCGTGCTGGATGCCTGTCAGTCGGTGCCGCACCTTCCGGTGAACCTGGCCGACCTGGATGTGGACGCCGCCGTGTTCTCAGGGCACAAGATGCTCGGCCCGACCGGCATCGGCTGCCTGGTGGCCAAGCCGGAACTGCTGGCCCAGTTGCCGCCGGTGCTGACCGGCGGGTCGATGGTCGAACGAGTGACGATGCAGGCCGCGACCTTCCGCGAGCCGCCGCAGCGATTCGAGGCCGGTACCCAGCCGGTCAGCCAAGCCGTCGCCCTGCAGGCCGCGACCGGCTATCTGTCCGCCATCGGAATGGAGCGGATCGCGGCCCGCGAGCACGAGCTGGCCAGCCTGCTGCTGGACACGATCGGTTCTGTCCCCGCCGTCCGGATCATCGGCCCGCCCACTGCCACCAGCCGGATCGCCAACCTGGCCTTCACCGTGGAGGGGGTGCACCCGCATGACGTCGGCCAGGTGCTGGACGCCGACGGCATCGCCGTGCGGGTCGGTCATCACTGCGCCCAGCCGGTGCACCAGCGGTTCGGCATCACCGCCACGACCCGGGCCAGCGCTCATCTCTACACCACCGACGACGACGTGGCCGCGCTCGGCGAGTCGCTGCGCGGCGTGCGCGCCTTCTTCGGGCTGAGCTGACCGTGTCCGCTTTGGAGACTCTGTATCAGCAGGTCATCCTCGACCATGCCCGGGAGAAGCACGGCGCGGGTCTGCGCTCACCCCGCCCCGGGGCGCACACCGGGGACAGTCACCAGTACAACCCGCTCTGCGGCGACGAAGTGACCGTGCGCATCGCCGTGTCCGGTGACCGGATCGAGGATCTGTCCTGGGCCGGTGAGGGGTGCTCGATCAGCCAGGCGTCAACGTCGGTGCTGCACGACCTGGTGGCGGGCCGCCCGGCCGCGGAGGCCCTGCACGTCGTGCAGGCGTTCCGGGAGATGATCCGGGCGCAGGGATCCGGCCAGCCCGACGATGACCTGCTAGGAGACGGCGTGGCGTTCGCGGGCGTCGGCCGGCACGCGAACCGGGTGAAGTGCGCCATGCTGGGATGGACGGCGTTCGAGGATGCGTTGATCCAGGCGAACGCCGCCGATGCCAGGAACAGCGAGGAGAGTCCCGATGAGTGAGCAGACCGCCACACCGGTGCCGGCGAACGTCGCCGACGTCGAGGAGGCGCTACGCGATGTGGTCGACCCGGAGCTGGGGATCAATGTGGTCGATCTGGGCCTGGTCTATGGCGTCACCATCGACCAGAACAACGTCGCCACCATCGACATGACCCTCACCTCGGCCGCGTGCCCATTGACGGACGTGATCGAGGATCAGGCCGCCGAGGCACTGGCCCCGCTCGTGCGCGGGCACGCCATCAACTGGGTCTGGATGCCGCCGTGGGGGCCGGACAAGATCACTGACGACGGCCGCGAGCAGCTGAGGGCCCTCGGCTTCAACATGTGACCGGCCACCCCATCAGCCGGCGGCTGGACGTCGGCGCGGACCGGCTGGCCCGGTGGCTGGCCGGATTCGAGCAGCGCCACGGCCCGGCCGCCGTCTCCTCGGCGTCCCCGGAGCAGATCGAGATCCAGGCCCAGGACGGCGCCCGCGTTGTCCTGCACGTCAACTTTCCTCCCCTCGACCAGCATCTCGGTGAAGCGCTGACCCCCGCCGAGGCCGCCAGCCTGGTCACCGGGAATGCCCTCGCCACGCGCGATCTGGCCGTCCTGCTGCTGCGCCGGGGCGGCTACGGCGTCGCCGCCGTCACCGCTGGTCAGGTCAGCGCGTCCAAGGTCGGCTCGGCCTACGTGCAGGGGCGCACGGCAGCCGGAGGCTGGTCCCAGCAG
>CAXUFS010000091.1:0-10212 GCA_964250315.1 uncultured Kineosporia sp. | reverse complement strand
TCCCCAGGGTGTCGATCACGGTGGTCAGGCGCCGTCCGATCCGGGCCCGGACGATCTGCTCCAGCACGGCAAAAGCGTCCGCGCTGGCGGAGAGGTCGCGTTCGGACTCACCGACCACCGCGCGGAGCGCGTCCGACGACACCACCTGCTCGGCCTGGAAGTGCTCAGCGGCCCAATGGCTCTTGCCGCAAGCCGATGGGCCGATCAGCACCAGCAGCACGGGATCGGGCAGGCGCAGCACGGGCTCACCGTAGAGGGTTGGCGCGTTCGGCCGGTCCGGGTCAGGCTGCCGTCATGGACAGGCGCGCCGGGAACGTGGTCGACCTGCTGATCGCGGGGGCGGGGCCGGCCGGCACGGTGGCGGCACTGGCAGCACTGCGGGCGAATCCAGATCTGCGGGTCCGGTTGCTGGATGCGGCGGACTTCCCGCGGGACAAGGCATGCGGTGACGGGATCGCCCCGCACGCGCTGGCCGAGCTGGCCCAGCTCGGCGTCAGCGACGTCTCCCGCGGCTTCGGGCCGGTGCACTGGATGGATCTGCGCACGCCCGGAGGCGTGCGGGTGCGAGCCCGGGCGCCGTCGCCGAACCACGTGATTCCCCGGCAGATTTTCGATCAGCGGCTGGTGGAAGCGGCCGTGGCGGCGGGTGCGGAGCTGGTCCGGCACCGGATCCGGCGGGTGACCATCCGCGCCGGGGTGCCGGAGGTTGACGGCGTGCACGCGGGCCGGGTGCTGATCGGCGCGGACGGAGCCAACTCCGTGGTCCGCCGGGCGATCGGGATGCCCCGCAATCCGGACCAGCATCTTGCGGTCGCCGTCCGCGGCTATGCCGCCGATCAGCCGGGGGAGCCCACGCAGCTGATCGCCATGCAGGACGACGCGTGGCCGGCCTACGCGTGGTCGTTCCCGCTGGCCGACGGGTCGGGCCGGGCCAACGTGGGCTACGGACGGCTGCGATCGCAGGTCTCGTCCCGGGACCAGCTCCACGGCGAGCTGCGCCGGTTGCTGCCGGATCAGCCCGCCGAGCAGCTCCGGGCTCACCACCTCCCGCTGTCGACCTGGCGCCCGCGGCAACCGGACGGACCGGTGCTGCTGGCCGGAGATGCGGCGTCGCTGATCAACCCGCTGACGGGTGAGGGCATCTTCTACGCGGTGCGATCGGGGCGGCTGGCCGGTGAGGCCGCCGCCAGGGCCCAGGGCGACCTGGCTGCGAGCCGCACCAGTGAGCGGGGCACCCACGATCCGGGCGATGAGGATCCGGGCCGGGCCTATCGGCGGGCATTGGCCGGGTCGCTGGGGCGGCATCTGCGTCACACCTCACTGCTGGCCCGGCTCTCCCGGCACCGCCCGGCGCTGGATGCCGCACTGGCGGCTGCCTCGAGCCGGCCGCGGCTGATGGATGGCCTGATCGAACTTGGCCTGGGTGACGGCCTGATCCCGCCGTCCCTGCCCGGCTTGACCACTCTCAGTTACCTTCGCCGGCTCACCCGCTACTGAGTCGCCCGGCCAGTGGCTGACCGTTCGTCCTGCCCATGATCCACAAACTGCGGGGGTAGCATGCGATCCGGATCAACGGCGGCAGAACGGACGGGCGATGCAGAACCCTCACGCGATCTCGGTGCTGGTGAACACCTCTCCGGCCGCCGTTGAAGGGCGGCTGCGGAACGTTGAGGCCTGGTCTTGCTTCCTGATCGACGTGGGTGAGGTCACCAAGGCCGGGCACGAGCGCTACGACTTCAAGATCATCACCTCGAAGCACGTCCGGACCTCCCGGATCGCCGTCCGATGGCATCCGCACCAGTCTTCGTTCACGTGGACGGCGCTGAAGGGCCCGTCGTTCGAAGGAAGCATCCGGTTGCTCGAGCACGACGGTGGCTGGACCCGGCTGAACGTGGCCGTGACCTGCTGGCCCGAGGGCTTCGTGGCCAATGTGACCGACCTGATGATGCCCTCACGGCACCGTTCCGGCATCGATGAGGCGGCCCTGCGCCACCTGCTCGAAGACGTGCCCGAGTCACTGACCAGCGATTCTCAGCCAGGCCGGGCATGACTCTGACCCGATCCTGACCTGACCGTGCCTGATCCGGCCGCCGCTGATCCGATGAATCGCCTGATCGTGATCGGCTCGGCCAACGCCGATCTGGTCGTCCCCGCAGCCCGGCGCCCGGCCGGTGGCGAGACGGTTCTGGGCGGCGCTCTCACCGTCCACCCGGGTGGCAAGGGCGCCAATCAGGCCGTCGCCGCCAGTCGGCTCGGTGGCCAGGTCAGCTTCATCGGCCGGGTCGGCGGCGATGCTCACGGCGTTCTATTGCGGGATTCCCTGCACAGCAGCGGCGTCGACACCACGCATCTCCTCACCTCGGCAACGGCGACTGGCGTGGCGATGATCACCGTGACGCCGGACGGTGAGAACAGCATCCTGGTGGCTCCCGGTGCCAACGGTGACCTTGCTCCCGGTGACCTGGACAACGCGTCCGGCTTGTTCGTCGCCGGAGCCGTGGTGGTCATGCAGCTCGAGATACCGCAAGCCGTGGTCGACCGGGGGGTTGCGCTGGCCCGTCACAGCGACGCCCGGGTGATCCTGAACGCCGCTCCCGCACGGCCGCTGCCCGGCCCGGTGCTGGCGGCCGCCGATCCACTGATCATCAACGAGACCGAGGCGGCGTTCTACCTCGGCGCCGTCGGGGAGACCATGAGTCCCCCGGGAAGCGTTCTCGCTGAACGGCTTCGAGCCCTGGGCGCCCGCAGTGTCGTGGTCACGCTCGGGCCCGGCGGGGCGTTCGTGGCCGAAGCCGGCGGCGCCTGCCAGGTCCCGGCCACGCCGGTCGGCGTGAGCGACACGACCGGTGCGGGCGACTCGTTCGTCGCCGCGATCGCGGTCGAATTGTCTCGTGGCGCAGAGCTTTCGGCTGCCGCCGGTGTTGCCGTGGAGGTGGCCGCCGTGACCGTCAGCCGGCCGGGAGCCCAGTCGTCCTTCCCCTGGCGAGCCGAACTCGAACGACCGGAAGGCTGACCGCGCCCAGGCAGGCCAGTACGTCCGCGTTCCCCGGCGACTCGCTCAGTAGTAGCCCAATCTGGCCAATGGCTCGACCAGTTCGCGCTCCTCGTAGGACAGATGGGACAGCAGGGCGTCACTCAGCAGATCGACGGCCGCCCGGAGCTCGGCCTGACCTCCCGGCCTGCTCACGAAGGCGACCAACGCCTGATCAACGCGTTCCAGCACGTCATGGATCACCCGGTGTTCATACTCCAGCCGATCGATCACTGGCGCCAGGTCCGGATCGGCGGCGCGCAGATGCGGAAACATGGACTGGTCCTCCAGGGTGTGATGCGTGGTGACCACCCGGCAGTAGGACTGGCAGAAAGTGCCTGCTGTCCAGTTGTTCTGGCGCATCGTCATGTCGTTGATGGCCGAACGGGCCGCGCCCGCGCTCAGCCGGCCACTGGTCACCTGATCGATGATGTCCCGGACCTGAGCCAGTTCCGATCGCAGATGGTCGTGTACATCGATCAGATGCTGTCCGGCCGCCTGCTCGTGCGTGCCGTAGATCTGGCCGGCGGTGGCCGGAGCGACGGCGGGCCGCTGGGTCTCGTCCCATACCCTCTCGTCGCTGAACCGATGCCCATCGTCTGGAGTCGGGACCGCTCGCAGGCCGGCCTGTGCCCCTGGATCAGTTCCGGCTAGATCGCCGGCCTCCACCGGCTCAGCCAGCCGGACGGCGCGAGCGAGATCGTCCTCCGGAGCCAGTGCGGCCGATTCTCGATGCGCGGCAACCATTTCCCGGACGGCGGGCGCGACTTCAGCGGCGAACCGCCGAATGTCGTCCGGATCGTCGCTGGCCAGGATGAACGTGCCGACTCCCTCCCCCACGCAGAGGTCCGCCAGTTGTTCGGCCCACAGCTGCGGCGGTCCCTGTAGAAACTCCCGGCCGGAGGAGCTGAACCGGCCAGCCAGGTTGTACAGCCGCCGCACCTCGGCCGGTGCACGTCCAGCCGCCAGCGCGGCATCGTCGATCCGCTTGTTCGCCTCGCCCAGCGCTTCGGGGGCCAGGTACGAGCTGCTGGGCAGCCATCCGTCGGCCAGCCGTCCGGTCAGCTCCAGCATGCGTGGCTTGTAGGCACCCACCCAGATACCGATCGGATGCGCGGGCCGGGGGCCGGGATGAACCCCCCGGACCTGATGGAACTGGCCGGGCACCGAGACCGAACGCTGATCGGTGTCCCAGATCGCCCGGATCACCTGAATGGCTTCCTCGGTGGCCAGCACGCTGTCTCCCGGGCTCAGCCGGCGGCCACCCATTGCGGCGATCGCCTCCCAGAACGCGCCCGCACCCCGCCCGCGTTCGACCCGGCCGCCGGGCCGCTGGGCCTGGCTGGCCGCGGCCCGGGCCAGCACGGCGGGAGGACGCAGAGGAAGGTTGACCACGTTCGGGCTGATCCTCAGCGTGGTCGTGCGCGCAGCCACGACACTGAGCAGGGTCCAGGTGTCCAGGAACTGCGCCTGATACGGGTGGTCCTGAAACGTGGCCAGGTCCAGCCCGGTCGCTTCGGTCAGCTGAGCCAGCGCGATCACCTGGCCGGGGTCTGCGGCCCCCGGGGTGAGGAAGGTCCCGAACACCAGCTCGTGTCCATAGTCGGTCATGACGAGGATTGTCCCCGGCCGGCCTGTTCGGGCCGCACACCGCGCCCGATGAACCGGGCCGGCAGGACCTGCAGAGCCGGGAACCGGCGCAGCAGAGTCAGGACGGCGGGGGCCTTGACCGTGGTGTCCGGGCCGGAGTTCAGCACCCTGGCGACCAGAGCCCGCTGCGCGATCCGCTGCGCGATCTGGGTGATCGCGGCTGGGAGCTGGCGGCGGCGTTGCACCGCAGCCAGATCCTGATCGGTCAGGTCGCCGCCGGCCAGCTTGGGACCGAGCATTCTGGCCGCGGCCACGGCGTCCTGGATCGCCAGGTTGATCCCGACCCCACCGATCGGTGACATCGCGTGGGCGGCGTCCCCGATCAGCAGCACACCAGGTGCATGCCACCGCCGGAGCCGGTTGATCTGCACGGTGAGCAGCCTGACGTCGCTGTCGAAGGATCTGATCTGCTCAGCTGGGCGAGCCAGTCCTGGCTGCAGCCGGGCGATCCGAGCCCGGAAAGCTCCCAGGCCGGCCGAGACGACCTGACCGTATCCGCCCTTCGGCACGACCATGGCGCATTGCAGATAGTCGCCCCGGTCGATGGTGATCATCAGTCCGGCGCCATTGGCGCGTAGTTCGAGCCCACCGGCGGCCTCAGACGGCTTGGCCAGCCGGAACCACAGGACGTCCATCGGCGCCGCGTACTCCGCCGGAGTGAGGCCGAGATCGCGCACGATCGTGGAGGTCCGGCCATCGCAGCCGACGGTGAGCGTGGCCTGGATATCGAAGGCCTGAGCCGGATCTGGTTCCCCGGCAGCGTTCCTCGGCACCGCCCGGACCCCGGCCACCCGCCCGTCCGGGTCGCGCAGAACCTCCGTCGCCTCGGTCGAGAGCAGCAGACGGAACGACGGCTCCTGCTCGCCCGCTTCGGCCAGCATGTCCAGCAGATCCCACTGGGGCACCAGCAGCAGATAGGGGTGCCGCCCGCCGAGCCGGGTGAAGTCGGCCACCGGGAAGGTGCCGTCGTCGAAGGCCGCGCTCATCCCGGTGACCCGCCGGGCTGGCAGTCGCGCGACCTGCTGGGAAAGTCCGAGCTCGTCCAGGACGTCGAGGGTGGAGGGGTGCACAGTGTCACCGCGGAAGTCGCGCAGGAAGTCGGCGTGCTTCTCCAGCACGGTCACGCCGATGCCCTGCCGGGCCAGCATCAGGCCGAGCATGAGACCGGCCGGTCCCCCGCCGGCCACGCACACGGTCGTTCTCATAACCGGTCAACCATAGACAGCATGATGGCGTGCCATCGGCTGCGTGCCTCATCATGAGACGTGAGCCAGACGGGATCCAGCGAACCGGGCTGGCCGCTGCTTCCTCTGCTGGAGGGGCTGGACGCCGGCGGGCTGAGGTTCCTGCTGGCCAGCCAGCGGGAACTCGCGTCCACCAATCTGGGCATCATCCCCGGCCATCCCCGCGGCGCGATGCCGCTGAACTACGTAGCCATGCTCCGTTACGACGCGCCCGGTGGCCGTTGGCGGGACATGCCCGGTTCCGGTCCGCTGGCGCAGGCCCTGCTCGATGCCGGAGCCCCGCTCGAAGGTTTGCCGGACGACACTGAGACACCACTGATCACCGCCGCCAGTTACGGAGACGCCGAGGTGGCTCGGGTGCTGATCAAGGCCGGAGCGAATCTGGAGGCGGTCTCCGCCCCCGAGGCCGGAGGGGTGCCGGACGCCAGTGCGCTGGTCCACGCCGCGGTGTTCGGCAACACCGGCGTCCTGAATCTGCTGGTTCAGGCCGGAGCGACGGTGCCTACGATGGTGATCGCCGCGGCCGCTGGTGATCTGTCCAGCTGGAACCTGGCCCGCGCCAGCGACATCGACCGTATCCTGGCCCTGATCATGGCCGCGGATCACGAAAGGCTGGACGTGATCGACCAGCTGCTGGTGATCGGCACGCCGATCGATGCCGCCGACCCGGAATGGCAGCGGCATCCGCTGCGGCTGGCGGCATCGAACGGCCGGGCGGGCAGCGTTCAGCATCTCCTGTTCCGGGGCGCCGATCCCCAGCTGCGGGACGATGACGGGCACACCGCTCTCGAGCTGGCCCGCAGTGATCGGCTGACCCGGGCCGCCTCGGAGCAGCCTGGCTATGACGACGTCGAGCGGTTGCTCGGCCAGGTTTCAGGCCACGCTCCGGAGCATCCTTCAGACTGATCGCGCCAGCAGCCGGGCCTCGGCCCCGGCTGGCAGTCCCACCGGCGGCCGATCCGGGCGCACAGGCGGATCACGCGGCAGCGACCGCATCCAGTCCCAGGTGTCCTGCACGGTCTGGCGCACCGGGCGGCAGCGCAGGCCCGCCGCGAGGGCCTTCGACACGTCGTTGCGGTGAACGGCGTCGTACATCTCGCCCGGCGATGCCCAGATCGGCAGGTCCGTCCACGGTTCGACTCCTGCCTCGGTGATCGCCTCGGCGCTCAGCCATCGAAATCGGGCGCTCGAACCGGTGACCTCGGCGCAGACCTGCAGCAGCTCGGCGGTGGAGGTGAAGCCGGTCGGGCTGATCGTGTTGAAGGCGCCTTCCCGCTGGCCAGCGGACATGTCGAGTATCCATCCGGCCAAGTCGCGGACGTCGATGTACTGCAGTCCGAGATCCGGCGGGCCCGGCGCAGGCACGTCTCCGCCGTCCGCGATCCGGCGCAGCCACCACGTCAGCCGGCCGATGTCCTCGTAGGGGCCCAGAATCAGACCGGTCCGGGCCAGCAGCGCCCGGCCACCGAAGGATTCCAGCACGGCCAGTTCAGCCCCGCGCTTGGCCTCGGCATAAGGCACCGCCATGCCGTGACCCTCGGATCCGGCCGCCGGATCGGCATCGACCAGCGGGGCAGCCTCGGTGCTGCCGGCCTCGGCGGGCCACTGGTACACCGACTGACTGGAGACGTAGGCATAGAACCCGGCCCGCCGAGCCAGCGCGCGGGCGCTGTTCTGGACCGCGTACGGCGCGGCACTCCAGGTGTCAGCGACGACGTCCCAGGTCTGTGACCCCAGCGCCGCCAACCCATCGGGCCGGGTCCGATCACCGGTCAGAACGGTTGAGCCGGGCGGACTTTCCCGCCGTCCGCGGTTCAGGACCGTGACATCGGCGCCACGCCGGAGCGCTTCCTCCACCAGGGCGCGCCCGGCGAACCCGGTCCCGCCCAGAACCAGCAGCCGCACGGCTCGACCCTACTGCCCAGCGATAGCGGGGAGCCCCAAAGACATTCTGCTGTGGGCAGATCGACGCCTACGGCACTCCGGGACCGGGGCAGCTCCGCCCAGGCAGCAGGATCGGGCCAACTTCACGAAGCCGGTTGGCCCGGGCCAGATCCATCAGTACCGCAGTCGCCTCGGTCGAACTTTCCCCGGTGGCCGACATCCGGGCGGCGATCAGCCCGGCCACGATCGGGGTGGAGAACGATGTCCCGCTCCACTTGGCCCGGCCGCGGAACTCACGTGGCTTGCCCTTGTCCGGCTCCCACTTGCAGACATACGGGCCGGTCGCGAAGGCGTTGATCAGATCCTCACCGGGCGCGTAGACGTCGACCCAGCCTCCGTAACCGGTGAAGTCGGCTCGCTTGGTCCAGTCGGTACCCAGGGCCCCGACGCCCAGCACCGAACGGGACGCGGCCGGGTACTTGCGCTTCCGGTTACCCTCGTTCCCGGCCGGAGCCAGCACCGTCAGCCCCTTGGCCGGAACTACGTAGTCTTCGAAGACCGCGTCAAAACCTAGTAATGACAGTTCTTTTCGGGTATCAGCGGCGAAGCAGAAAATCACGATGTCCGGGTTGCGCTGCAATCCCTCGGCGAACTGGCTGGCCAGCTCGCTCTCGTAGGCCGAACCGCCGTGCTGCACACCTCGTTCCACGTACACGTCGGCCTCGGGCGCGATCGTCCGCAGACACCCGGCTGAGAAGGTTCCATGGCCGGTGTACTCGAGGATCTCACCGCCCGGACCATAGGGATCGACGTCCCCCTGCACCCCAGACAGCCAGGGGCTGGGGCCGGCGGCGTTCTCGATCAGCCCGGTGTCGATCACGCTGACCAGCACCCCCTTACCGGTGCAGTGCCCGCAAGTGCAGGCGTCCGCGGCCGGCTCTGGGAATGGCGATACGCCGTCGGGGACCTCGTCCGGTTCCGTCGCTGAGCAGGAGTGACTGGCCGCGGTCAGCACATGATCGGGCCGGGCGACCCCGAGTCCGAGGTTGGGATCCAACTCGTCCAGCACCTCTGGCAGCCGCGGCTCGGCCACCCGGGAGTTGTCCAGCCCGCTGCTGAACTGGAGCAACTGGAAGCCGGGCATCTCCCGCCGCACCTGGATCCGGGGCTCGGGCTGCTGCGGCTGGCCGTCTCCGGTCCGGGTCCAGCTCTCGGCATTCCGCTCGTTGTGGGCCCGCAGGAAACCATTCAGTTCGCGGCCCACCCTGACTGAATCCCCGAGCCGGGTCAGCACATGGCCGCGGCGGTAGATGAACCCGTAGCTCCGATCTTCACGCCAGTTAGGGTTGTCTACTTCAGCGTCATCGTGGTTCTGCAGAATGTGGTCAATCTGATCGGGCATTGCGCGTGGATCGGCCATGACTTTCTTCCCCTTGGATGCGGCTGCGACGTGGCAACGATATGACGAAGATCATCTCTGATGATCAGAGGCCGGTGATCGTGGAGCCGGCCCGGTCGCCGGCCTGGGATCCCGACCGGCTGCTCGCCCTGGCCCTGTCCCGCCCGGCCGAGGCGGTGGCACAGGCTCGGGAGGTGCTGGTGGGCCGCCCGTCCCCAGAACGGGCATCGGTGGCCCATCAGGCCATCGGGCTGGTACTGCGCGACTTCGGCGACATCCGTGAGTCCATCGCCGAACTCCGTACGGCGCTGCGGTTCGCCTCTCGGGCAGGGGTTTTCGAGCGTCAGGCCGACGTGCGCGCGACTCTCGGAGTGGCCCTGGTCAAAGCCGGGCGGACCCGGCGTGGCCTGGACCTGCTCGAGCAGGTGATCAGCGACAGCCGGACCACCGGCGTGCTGGCCGGCCGGGTGCTGATCCGGCGCACCCATGTGCTGTCGATCCTCGGGCACAACCTCGAAGCGCTGCGGGATGCCCGGCAGGCGGTCCATGTGCTCTCCCGGGCCGGGGATCCGGCCTGGGAGGCCCGCGCGCTCTCCTTCCGCGCCGACATCTACCTGGCCATGGGCCTGATCCGGCGGGCCGACGACGACTACCAGCGGAGCGAGCAGCTGTTCGTCAAGGCCGGTCAGCAGCTCGAATACGCCGACCTCCGGCGGGCCCGGGGCGCCGCCGCTTTCGGTCGCGGCGACCTTCCTGCCGCGCTGGCGCTGCTGGACGACGCCACCCGACTGGTGGACGAACTCGGCGTGCTGGAGCCGGAGCTGTTCGTCAACAAGTGCACGGTGCTGCTGGCGGCCGGGCTGTTCCGGGACGCGGTGGCGGAGGGCGATGCGGCGCTGCGCCGGATCGAAAGCGAGCGCGGTTCGGCGACCTGGCGGGCGGAGCTGCTCAACGTCGCCGCGCAGGCCGCGCTGGCCGCCGGGGATCTCGGCGTCGCCCAGCAA
>CAXUFS010000090.1:0-10409 GCA_964250315.1 uncultured Kineosporia sp. | reverse complement strand
GGCTTGGGAGCGGCGTCCACCAGATCCTTGGCCTCCTTGAGGCCCAGGCTGGTCAGACCACGCACCTCTTTGATCACCTGGATCTTCTTGTCGCCGGCCGCCTCGAGGACGACGTCGAACTCGTCCTTCTCTTCCTCGGCCTCGGCCGGGGCAGCGGCGCCACCGCCACCGGGCGCGGCGACCGCGACCGGGGCGGCCGCAGTGACGTCGAAGGTCTCCTCGAACTTCTTCACGAACTCGGACAGCTCAATCAGCGTGAGGTCCTTGAACGCGTCCAGCAAGTCGTCGGTGCTGAGCTTCGCCATGATGGCATTCCTTTCGAAAAGGCTTGTGCTGCTGCGAATTGGATGAACTGAATAGCTGCGGTGGCGGGGGCTTACTCGGTCGTCGCCTCAGCGAGAGCCACGGGCTCGGCTGACTCGGCTGACTCGGCTGATTCGGCTGACTCGGCCGGTGCTGCGACGGGGGGTTCAGCCTCGGCCCGCTTCTCCCGCAACGCGTCCACCGTGCGCACCGCCTGGGACAGCGGGGCGTTGAACAGGTAAGCGGCCCGGGTCAGTGTGGCCTTCATGGCGCCAGCCAGCTTGGACAGGAGTACCTCTCGGGACTCCAGATCAGCCAGCTTGCGCACCTCATCGGCGGTCAGCGTGGCCCCGTCCATCACTCCGCCCTTGATCACCAGCGCCGGATGGGTGCGGGCGAAATCACGCAATGACTTGGCCGTCTCCACCGGGTCGCCGGTGACGAAGGCCACCGCCGACGGACCGGCGAGCGCGTCATCGAACGCGGTCACCCCGGCCTCGCGGGCGGCGAGCTGGGTCAGGGTGTTCTTCACGACCGCGTAGGTCGCGTGGGCCTTGATGCTGGCGCGCAGCTGCGTGAGCTGTGCGACGGTCAAGCCCCGGTACTCGGTGAGCACGGCAGCATTTGACTCACGGAATCGAGTCGTCAGCTCCGCCACTGCCGCGGCCTTGTCGGGCCTCGCCATGGCATTCCTTCTTCCTGATGCTTCCTGGTGCCGGTCGGTCTCCTGGTGATGTGCAAGCACATCGGCCGAACCACCGGATGGACCCCGAGCAGCAGAAACGCCCCGGCGCAGGCGCTCGGGGCGGACGGGCTGCGGCACTGCCAGCAGCCAGGCGAACGAACCCAGTCACCTGCGCGGGCCGCCCGCCACAGCGGGGCCTTCGGACGTCCCGTTACAGGCCGGATCGAGGATCTGGAGCTGTTTTGGGACGACGACCAGCGGTCTTCGGTAGCCACCAGCCTACGGCTGAGCCAGCGCCGTGGCCAAATCCGGGTCGCAGCCCGGCCAGGACCGGCGGCCCGGCGCCCCTCAGCGCGCGGCTGCACCCCGGACGGGAGCCGATTCGGACCCCGGCGCTGCCGTAGCGCCAGGCTCCGGTTCGGACCCGGCTGTCAGCACGGCCGCGGGCTCAGCCGGGAGAGTCCAGCGGATGGTGGTTCCGGTCCGCTCTTGCGGGTCCCCGGACCCCGGCTCGAAGCCGCCGACCCAGATCCGGCCGCCGTGATATTCGACGATCTTCTTGCACATGGCCAGCCCGATCCCGGTGCCTTCGTAGCGCTCCTTGGGATGCAGCCGCTGAAAGATCAGGAACACCCGGTCGGCGTATTCGGCCGGGATCCCGATGCCGTTGTCGGTGCACCAGAACTCCCAGTCCGGCCCGGCCCGAACGGCCCCGATCTGGATCACGGGGGCCGGACCGGCCCGGAACTTGATCGCGTTCGAGACCAGGTTCTGGAACAACTGGGTGAGCAACGGCGGCTCCCCCGGCAGCACCGGCATCGCGGTCTGCAGCTGGATCGATGCGCCCGACTCCACTCTGGCCGTCTCCACGTTGGACAGAGCTGCCCGCAGGCAAGCGCCGGTGTCCACGTCCATGGCCGAGGCGGAAACCCGGCCCACGCGGGAGAAGTCGAGCAGATCATTGATCAGCTGCTGCATCCGCTGAGCCCCGTCCACCGCGAAATGGATGTACTGCCCGGCCCTTTCGTCCAGCTGCTCCGCGTAGCGGCGTTCCAGCAGCTGGCAGAAACTGGCCACCTTGCGCAGCGGCTCCTGCAGATCATGCGAGGCGACGTAGGCGAACTGCTCCAGTTCCCGGTTCGACCGGCGCAGTTCCTCGGCTTGGTGATGCACCTGCGCCTGAGCGTCCAGGGTCTCCTGACGGGAACGTTCGAGCGCGCCGATCTGGGCCACCAGCCGCTCCCGCATCGACTCCATCGCCGCCCCCAGCTGAATGAACTCCCGCGGACCGGACGCCTGCACCTGGTGGCTGAGATCGCCGGCGCCGATCAACCTGGCCTCCGCGGCCAGCGCAGTGGCCGGGCGATCCACCCAGCGACGCAGCAGCGACCAGATGACCAGACCAGTGATCAGGGCCAGCACGGCTGAGGCGAGCGCGGTGGCGAACAGCGAACTGGTCAGGGCAGCTAGACGCTGCGCCGAGGTGGCCCGCCGAGCCTGCACCTGCTCGACATAACGGCCATAGTCCTGCCGGAAGGTGTCGAACAGCTTCTTGCCCGCCAGCACCTGGTCGCTCGTGGTCGGCTGCCCGGCCCGGGTCCGCTGGATCGTCGGAGCACCCCATTGGTCGTACCAGGCCCGGCTGTCCTGCTCCACCCGGGTCAGCGCGGACGCCGCCTGAGGCTGGTCAGGGAGGAGGCGGGCGACCGCCGGTGAGATCGGATGCGCCCAGGGCTGGCCGGCCTGATCCAGCGGCTGCAGGGTTTCCGTATTCCGGGACAGCGCGTATCCGCGGATCGCCGTCTCGGAGTCCAGCATGCCGACGAGATAGGCCTGCGACGTCCGCAGCGCCTGGAAGTAGTCGTCGACGACCTGGGTTTGCGTGGAGCGGGTGCGCAGCAGCAGGACGCCGGCCACGATGACGAGCGCGAGCAGGAGGACTCCCGCCGCGCTGAGCGCGATCGCGATCCGGCGCTGCAGGGACAGCCCGGAGAGGTGATCGCCGGAAGGCATGGCCGAGCCGTTCAGTGGGCTGATCCGGCCGGCCACTGGATGGCAACCACGGCCACGTCGTCGGGCAGCGGTCCGCCGTGCGCACGCTGCACCCGGTCGAGCAGGTCGTCGACCACCTCGGCCCCGGAGCCGCCGAGCCGGCTGGTCTCGGCGATCGACAGCAGGCCGGGCACTCCGAGCACCTGCGGCAGGCTCTTCCCCCGGCGCCCCTCCACCAGGCCGTCGGTGTACAGCAGGATCCGCCAGCGGGGCGGCAATGGGATGAGTCGTCCGATCCATCGGCCCGGCGGCAGCAGCCCGAGCGCCAGGCTGGCCGGATCACCCGGTAGCTGCGCCGGAACGGGATCGAGCAGCATCGGAGGCAGGTGCGAGGCGAGCCAGAGGGTGGCTGAGAGCCGGTCGCCATGGATCATCAGCATGCTGGCCTGGACGTAGATGTCGCTGGAGCGGCGCTCCCGGATCAGGACGTCCTCCATCACGCTGAAGATCCGGTCCGGCTCGACGCCGGCCAGCACCATGGCTCGCCAGGCGATCCGCAGGCTGACTCCCAGCGCCGCCTCGTCCGGGCCGTGTCCGGCGACGTCGCCGAGCACGACGAACACCCGGCCGTCCACGGTTTCCACGACGTCAAGGAAATCGCCGCCGAGCAGTTCCCCGGCTCGAGGCCGGTAACGGCTGGCTACACCCAGAGACGGATCGCGGGTCTGGGTGACCGGCAGTAGCCCCCGCTCCAGACGGGCGTTCTCGGCCGCTCGCAACTGGCTGGCGTAGAGCTCGCGGGACTGCTCCTCGGCTCGGCGGCGCTCCACCGCGTAGCGCAGCGAACGCCGGAGCAGTTCACCGTCCACCTTGCCCTTGACCAGGTAGTCCTGTGCGCCGGAGGCGACCGCGGCGGCACCGGAAGCCTCGTCGTCCAGTCCGGTCAGGCAGACCACCGCGATCTGGTCGCCCCCAGCGCTCAGTTCCCGGACGGCGTCGAGCCCCTGCGCGTCGGGCAGCCCGAGGTCGAGCAGGACGCAGCTGATCAATTCGCTGGCCAGCACCTCACGAGCGCCGGACAGGGTGCGGGCACGCGTGATCGCGACCGGGCGCCCCGAGAGCGCCAGCAGGTCCTCTACCAGTAGGGCGTCCCCATCATCGTCCTCGACCAGGAGCACCCGGCCCAGGTCAGCCCCGGCGGGCGCTCCGAAGGACTGGGTTTCGAACACAGACCCTCCGTGATGCTTCACCCTCGCCACGAGTCATGCCGGGACCCGAAGCGCCGAACTGCTCGATCCGAGCGTCCACTTTAGCGTGCCGGTGATCGCCAGCCGGCAGCGTCTCAGACCGGCTCAGACCGGCTCAGCCACTTTCCGGGCCTGTTCCACGCCAGGGTGCCAGCGATGGCGAACAGCTGAACTGCCGCTGGCACTCAGCCCTCTTCGAGCTCCCGGCCGCGGTTGGGATCCACCGGAATACCCGGACCCATCGTGGTGGTGAGGGTGGCTTTCTTCAGGTACCGGCCCTTGGCTGCGGACGGCTTCAGCCGGTTGATCTCGTCGAAGGCGGCGGCGTAGTTCTGCACCAGCTGCTCATCGGTGAAGGAGGTCTTACCGATGATGAAATGCAGATTCGCGTGCTTGTCCACCCGAAATTCGATCTTGCCGCCTTTGATCTCCTCGACCGCCTTGGCCACGTCCATGGTCACCGTGCCGGTCTTCGGGTTCGGCATCAGCCCGCGGGGACCGAGCACCTTGCCCAGCCGCCCGACCTTTCCCATCTGGTCGGGAGTGGCGACCACCGCGTCGAAGTCGAGAAAACCGCCCTGGATCCGGGTGATCAGATCGTCTGAGCCCACGAACTCGGCCCCGGCCGCCTCCGCCGCCGCAGCCCGGTCGCCGGTGGCGAAGACCAGGACCCGGGCGGTCTTGCCCGTACCGTTAGGCAGGTTGACCGTGCCGCGGACCATCTGGTCGGCCTTGCGCGGATCGACACCCAGCCGCATCGCCACTTCCACCGTGGCCGCGTACTTGGTGGTCGACGTCTCCTTGGCCAGCTTGACGGCCTCCATCGGGGTGTACAGCCGGGTCTCGTCGATCTTTTCCGCGGCGGCCCGATAAGCTTTGCTGCGCTTCATCTTTCGCTCCTGTGGTAGCACCAGGTCGTGGTCTGGACGGGCGGGCGCTGCGCCCTGCCACTTGTGCTGGCTCATTCTTGTGGATGTTGCTTGGTCAGCTCTCGACGGTGATGCCCATCGAACGGGCAGTACCCGCAATGATCTTCGAGGCGGCGTCCAGGTCGTTCGCGTTCAGGTCTTCGAGCTTCTGCTGCGCGATCTCGCGCACCTGGGCCGAAGTAAGCCGGCCAACCTTGGTCTTCTGTGGTTCGCCCGACCCTTTGTCCACGCCGGCCGCCTTCTTGATCAGCTCAGCGGCGGGCGGAGTCTTGGTGACGAAGGTGAAGGATCGGTCCTCGAAAACCGTGATCTCAACCGGGATGACGCTGCCACGCTGCGACTCGGTCTGGGCGTTGTACGCCTTGCAGAACTCCATGATGTTGACGCCGTGCTGGCCCAGCGCCGGCCCGATCGGCGGTGCTGGAGTTGCCTGGCCAGCTTTGATCTGCAGCTTGATCAGAGCTGAAACCCTCTTACTCTTGGGGGGCATGGTGAACTGTTCCTTCTGGATGGTTTGTACCGGGTCGCGGCGATCCGGCAGTTGAGATCTTCTCAGATCTTGGCGACGTCGCTGAACGACAGCTCGACCGGAGTTTCCCGGCCGAAGATGGAAACCAGCACCTTGAGCTTCTGGGCGTCGCCGTTGATCTCCGAGATGGTCGCGGGGAGGGTCTCGAATGGGCCCTCCATCACCGTGACGGTCTCGCCGACCTCGAAGTCGATCACCTTGATCTCGGCCTTGGCCGCAGCTTTGGCCTCAGCCGGCTGGAGGGCCGGGGCGAGCATCGAGTAGACCTCGTCCAGGCTGAGCGGAACTGGCTGGTGAGTGTGCCCGACGAAACCGGTGACGCCGGGGGTGTGCCGGACTGCACCCCAGGATTCGTCGGTCAGATCCATCCGGACCAGCACATAGCCGGGGATCCGGACCCGCCGGACCTGCTTGCGCTGGCCATTCTTGATCTCGGTGACGTCCTCCATCGGGACCTCCACCTGAAAGATGTAGTCCTCCATGTTCAGGCTGGAGGTGCGGTTCTCCAGGTTGGCCTTCACCCGATTCTCGTATCCGGCGTAAGAGTGGATCACGAACCAGTCACCGGGCGCCCGGCGCAGGGCCGCCTTGAACTCGGCCACCGGATCCACTGGCTCGTCGTCCACCGGCTCGGCAGCCAGGTCACCGGCTTCGCCGCCGTCCTGCGCGATGGGGTCGTCCGGCTCCGGCGGTGCGTCGTCGTGAGCCGCGGCCTCGGTGATCAGGTCGTGGTCGTCGCTGTAATCAGAGGGATGCTGCGAAGTTGTTTCGGACACGCTGTTGTTCCTGCTTCCCTTTCGTCTAGCCAGCCCGGATCGCCGAGGCGCCCGGTGACCGGCACTCAGGCTCAGGAGCCGGAGTTCCCGCCGAAGGCCCAGAGCACAAGCTTGCCGAAGCCGTAGTCCAGCACCGATACGTATGCCATCACGGCCATCACGAACACCAGCACCACGGTGGTGTAAGTGATCAGCTGGTTGCGGGTCGGCCGCACCACCTTGCGAAGCTCGGCCACCACCTGACGCAGAAAGAGCCCCGGGCCTCCGCTGCGAGTTCTGGTCCTGGTGGCTGATGTCGTGGCCATTGCCCTCACCTATGAAGCTGACGTCTCAGTGCCGGTCAATACTGCCGATGCTGTGCGCGCAGGGCAGGAGAGACTCGAACTCTCAACCGCCGGTTTTGGAGACCGGTGCTCTGCCAATTGAGCCACTGCCCTACGGGCGGCTGTTGCCGGACGGCAGCACTGATTATGGCAGTCCGCAACCACCCGAGGGCCGAGTCTACGCACCTGGCCTGCTCCCAGTCGAATACGTAGCGCCGATGGTAGTCAGCACCGGGCGGTGCCGGGTACGACGATCGGTGGACGGCTACCCCGGCCAGATCAGCTGGTCAGTGGTAGCTGGCCGCGGTGATGAACGCCAGGCTTGGGCCATGTCCAGCTCAGCGATCAGCATCAGCGGCCTGACCAAGAGTTACGGCGACCTGCCTGCCGTCCGGAACCTGTCGCTTGAAATCCGCGACGGTGAGGTGTTCGCCCTGCTCGGCCCGAACGGGGCCGGCAAGACCACCACCGTGGAGATTCTCGAGGGGTATCGGCATCGGGACGGCGGGCGGATCAGCGTGCTGGGCCAGGACCCGCAGACAGCGGGCCGGGCCTGGCGGGCTCAGATCGGCATCGTCACGCAGAGCTCCAACGAGAACCTCGAGCTGAGTGTCGAAGAGGTGGTGCGCCACTTCGCGCTGTACTACCCCCAGCCACGCGACCCGGACGAGGTGATCAAGGCTTGCGGGCTGGACGAGAAGCGCACGGCCCGTTCCCGGAGCCTGTCCGGCGGCCAGCGACGGCGGCTGGACGTGGCCCTGGGCATCATCGGCGACCCACAACTGCTGTTCCTGGATGAGCCGACCACCGGCTTCGACCCGCAGGCGCGCCGAGCCTTCTGGGAACTGATCGCTGACCTTCGCGTTGGCGGAACGACCATCCTGCTGACCACGCACTACCTGGACGAGGCCGAACATCTGGCCGACCGGGTCGGGGTGATCGCGGGCGGCGAGCTGCTGGAGGTGAACACCCCGGACCAGCTGGGCGGCCGATCGCTGCAGGAGTCCCGGGTCTGCTGGCTGGACAACGGAGCCGAGCGCGCGCAGGCCACCCCCACTCCGGCCGCACTGGTCGGGCAGCTGTCCGCCCATTTCGGGGGCGAGGTGCCCGGCCTGCAAGTCGTCCGGCCGAGCCTGGAAGACATCTACCTGAGCATGATCGAGACCAAGAGCGACCAGTCCGCCGGGAGCCTGTCATGAGCGCCGTCACAGCCCAGCTGCACCTGCCCTCGACCAGTTCGCTGGCCTGGGCCCGGACCAGGATCGAACTCAAGCAGTTCTTCCGCCAGCGCGAGTCCGTGATCTTCACCTTCTCGTTCCCGGTGATCCTGTTGTTCATCTTCGGGTCGGTGTTCGGGGATGACATCGCGCCTGGCGTCTCGTTCACCCAGTACTTCACGGCCGGAATGATCGCCTCAGGCGTGATGCTGTCCAGTTTCCAGTCCTTGGCGATCAGCCTGGCGATCGAGCGGGACGACGGGACGCTCAAGCGCCTGGAGGGCACACCGCTGCCGCCGGCCGCGTTCTTCCTGGGCAAGGTCGGGCTGGTGCTGATCACCAGCGTGGTGCAGGCCGCACTGCTCCTGGTCATCGGAGCGCTCTTTTTCAATCTGTCCCTGCCCGCCAGCCCCGCGCTGTGGGTGCGATTCGCCTGGGTATTCGTGCTCGGGACGGCGGCCGGAACCGTGGTGGGTATCGCTTACTCGTCGCTGGCCCGGTCGTCCAAGAGTGCTCCGGCCGTGGTCAGCCCGGTGGTCATCGTGCTCCAGTTCGTTTCTGGGGTGTTCTTCGTCTTCACCGACCTGCCGGGCTGGATGCAGGCGATCGGTTCGATCTTTCCGCTGAAGTGGCTGGCCCAGGGCATGCGCTCGGTCTTCCTGCCGCAGTCATTCGCGGCACAGGAAGCGGCCGGATCCTGGCAGCTCGGGCTGACCGCGCTGATACTGGCGGCATGGACGCTGATCGGGCTCGTCCTGTGCCTGCGCACCTTCCGCTGGCAGCGGGCGGACGCGGGATGAGCGGTCATGTCTGATCCAGCGTGCGCCTCCGCGCAGGACCCCCAGCACGCGTGGAACCGGGGATCTCTGTGGACCCTGCTGTTCTGGTTCTTCCTGGCGTTCGGCCTGGTACTGACGCTCCTGCTCAACGACGTCTCCCCAGCGAGGAAGGCCGTGACTATCGCGGCCCTGTCGGTCATCGCGGCGGCCCATCTGGTGATCCGGCCCGGCCCCGGGCGCACCCGCTTCCCAGGCAACGCCGGATATCTGATGATCGTCATCGTGGCCGCAGGAGTGGCCTGCGCCGCCCAGCCGTCCACGTCCCTGCTGCTGACCGTGTTCTTCCCGCAAATATGGCTGTTCGGCGGCGCCGTCCGGACCTGTGCCTATCTCAGTGGCGCGCTGGCGCTGGCGACGATGCTGGGGCAGTGGGCGGCCAATGGCTGGTCCGCGGACAGTCTGTGGGTGCTGGGCACCATCATGGTCATCAGCCTGGTGTTCAGCATCGGCTTCGGAACGTGGATCTCCCGGATCATCGACCAGTCCCGGGAACGGGCCGAGCTGATCGTCGAGCTGGAGGCGGCCCGATCTGAGCTGGGGGCCGAGCGCCACGCCCAGGGAGTTATGGCCGAGCGGGAGCGGATGGCCCGCGAAATCCATGACACCCTGGCTCAGGGGTTCACCAGCGTGATCATGCTGGCTCAGTCGGCGCAGGCCCAGCTGTCCCGCTCGCCATTGGTGACCGCCCAGCGGCTTACCTCGATCGAGGAGGTGGCCCGGGAGAACCTGGCCGAGGCCCGGGCCCTGGTCGCCGCGTTCGCTCCGGTGGGCCTGGAGGGCAGCACCCTGGTGGACGCCGTCGCCCGGCTCACCGATCGGTTCGCCGCCGAGACCGGCCTGAGCGTCGCGCTGGACCTGCCGGGCGGGGCCGCGCTGACCGGGCTGTCCCGTGATCGCGAGGTTGTGCTGTTGCGCGCCGTCCAGGAGTCACTGACCAATGTGCGGCGGCACGCCCGGGCGACGTCGGTGCGGGTCCGGGTGTGGTTGTCCGGCGATGATGCCCAGGTCGAGGTGACCGATGACGGCGTGGGCTTCGGAGCGGCCTCAGTGGCCGGGTTCGGGCTGACCGGAATGCGGCACCGGGTGTCCGACGCGGGCGGCTCGGTGGACGTGGCCAGCACGCCGGGGCACGGCACCCGGGTGCTGGTCCGGCTGCCCGCCGATCTGCCGTCATGATCCGCGTACTGGTCGCCGACGACCATCCGGTGGTACGGATGGGCCTGACCGGCCTGCTCGATCTGGAGGACGACATCGAGGTGGCGGGCGAGGCCGCCGACGGGGTGGAAGCCGTGGTGCAGGCCGGGGTCCAGCGGCCGGACGTCGTACTGATGGACCTGCGGATGCCCGGCCTGGACGGCGCCGGCGCGACGGCACAGATCGTGGCCGCGTATCCGGCCATCCAGGTGCTCGTGCTCACCACCTACGACACCGACGCCGACATCCTGCGCGCGGTCGAGGCCGGGGCTCGCGGCTACCTGCTCAAGGACACCCCCCGGGCCCAGCTGGTGGACGCCGTGCGGGCGGCCGCCCGGGGCGCGACCGTGCTGGCGCCGCCGGTGGCCGCCCGGC
>CAXUFS010000089.1:0-10486 GCA_964250315.1 uncultured Kineosporia sp. | reverse complement strand
AAGACCGCCGGCCGCCGGGCCTACACCCGGCGCCGCCGGTGGGCGCACATGCTCGGCTTCGGCGGCCACTTCTCCCCCAAGAGCCGCCGCTACTCCACCACCCTGGGCCAGCTCCGCCAAGCCCGCATCGACTACCGCCGCGACGCCATCCACCACCGCCTCACCGACTACCTCGACGGCGACGAAGACACCACGCTGCTGGTCGGCTCCCTTAGCTTCGCCGGGACCGGCTGGCACACCACCGGCGACGCGCTCCTAGCCAACACCGCCGCCGCGATGGCCCGCGAGAGACGACAGACGGCACGAGATGAAATCGCTGACGAGACAGGCCAATTCATGAATCGAACGTCAACCGCTGCTTGACACCAAACCACACAGGAAGGAACACCGCCATGCTTACCAAGCTCTGGACCGTCCAGGACGTCTCTGACTACCTCGGCGTCCCTGTGAAAACGCTCTATCGGTGGCGCACCACCGGTCAAGGACCCACAGCTCGCCGCGTGGGTAAGCATTTGCGCTACAGGCCTGACGATGTCGAAGCCTGGTTCGACGCCATCACCACCGACAAGAGCGCCTGAGCCTTATGCCCAGACCTCCACTCCCCCTCGGCACCATGGGTGAGATCCGTACGTACACGATGAGGAAGAAGCGTGTTCGAGCTGTCGCCTACTACCGAGACTATGACGGCATTACCCGGCAGATTGAGCGAACCGGGACGAGTGATGCAGACGCTCGCAACCGGCTCAAGGAGGCATGCCGGGATCGCGGCCGATCGGACGCAGCTGCTGACATCACGCACGACACGACAGTGAAAGCTCTTGCCGAGCAATGGTTCAGCGAGATTGATGCTGCGACTCGGGCGGGGGAACGATCACCCGGCACATGGCAGACGTATCGCGACCGCCTCGACAATCAGGTGATTCCTGCCCTGGGAGCTCTACGGCTCAGAGAGGTCACCGTCTCTCGGGTCGATCGGGTATTGAAGGCAACGCGTGAGCATCACGGCGTCTCGGTTGCTCGGATCACCCGGACGGTGCTCTCAGGGATGTTCGGGCTGGCAACCCGCCATGACGCCATGCCGTCGAATCCGGTGAGAGACGCTGCTCCGGTGCGGGACCACGGCAAGATTCGCCGGGCGCTTACCGTTGAAGAAGTTCGAGATCTGAGAGCCAAGATCGCTGCCGATTCTAAGGCGGCTGATCAAGATCTGGTTGACCTGGTCGATTTCATGTTGGCCACTGGCCTGCGCCTGGGTGAAGCGCTGGCAATGACGTGGGCAGCTGTGGACCTGGACGCGGGCACAGTCGAGGTCCGGGGCACCGTCATCCGGGTCAAGGGAACAGGGTTGCTGATCAAGGCGAAGCCCAAGTCGAAATCGGGGTGGCGCATCATCCGCCTCCCGAAATGGGGCATTGACATGCTCAAGCGCCGCGAGGCGGACCGTGAAGAGAACGTGTGGAATGTTGTGTTCACGACGGCCACCGGCCGCCTCAGAGACTCCAGCAACACTCAGGGCGATCTGCGCGAGGCATTTGATCGCGCGGGGTACGCCGACATCACGTCGCACACATTCCGCCGTACCGTCGCCACCCTGATGGACCTTGCCGGACTAACGAGCCGTGCAGCCGCTGACCAGCTGGGCCACGCGAAAGTGTCCATGACCACAGATCACTACTTCGGCCGCCGGATCGCGCAGACCGGTGCCGCCGAGGTGCTCGAAGCGCTGGACGACGACAACGACAATCCAGATGAAAGCCATGGGTAAACCATGGTGGTGATCTTGAAGCTGAGGACCAACACGGTCCTGACCTGCAGTGATGGTGCGCCGCCAGGGACTCGAACCCCGAACCCGCTGATTAAGAGTCAGCTGCTCTGCCAATTGAGCTAGCGGCGCGTGAAGCCGGTCGAGATTAGCATTCAGGCCCGGCCCGAACGAAACCGATTCGGCTCAGCGCTGACGGCCACGAGGCCGCAGCCGGGTGCCGGGCATGACCGGAGCCAGCATCGGCTCACCCTCCGGGCCTGGCACGGTGCCGAAACGGTCGGTGGCGGGCCCCTCGCCACTCGACCCGAGCCAGTTCGAGCCTTGATCCGCGTCCGGGCGGGTCATCCACTGGGTCCGCGCCGCCACGACCTCCTCATGCGAGCGGCCCACGAAGTTCCACCACATCACCAGCTCCTCCTCGAACGGCTCACCGCCCAGCAGCAGCAGCCGGCCACCCCCGGCCGACGCCAGCGGAATATCAGTTCGGCCGGACCCGAGGTACAGGAGCGGTCCCGGCGGCAGCTGTGCGCCGTCCACGACCGCCGACCCTGCCAGTGCCAGGGCGGCGTACTCGAAGTCCGGGCGCAACGGCAGCGATTCCGAAACACCTGCCATCAGAGTGATTTCCGCTCCGGCGATCGGGGTGTAGGTACGCGCGGGCGACGTGACCGGCCCGAGTGTTCCCAGCAGCACAGTGGCCGACAGCCCACCCCGCGTCAGCACCGGCAGTGACGCATGGTGCTCGAACGCTGGCGCCCTCTCCCGGTCCGAGGACGGCAGCGCCACCCACAACTGCACCCCCTGCAGCCAGCGCGAACGCGACGGCGGCGATACCTCGGAATGTGAGATGCCGTGTCCGGCGGTCATCAGATTCAACTGACCGGGCTGGATCAACTGCTCGCTGCCGAGGCTGTCGCGATGCATCACGTCTCCGGCGACCAGCCAGGTCACGGTCTGCAGCCCGGTGTGCGGATGCGCGGTCACCCGCATACCGCCTTCCGAAACATCGTGCGGGCCGTAGCTGTCCAGGAAGCACCAGGCACCGACCATCCGGCGGTCCCGATTGGGCAGGGTCCGGATGACCTCGAAGCCACGTGGGCCACCCAGTGCCACCGGGCGGCCGGAGAGCAGCTGGTGGACCGGACCAGCCGGCGCAACCGCGCCCGCGCCGCCCGCCACTGACTCTCCCGGCCGCGCCTCGACATTGCTCACGGCCCGAGTGTCACACGCGAACCGTGGACCCGAGCGCGGAAATCAGAGCGGGGTGCCGAAGTCCTGAGTCCAGTACGGCGTGCTGCCCTGCAGGGCGTAGCCGATCCCGATCTGGGTGTAGGTGCAGTTCAGGATGTTGGCTTTGTGTCCGGGGCTGTTCATCCAGGCGTTCATCACGTCGGTGGCGGTCCGCTGGCCATAGGCGATGTTCTCGCCCGCAGCCCGGAAGTTGTACCCAGCGTCCTTCATTCGGTCGAACGGGCTCTTGCCGTTCTGGCTGTCATGCGAGAAGTAGTTGTGGGCGGCCATATCGGCGCTGTGCGCCTGCGCCACGTTGTTCAGGGTCGAATTCGCGGACAGCGCCTTGCAGCCAGCCTTGGCCCGCTCAGCGTTGGTGATCTTCAGCACCGCTGCGGCCTGCGCCGTCAATCCTTTGCCCGAGCGACCGGATCCATCCGATCCACCCGACCCGCCGGAACCCGGTGGGTTCGGGGTGGTCTGCTTGGGGGTGCTTCTGGGCTTCGGTTGATTGGCGATCTGCATCCGCTGGGTCTGCACCAGGGCGGGTAACCCCGGCCGGGTGACGGTGAGATTGACCTTGTACCTCCCGTTCGGCAGCCGGGTGGTGTTCAGGGTGTAACTGAACGGCGCGACGGAGTCGTTGTGCATGACCCGCTTCGGGCCGGACACCACGAACAGCACGGAGGAGTCCGACGGCACCTTGCGCGGCCCCTTCAGCAGATAGCGACCGGAGACCTTGCCCAGGTCGACCTCGTGAAGTCGTACCGGAGCCTGCGTCACCGGCACGGACGGCGTGGGGCTGGCTGCCGTGACCGGATGCGAGGTGCTGGCCGGCTGAGAGCCTGAGGCCGCCAGGGTCTGCTGGTCCACCTCACCGGGCCCGCCGAGGTAGGAACGGCCGAACCAGGCGCCCGCCGACAGCGTTGCCACCAGGGGCACCACGAGCAGAAGCCATCCCGAACGTCGCCTTTCCTTGGGCTTGTTGAGCATTCGGGCGGACTCCAGAACTATTGACAGCTTTCACCGGTTTCGGCAGGAAACCTAGCAGCGCGCCCTGATCGGAACCACGGCTGGCGACCGCCGACAGCACCCAGGGCAGCTGCTTTTGCCGAAACTTGATGCCGGAGCGCCGATGGGTTAATGAGCCCGGAGCAGGGCCAGCACCGGCGCGTACATTCCCGCCTTGATCGAGCTCAGAACCGGCCCGGCCTTGGCCGCGAGCTCGCCGGCTCGCTCGAGCGCCAGCGCAAGCACCTCGTCAGCGGGCACGGCGGCGTCCACGATCCCGCAATCGGCCGCCTGCTCGCCACCCAGCCGCCGTCCGGTGATCATGAGGTCGTGAGCCACCTGCGGGCTCAGCCGGGCCTGGACCAGCGCTGACATTCCGGGCGTGAACGGGATCCCGATATCGACCTCCGGCAGGCAGAAGTAGCCCCGATCGGCGCGCATGTCCCGGAAGTCGTGAGCCAGCGCCAGCAGGGCTCCGGCCGCGAAGCAGTGACCCTGGATCGCCGCCACGCTCGGCACCGGCAGCTCCAGCATCCGGGCGAACAGTTCCTGGACCGTGGCGACATACCCCGGGAACTGGGCCGGATTGGCCTGGGCCCACTCCAGATCGAGCCCATTGGACCAGAATCGGCCGTCCGCGGCCGTGACCAGCGCCCGGGGACCGCCGGCGGCGGCGACCTCGTCCAGGGCCGCGAGCATCGAGGTGACGAGGTCGGGGTGGAGGCGGTTCTCAGTCGCACCGAGGTTCAGGACGAAGACATCCCCGGTCCGGGTCAGAATCGGCATCCGTGTGCTCCTGTGCCTAGAGCTTCAGCGGCCGGTGAAGCCGGGCTCGCCCCGTTCACCGAACGCGTTCATCGCTTCGTTCAGATCTCGGGACGGCAGGAAGGCGGAGTTCCAGGCCGCCACGTTAGCCAGCCCATCAGCGATCCGGCTGGCGCGCTGTGCCTGCAGCACCTGCTTGATGCCCTGCACCACCAGCGGCGGATTCGCCGCGCACTGCGAGGCGAAACCATGCGCCGCGGCCAGAGCGGTGCTGGGATCGTCCAGCACTTCGTTGACCAGCCCGATCGCCGCCGCGCGCGCCGCGGTGATGTTCTTGCCGGTCAGGGCCAGCTCGCGCAGGTGACCGTCGCCGATGATGGCCGGTAGCCGCTGCAGGCTGCCCAGGTCGGCGACGATGCCGATCCGGACCTCGCGCACGCTGAACATCGCTTCGGCGCTGCAACAGCGGACGTCGCAGGCAGCGATCAGGTCAACTCCCCCGCCGATGCACCAGCCGGATATGGCTGCCACCACCGGCTTCCGGCACTGAGCGACCGAGTCCAGGGCAGCCTGCATCCGCCGGATCTGGTCGTACAGCTGGGTCCGGGACCGAGCCAGCCCATCGTCCTGGGCCAGCATCGCCGACCAGGCGCCGGCGTAGGCCTTAAGGTCCAGTCCGTAACTGAAGTTGGCGCCTGAGCCGGTGACGACCACTGCCCGGACCGACTCATCGGCGTCGAGCTGGGTGAAGACCGCAGGCAGATCGGTCCAGAAGGCCGGGCCCATGGCGTTGCCCGGCCCCGGCCCGAGCAGGGTGACCTGGGCGACGGCCCCCGCCAGACTCACCTCGAGCGCCGCCCCTTCGGCGGTTCCTGGCTGGGCAGTCACGCCGTCGTCCGCCATGCCGGTCAGATTACTGTTCCGCCGGACCGGATCCCGGCCGGGAAGCGCTCGCCGGTCGTCTCGCGAGAGGCTTGGCTCATGAGTCCTGCGTCGAAGTCAGCGCCGAGGTCAGCGCGGCCCCGCGATCCGGTGGCTGATCTGCGCCGGATCGCTTTCCTGCTCGAGCGATCCCTGGCCTCCAGCTATCGGGTCAAGGCGTTCCGGGGGGCCGCGGCCGCGCTGCTGCCGCTCGGGCAGCCGGAGCTCCAGGAACGCGCCGCCGACGGCTCGTTGACCGAGCTCAAGGGCATCGGCGACAAGACCGCTGAGGTCATCGCCGAGTCCATGTCCGGGCACCAGCCGGAGTACCTGGCCCGGCTGGAGGCAGAGGCACCGGGCGTGGTCGATACCGGCGGCGAACAGCTGCGCAAGGAGTTGCGCGGAGATCTGCACAGTCACTCGGACTGGTCGGACGGCGGCTCTCCCCCGGCTGAAATGGCTTGGACGGCAAAGGAACTGGGCCACGAGTACCTTGCCCTGACCGATCACTCCGCTCGGCTCACGGTGGCCAACGGATTGTCCGCCGACCGGCTGCGACGCCAGCTGGAGATTGTCCAGGCGATCAACCAGCAGCTCGCGCCGTTCCGGATGCTGACCGGGATCGAAGTGGACATCCTGGAGGACGGAAGCCTGGATCAGGAACCTGGGCTGCTGGCCCAGCTGGACGTCGTGGTGGCCAGCGTGCATTCGAAGCTCGCGATGCCGGCTCCAGCGATGACCCGGCGGATGCTGGCCGCGATCGAGAACCCGAACACCGACATCCTGGGTCACTGCACGGGCCGGATGGTTAAGGCCCGCGAGGGCCGCAATCCCAAGGGCCGCCCCGAATCCCAGTTCGACGCAGCCGCGGTGTTCGCGGCCTGCGCGGAACACGGTACAGCGGTCGAGATCAACAGCAGGCCGGAACGCCTAGACCCGCCCCGGCGGCTGCTCAGTCAGGCGGCCGAAGCCGGCTGCATGTTCTCCATCGACACCGACGCCCATGCACCGGGGCAGTTGGACTGGCAGGGCAATGGCGCAGCCCGGGCGGTGGAGTGCGGAGTGCAGGTCAGCCAGGTGATCAACGCGCTGCCCCTGGACCAGCTGCTGGCCTGGACCGGCGACTAGCGGCGGCCCGAGCTGCGCCCGGGCGCCGGGGCCGGCCACGACAAGCTGGTGACCCCGTCAGCAGAGGCAGGCCGGCGTCCCTGACCCGCCGTCTCCGCCCGCTCAGACGGGGTCTGATTTCGACCATCGCTGAACCTCGACGAGGATGCAATAGCCCAGCAGCCGGGAAATGCTTCGCCGTCGCTTGTCTTCGCCGCATCAGGAGGCGGCCGAGCGGCCCGGACGAGATGAGATCACAAGCGGCAGACCGCCTTTCGGCCGGAGAGTGACCAGCGCGTCAACCGCCGGGGCCGCAGTACCGGGAGGACGGCGGACCTGGTGCTCGCGCAGCAGCTGGGCCAGCACCAGGGTGGCCTGCATCAGGGCCAGATCGCGGCCGATGCAGAGCCTGGGCCCCGCCCCGAACGGCAGATATCCGTCCCGGCGGCCGGCGTCCACCAGGAATCGTTCCGGATCGAACCTCAGCGGCTGCGGCCAGTCCTCACTCCGGCGGTGCAGAAGCCAGGGGCTGAGAATGATCAGCGTTCCGGCCGGAACCCGCACCCCCGCGACCAGATCCGGTCCAACCGCGCGGCGGGTGATCACCCAGGCCGGCGGATACAGCCGCAGCGACTCGCGGACCACGGCGCGCAGATAGGGCAGCGCGGGCAGGTCGTCCCAGCCGGGTGAGCCACCCGCCAGCACAAGATCGAGCTCGGCGTGCAGCCGGTCCTGGACCCGCGGATCGTCGGCCAGCAGGGCCAGCGTCCAGGTCAGCGACGACGCCACCGTTTCGTGCCCGGCGATGATCATCGTGACCAGCTCGTCCCGCACCTCGGTGCCAGTGAGCACCCCCGCGTCCTGCGCCTGCAGCAGCAGGCCGAGCAGGTCCTGCGGAACGGCGCCTGGTCCGGCCGCACTTACCGGGCCGGCCGAGCCGGGCGAGTGGACCGGGTCGGGAACGGCCCGGCGGTGTGCGATCAGCTCCCGGCAGGCGTGATCGAGGGTCTGCACTGCCCGGCGCTGACGTCGCTGGGCCGGAGTCGGGATCCGGGCCAGCGGGCCCACCAGGGGGGAACGAGCCCTGGCCACCACGGCCTGCAGGGCGGCGTCAACGGCGTTGATCACTCGCTGCCCATCCGGCCCGGCGGACTGGGAGAACAGGCAGGCAGTGACCACATCCAGCATCACCCGCATCGCGGCGGCGTCGGCGTCCACCAGCCGTCCAGCACCCTGGCCGGCCGGGTCGGCCCCGAACGGCGCCCCGTCCCACAAGCCGGGCGCGGAAGCGGCGCGCAGAGTGGTTCTGGCCAGGTCGGGCAGCACGGCGGCGTGAAAGGCGGGCTGGACGGCACGACGGTGCCGCCGCCAATCCGGGCCGTCGGAGGTGAGCAGGCCGAGGCCGGTCACCGCGGAGAGCGCGCCGTACTGGATGGTCGCTTTGGTGTAGTTGCGATGATTGGCTTGCAGCACGTGCCGAGCCGCGTCTGGAGTGTTCGCCAGCAGCACTGGGGGGCCAAGAATGGGAAGGGCAACCAGGTCACCCCACCGGCTGACCGCCCGTTCCAGCCACGCGAGCGGACTACGGGAAATCGCCGGAATCGCCCGGATCATCTCCACCGGCACCGGCCCATCCGCATCCAGCGGCGTGTACCGGGCGTTCCGGCGGCGAGTCGTGGCGGCCGTGCTCACCGGCGGCGCAGGGGCACCAGGACAGCGATCACTTTCGCCGGCGCAGCCAGATCAGGCCGGCTCCGGCCGCGAGTACCGCCGCGCCAGCCGCCGCCAGCCGCTCGGTACGAAGCTGGCCATCGGGGGTATGGGTAGCGGCCTGGATCCTCGCCTGGATCTGGTCAAGCGCCCGGCGGGCGAGCGCCTTCGGGGTGGCCCGCGAAGTGAGCTCGTCGATGGTGGCAGCCAGGTGTTCACGGCGAGCCTGGATCTGGGCCTCCAGCGTGTCCGCGGATCCGGGCTTCATCACCGTCATCCTGGCCGCGGGAGCGACGACGTCATCCACCGGCGACGAAGCGCTGCGGGAACCCCGGCGCCGATCGGACACCTCCCGGTTCGGGTCATCCGCCTCGGTGCTCATCAGATCCCCAGCTCCGAACGCAGAGCCGCGACGTGACCAGTGGCCTTGACGTTGTAGCGCGCCAGCTGGACGTTGCCGGCCGGATCAACCACCACCGTGGACCGGATCACCCCGACCGACTTCTTGCCGTACAGATTCTTCTCACCCCAAGCCCCCCACGCCTCGAGCACCTGGTGATCCGGGTCCGACAGCAGCGGATAGGTGATGTGGTCGTGCTGGATGAACGTGGTCAGCTTGTCCGGGCTATCCGGAGAGATGCCGAGCACCTCGAACCCCTGAGCGTGCAAAGCGTCCAGGCTGTCCCGGAAGTCGCAGGCCTGGGTAGTGCATCCCGGCGTCATCGCGGCCGGATAGAAGTAAACCACCACGTGCTGGCCACGCAGGTCGGAAAGGGTCACCTGAGAACCGTCGGCGCTGGTCAGGGTGAAGTCGGGCGCCGGATCCCCGGCGTCGAGTCTGGGCAAGGTCAGCTCCTTCAGGTGTGGCCGTGGGGTCCGGTCTATCAGACGGCGCCGTTGACTTCACGCCGAGATCGATCATCTGCCCTCAGGCATCGCTTAGGGCTGAGACGACGGACTCTTGAATAAATTTTGAGATTCGGTCGAAAACTCCGGATTTCCGAACGAAACTGCTGAGGTGCGCCGTCACCAAGCTCTCATGATCGCTGGGCGGGTGGCCGTGACCCACTGGCGGATCCTGTGCCTGGTGACGGCCGCTGGCCTGTTCACGATCGCCGGCGCTCAGAACTCACTGTCGCCGAACCTGACCGAGTTCTCGGTTCAGGGTTCATCCGCGGCGCCCCGGGCGACGCCGGATCACGAGGTGCAGAACTGGCTGCTGGGTACCGTGACGACGTCGCCGTCCCCCAGTGCCACCGGCCGGCCGGCCTCCTCCACCCAGGCCAGCGCCATTGCCACCGCTTACACGGCCTCGCTGACCAGCACCGGAATCCCGGCGCTGGCCTATCAGGCCTACTTGGCCGCAGCCAGCGAACTGGCCGTCACCGACCCGTCCTGCCATCTGAGCTGGAGCGTGCTGGCCGGGATCGGGCGAGTGGAAAGCAATCACGGCCGGTTCGGCGGATCAGTGATCAACTCGCTGGGCGTGGTGACACCACCGATCCTGGGCGTCCGGCTGGACGGGTCCCGACCAGGCACCGCCGCGATCCACGACTCCGACAATGGCCGATACGACGGCGACCCGGTGAGCGACCGGGCGGTCGGGCCGATGCAGTTCCTGCCCGGTACCTGGCAGATGTACGGAGCTGGGGCGGACCCGCAGAACATGCGCGCCGCCGCCCTGGCCGCAGGCCGCTACCTGTGCGCCGGAGGCACGTCGATGGCCACCCAGCCGGGTCGGTGGGCGGCGGTATATCGGTACAACCACTCGGATTCCTACGTGTCGACCGTGCTCGCGCTGGCGGATTCTTACTTGGCGGGCCACACCGTGCCGCTTCCCGGACGCCCTCCGCTCACCACCACCGACGAGCACGTCCAGCCGGCCACCCCACCTGGTCCGCCTCCAGCGGTTCCACCACCGCCGTCTCGCCCAGCGCCGCCGGTCATGCCGACCCAGACCCCCGCGCCGACCCAGAC
>CAXUFS010000088.1:0-10551 GCA_964250315.1 uncultured Kineosporia sp. | reverse complement strand
GCTGGGGTCGTGTGCTGGCTCTGCTTCGCGCACGCCTTCCGGCCGCTGGACGAGCACCTGCTCGACCTCGCCCTGCTGACAGGGGTCGCGGCGTCCGCGGGCCTGGTGGCCTTGCTGGTCCGGCAGGGGGCGGTGTGGACCAACCTGCCCTCGCCGAACATCTCGGCCGTGTTCGCCGCGATCCCGGCCGCGGTCACGGCTGTGCTCGCGGCCGGGTGGATCCGCCGATCAGTCCTGGCGCGACGCTACGGACCCGGCGCGATCTCACCGGCCGACGTGGCAGCGATCACCGCTGATCTGGGCGGACGAGCTGATGCTCGTGAACTGCTGGGCAAGGCCGCCCGGATGGTGGCCTCGGCCAGCGGATGCCGGGATGCGCGGCTCGTGATCGGTGACGACGAACCTGAGGTTCCGGACGGCTGGGTGCTGCATCCACTGGACGTCGGCGGTGAACGGGTCGGCAGTCTGGCCGTTCAGTCCGATGGCGGGTAGGGGCCTGAGCCCCGGCCGGGCGAGGGGAGCGCCCGGATGACCCCCACCGTGGCTCTGGTCGCCCGGGCCGTGGGCCTGGCCGTCGAGGCCGAGCTGGCCCGCCGGGACGTCGCCCGCGAACTGGACCTGGAGCGGCGCCGGATCCTGGCCGATCTGCACGATGGGCTGGGACCGGCGCTGGCCGGCATGAGCATGCAGGTGCGGGCCGCGCTGCGGGCCGGGCCGCGCGACGATCCCGATGCGGAACTGCTCTCCGGTCTGGCCGAGGGGCTGGCCCGCAGCCGCACCGATCTGCGGCGGATCGTGGCCGGGATCTCGCCGTCCGCCCTGGACGACGGTGATCTGGCCACGGCTCTGAAGCACCTGGTCGAGTCCTTCCGGAGCCGCGGATCGGATGGGCCTGCGCTGTCTCTGGACGTCGGCCTGGGGACGCCGCTGACCGAGCCGGTGCAGGTCACGGTCTACCGCTGTGTGGCGGAGGGGGTGACCAATGCGCTGCGGCACGCCGTCACCGCCTCCGCGATCGAGATCCGGGTGGTGTCGGCGCCGCCGGCGGTGTGTGTGGAGGTCACCGACGACGGCGGCGGCGCCCGGATCGTGCCCGGCGTCGGTCTCTCCTCACTGCGCGCGCGGGCCGAGAACCTGGGCGGCCGGCTCGTGGTCGGACCGGCCGATCTGGCCGGGCGGCCAGGTACCCGCTTGCGACTCGAACTGCCCTGCGCCCAAGGCGTTTCGGCGTGATCGGCGTGCTGGTGGTGGACGACCATCCGATCGTGCTCACCGGGCTAGTGGCGCTGATCGGTTCCGACCCAGCTCTCGAGGTGATGGCGACGGCGCGCTCGGTGTCGGAGGCTCGCGCCCTGCCGCTGGTGCCGCCGCCGTCGGTGGCCGTGCTCGACCTGCAACTGCCCGACGGCGACGGCATCGAGCTGGGCACCGAACTCCGCCAGCGCTGGCCGGATCTGCGAGTGCTCATCCTGACTATGCACGCGGCCGAGAACACCGTGATCCGGAGTCTGGCCAGCGGGCTGAGCGGTTATCTGCTCAAGGACGCCGACCCCGAAGATGTACTGGCTGCAGTGCATTCCGCCGCCCGGGGGGCGCTGGTCGTCGGCCGTGGCGCCAGCGACGCCGTGGTGGCGGCGGCGTCGTCGGCCCCCCCGCGTGGACCCGGGGCCGGTCTCGATGCCTCACCCGCAGCTCAGCCCGATCCCCTGGCGGTGCTGAATGCACGCGATCTGGAGATCCTCGAGTTGATGGTGCAGGGCCTGCGGACGTCGCAGATCGCGGCCCAGCTCTATCTGGCGCCGAAGACGATCCGGAATCGGGTGTCCGAACTACTGGGCAAGCTGGGGGCCGGCTCGCGGGAGGAGGCGGTGTCGATCGCGCAGGCGGCCCGTTCCCAGCCCTCTTCTTCACCATGATCGCCAGCCGAACCGGTGATCATCCGGAGTAGATCTAACGGTCCACAGCCCGCCCGACCACGGCTTTGTCCACAGAAGACATCCAGCGCCCCGTTCGCCGTAATTGATTCGGCCCCCCAAGCTCGGACCGAGGGATGGTCCGCCGATCAGATCAGGCGGCGCGTTCGAGACGGCACCTGGCTGCAGCTACCTGGGCACGGCCTGATATCGGCGACCCTGGACGTCACGCCAGCTGCCATAGCCTGGTCAGCGCGGCTGACCGTTCCGGCTGCCGTGATCAGCCATACCACGGCAGGTGCGGTGCATGGCTTTCCGTTGCCCATCGATGTGACCACAGCGCCCGTGATCATCGAAACACCATCGCGGCATCCTGGGTGTGCACGATCTGGCCGCGGCGGCGCGGGAAACGCTACGGCCGGGCCGGCACACCGACGTTGCTGCATCTGCTGTCAATGGCCGGTCGCGGAGCAGCGAGCATGGCCGAGCGCCGGTTGCATCGGTTACTCCAGGGGAAGCGGATCAGCGGCTGGAGGACCGGGGCCACGATCATGGACGAGGCGGTACACATCATCGCCGTCGTCGATCTGCTGTTTCCGGCCGAGCGACTGGTCGTGGAAGTCGACGGCTTCGCCTTCCATTCTGGGCCAGACGCCTTGGTGAATGACCGGCGGCGGCAGAATACGCTGGTCAATGCCGGTTATCGCGTGCTGCGAGTGACCTGGGACGACCGGCACATCCAGCCGGACGCGATCATCGGCGAGATTCGTATGGCCCCGGGCCGCTAGCGCAAGATCACGAGCTCATCAAGGTGAGGTTGCGGTGAGGGAGCGGGCCGCAGGTGGCGAGGGAGCGGGCTAGTGGCCGCTGTAGTTGGGAGCCTCGACGGTCATCTGGATGTCGTGCGGATGACTCTCCTTCAGCCCAGCAGCGGTGATCTGGACGAACTGGCCGCGGGCCTGCAGCTGCGGAACAGTCTGCGCGCCAACATAGAACATCGACTGCCGGAGCCCGCCGATGAGCTGGAAAGCAACGGCGCCGAGCGGCCCGCGGTAGGGCACCTGACCCTCGATCCCTTCGGCGATGAACCGGTCGTCGCTGACATCGCCTTGGAAATAGCGGTCTTTCGAGTACGAGCGGCCCTGGCCCCGGGACTGGGCCGCGCCCAGCGAACCCATTCCTCGGTAGGACTTGAACTGCTTGCCATTGATGAAGACCAGATCACCCGGGCTTTCCTCGCAGCCGGCCAGCAGGGACCCCAGCATCACCGTATCCGCCCCCGCGACAAGGGCTTTGGCGATGTCACCGGAATACTGCAGACCGCCATCGCCGATCACCGGCACCCCGGCAGGCCGGCAGGCCGCAGCTGCCGACAGGATGGCCGTGACCTGGGGGACGCCGACCCCGGCCACCACCCGGGTGGTGCAGATCGATCCCGGTCCAACGCCGACCTTGACCCCGTCGGCTCCAGCGTCGACCAGTGCCTGGGCCCCGGCCCGGGTGGCCACATTGCCACCGATGATGTCGACCTGCGCTGCGGCTGGCTCCGCCTTCAGCCGGGACACCATCTCCAGCACGCCGCTGGCATGCCCGTTCGCGGTGTCGACCACGATCGCGTCCACGCCGGCGTCCACCAGCGCCATCGCCCGCTTCCAGGCATCGTCGAAGAATCCGATCGCGGCCGCTACCCGCAGCCGCCCGGAGGCGTCCTTGGTCGCCAGCGGATACTTCTCGCTCTTGGTGAAATCCTTGACCGTGATCAGCCCGCGGAGCCGGCCTGCCTGGTCCACCAGCGGCAGCTTCTCCACCTTGTGCTTGGCCAGCAGGCCCATCGCCGAATCGGCATCGATACCGACCGGCCCGGTGATCAGCGGCATCCGGGTCATCACTTCACCGACCCGCCGGGACATGTCGGTCTCGAACCGCAGGTCGCGGTTGGTGATGATGCCCACCAGCCGGTTGTCCCGGTCGACCACCGGCAGGCCGGAGATCCGGTAGCGGGCGCACAGGGAATCCACTTCACCCAGGGTGGCGTCCTCGGTGGTGGTGACCGGGTGGGTGACCATTCCGGCTTCGGACCGCTTGACCAGGTCGGCCTGCTGGGCCTGATCGTCGATCGGCAGATTGCGATGCAGGACGCCGAGGCCGCCCTGGCGGGCCATCGCGATGGCCATCCGGGCCTCGGTCACGGTGTCCATGGCCGCGGACAGCAGCGGGATCTGCACCCGGATCCGCTTGGACACCAGAGAGCCGGTGTCGGCCTCACTGGGGTTCACGTCGGTCTCGCCGGGCAGCAGCAGAACGTCGTCATAGGTCAACCCGATCGGCATCTGATCAGGACCTTGGCTCACTGTGGGCACCTTCCAGATCGGCGTCCGCACTGGCGTTGGCCCGTGACCTCAGCCATCGGAGGGATTCGAAACCCCATCGTAGCCGGGTAGGAGCCGTGCTCCGATCCGAGCAGCGGGGCTCAGGCGCCGGCGGTGGCGGAGTCGTGCGCCGCCGCCGCGGTGGTGGCGGCGGTCGAGGGCGGAGTGGTGACCGTGATGGGCGGAGTGGGGGTGACCGGCGCCGTGGGGGGCACCGTGGTCTCGATCGGCGACTGGGTGGGCGTGGGCTCAGCCACCGTCTGCGTCGGGCTCACGGCCGGGGTCGAGGAGATCGGGCTGGGCGGGCTCGCAGCCGCCGAGGCCAGGTTGGCCTGAACCTGTTCGATCTGCTGCACCAGGTCCTGCTTGTGCTTCTGTGGCACATCGGTCAGGTGGGTCTGGGCCGAGCGCAGGTACTTGTTCGCCCTCGGCGCGTCGTTGTAGCGAGCGGCTGAGGCGGCCACCCGGATGTCGTGACGAGCCGATCTGATCTTCTTCTCCTCGGGCGTGTCGATGCCTGGAAGCACCGCCGCCACCCGGGACACCCCGTTCACCGGCGCCATCGGGTCGCCGGTCACCACTGCGCTGACCCCTCCGCCCAGAGCCAGCAGAGCGATCACGGATGCGGCGGGCATGGCGATCTGCTGGACGACGCCCTGCCAGCCCGGTTTGGTCACCGGCGGGCGGACCAGCCGCAGGGTGCGAATCAGCGCCACGGAGGCGGCCGGCTCATCGGCACCGCGAGCAGCCACACCGGGACCCTGCGCACCATCGCCGCCCTCCGGCTGGCGGCCTTCACCGCCTTCGGCCGCGGCAGGCTGATCGCGCTCAAGTCCGGCCACCGCGCCGGTCGACCGAAGACCGGTGGCCGTCAGGTCGATCATCCGCACGGCTCGCTGCCCGTCGCCCGAGCCGTTCCCGGCCTGCGAATCGTCGTCCAGATCGATCCGGCGAGCGCCGTTGGCGAGCATGTACAGCGGGCGCCCGTCCAGCACCTGGATCAGGTGATCGACGCCTGGGGGCGGAACCGGGCTCGCATCGGCGAAGTCGGCCAGCCGGGCCAGTTCGGCGATGATCGGATCGCTCAGGTCGTCGTCGCTGGGCGTGCGCGCTGCCAGCCGATCCAGCAGCGCGTCAGTGGCCTGCACGTCAGCCAGCTTGGGCATGTCGGGCAGCTCCTTCGCGGTGTCCCCGCTCGGATCGCTCATGCCGATTCCGTTCTCGGCACCTCGGCCATTGCCCGCAATCGCTGCATCGCCCGGTGCTGAGCGACCCGGACGGCACCCGGGGTCATTCCCAGTGCCCGCCCGGTCTCTTCGGCCGACAGGCCCACCGCGACTCGCAAGAGCAGCAGTTCGCGCAAAGTCTCCGGCAGTGCCGACAGCAGATCCCGGACCCGGCCCGCGTCGCTGAACCGGTCGGCGTACTGCTCGGGACCATCGGCGTCGTCCAGCACCTCGGGCAGTTCGGCGACCGGAACCGCCAGCCGGTAGAAGGCTCGCTGGGCGTCGGCGATCTTGTTGGCCGCGATCCGGTACACGAACGCTTCGAACGGCTTTCCCTCGTCCCGGTAGCGTGGCAGCGCTGAGAGCACAGCGACACACACCTCCTGGGACACGTCGTCCACGGAGTGCTCTGCGCCCGGGAACCTCGCGAGCCGGGCCCGGCAGTACCGGCGCACCATCCGGTGAACGATCTTCAGTAGCTGTTCGGTGGCGACGCCATCCCCCTGGATGGCGCGGGACGACAGCGCCTGCAGGTCAGGCGTCTCATCCGTTGGGGACATCGACACATCTGCCCGTGGTGTTACATCCACGGCTCCAGCCTTGCCGCCCCGAACGGCCACGCCTTACCGTACCAAACCCCACCGGAATCCAATGGCGACAGCCTGTGCCCGGTCGGCTGCTCCGAGCTTGCGGAAGAGGCGCCGGGCGTGCGTTTTCACCGTGTCCTCGGACAGGTACAGCTCCTTGCCGATCTCGGCGTTGCTGCGACCCCGGCTCATCCCGGTCAGCACCTGCATCTCACGTTCGGTCAACGGCGGAGCGGGTGTGCTGGCTTCGTTGCTGCGAGGTGCGGGCACCGTACGCCGGGCCAGGCCATCGCTGAGCGCATAGACCACGGTGGCCGCGATCTCCTCCCGGGTCGCATCCTTGACCAGGTATCCGCGGGCACCTCCGGCCACCGACCGGGCCACCCCCTCGGCGTCCTCGGCCACCGTCACCATCACCACGATCGCCTCCGGGTGCCTGGACAACAGGCGGCGAGCCGCCTCAACCCCGCCGATACCGGGCATCCGGACGTCCATCAGCACCAGTGACGGACGCTCGACCGGCCAGCGGGCCAGCGCCTCCTCACCGGAGGACGCGTCGACGATCCGGGTGATGCCGGGGACGGAGGACAGCGCCCGGTGCAGGGTTTCGCGGACCAGGGCCGAGTCGTCGCACACCAGTACCGTCGCCACAGAAGATCCACCTCACGCGTGCGCACCCCCCTCCGTGGGGGACGTCTCCCGTGAAATGTCGTCAGTTGTCAGCGCGACCTGTAGCTGTCGGATCTCCGTCGGTTGGCGCCCGGCGATGCCGGTCGCCGATCAGACATGAGCACCCAGCAGCACTTCGTCGATCGCCTCCTGCAGAGAACCGGCCGAGCGGGCGAAAGACGGAACCGTGTCCGGCCGCCAGCCCGGCCCGGCCAGCACCACGGTGGGAGCCGGCCGCTGCCGGCGCAGGATCTGGGTCTGCGAGGCATCAGCTCCCCGCAACCGGGCGAACAGGACGATCACCGCGGGGCCGGTGCGGCGAACCGAGATGGCGATGGATTCGGAGGGCAGGCCGGTGCCGAGCATCTTGCAGCTGACCTTGCGCTCGGCCAGCGCAGCGGCCAGCGCGTGCAGCGGCAACGAGTGGTAGTCACCCTCCGCGCAGGCCAGCAGCACAGTGATGGTGTTCCGGCCCTGGTAGGGGCTGTCCAGCAGGACCGTTCGCAGCGCTCCCAGCACGGCTTCGCAGAAGACGTGCTCCACCTCGATCAACTCACCGGTGGCTCGCCAGCGATCGCCCAGCGCCTGCAACACCGGCATGATCATTGACGTCCAGGCCGAGACCGCCCCTTCTCGGTGCACCGCGTCCCTGACCATCCGGGTCACCTCGTAAGCATCCAGCGCCATCGCCGCCCGGGCCAGGCCCCGGCTCTGCGGAGTGCCGTAGGGCAGCGCGACCACCCGGCCGCCGCCGGCTGGGCCACGGATCGGTCCCGCACTGTTCATCAGGCTGAACAGCTGGGAATAGTCGTCCGCCGGGGATCCGGCCGGCCCATGATCATCCGTTTCACCAGCGCCAGCCGGGCCGGTCTCGGCCGCCGCCGCATCGCCGGTGCCCGCCGCCAAGCCGGGCGGACGGCCCAGATCGGACCCGGAAGGCCCTCGGGCGACCGGCACCAGGCTGGTGGTGTTGCTGCTGGCCCGGTCTTCGTTCCCGCTCCCAGTCTCCGGCCCGGCCATGAGGCCGCCGGACGCCGGAGTGACCGGCTCATCTCCCTGCACGAGGGTGGCTTTAGCGATCTTCGCCGCATCCGCTGGGGAGACCCCCTCGAGCGTCAGCCGGCGCATCACCAGCAGCCGGGCCACATCACCGCTGGTGTACCGGCGGTGGGCGCCCGCTGTGTGCCCGGAGGGGCCGAGGCCGTAACGGCGATCCCAGGTGCGCAGAGTAGGCGGAGCGACTCCCATCCGCCGGGCCACCGCTGACACCGTTAGCGTGGGCTCGGGAGGGACGGCGCTGGCCATCGACTCTCCTTCTGGCGCCGGATCCATGCCCGTAATTCTCCGTTACCGGATGGATACCAGCCAGTTGACGTTGAGGCGCTGGATGGTTTTCAAGGCTGGTGAGACGGGCTGAGCCGGATCACCAGGCGGTGCCCGGAGCCGGAGATCCGGCGGCCGGTCAAGGACTGATTCCGCAGGTCAGGCCACGCTCGGTGACGGCCCTGGCGGACTCATCGGGACCGGTGAGCAAGTTCGGCGACGGAGAGCCTTGAACAACTTTCGAATCGGTGTGTACTGTCGATCTCGTGCTCCGTGCACCGCACCACCAACCCGTGATCCAGTGAGCCATTAGGTAGCCCAGATCCAGCCCTCACACCAAGGGCGGCCAGGCACCGGAGGTCACTCGATGCGGCAGTCGAGACAGCGGCCCGCGTACAACGTGCTCGAACTACTTGCGGCTGGCCTCGCCAGGTCCGTACGAGAGATGGGTTACTGACATGGCTGAAATCTCCCGCTTACCAGGTCCAGTGGCTGACCTGTGGGAATGGCAACTGGAAGGCGCCTGCCGAGAGGCTGATCCCCGGATCTTCTTCCACCCCGAAGGTGAACGCGGCCCCGCCCGGCGTGAGCGGGACGCAGCCGCTAAAACGGTCTGCGGCGGTTGTCCTGTACTCCAGGAGTGCCGGCGGCATGCGCTCGCCGTCCGGGAGCCGTACGGCGTCTGGGGCGGAATGACCGAGGACGATCGAATCGCCGCCTATCTGCGCGGACGCGGCACCGGCGCAGACCGCATCTCCATGGCCAGCTGAGAAGACCACTGGCAGAACGAAGCCGAAGGGCCCTCCCCGTCAGAACGGAGAGGGCCCTTCGGCCGGTCAGAACTCAGTGACCGTGGCCGTGCCCATGACCCTGACCAGCGACTTCCTGCGGCTCCTCCGGCTTGTCCACGACCAGGGTGTCCGTGGTCAGCACCATGGACGCGATGGACGCCGCATTGCGCAGCGCCGATCGAGTCACCTTGACCGGGTCGATGATGCCGGCGCCGATCAGGTCGCCGTACTCACCGGTGGCGGCGTCCAGGCCGGAGCCTGGCTTCAGGCCCGCGACCTTGTCGACCACGACGTAGCCCTCCAGGCCAGCGTTCTCGGCGATCCAGCGCAGTGGTTCCTTGGCCGCCCGGCGCACGATGCCGACCCCCGTGCGCTCGTCGCCGGTCAGTCCGAGGTCGCCGTCCAACGCGGTCAGGGCGTGCACCAGAGCTGAGCCACCGCCGGCCACGATGCCCTCCTCGATGGCGGCCCGGGTCGCGGACACGGCGTCCTCGATCCGGTGCTTCTTCTCCTTGAGCTCGACCTCGGTGTGGGCACCGACCTTGATCACGCAGACGCCGCCAGCCAGCTTGGCCAGCCGCTCCTGCAGCTTCTCCCGGTCCCAGTCGGAGTCGGTGCGCTCGATCTCGGAACGGATCTGGGCGATCCGGCCCTGTACCGCGTCCGGCTCCCCGGCCCCGTCGACCACCGTGGTGTCGTCCTTGGTCACCACGATCCGGCGGGCCCGGCCCAGTACCTCCAGGCCGACCTGGTCCAACTTGAGACCGAGGTCGGGAGTGACCACCTCACCGCCAGTCAGGATGGCCAGGTCCTGCAGGGTGGCCTTGCGCCGGTCACCGAAGCCCGGAGCCTTGACCGCGACCGCGGTGAAAGTGCCCCGGATCTTGTTCACCACCAGGGTGGAGAGCGCCTCGCCCTCCACGTCCTCGGCCACGATGAACAGCGGCTTGCCGGTCTGCAACACCTTCTCCAGCAACGGCAGCAGGTCGGCGACGGCCGAGATCTTGTTCTGGTGGATCAGCAGGTACGCGTCCTCCAGCACCGACTCCTGGCGCTCGGTGTCGGTGACGAAATAAGGCGACAGATAACCCTTGTCGAACTGCATGCCCTCGGAGAACTCCAGCTCCAGAGCGGTGGTGGAGGACTCCTCGACGGTGATCACACCGTCCTTGCCGACCTTGTCGAAGGCCTCGGCGATCAGCTCGCCGACGCTGGGGTCCTGCGCGGAGATGGTCGCCACCTGGGCGATCTCCTCCTTGCCCTCGATCTCACGGGCGACCTCCAGCAGCCGGGCGTTGACCGCCTCGACCGCGGCGTCGATTCCGCGCTTCAGGCCGGACGGGGCGGCCCCGGCCGCCACGTTGCGCAGGCCCTCCTTGACCATGGCCTGAGCCAGCACGGTGGCGGTGGTGGTGCCGTCACCGGCGACGTCGTTGGTCTTGGTGGCGACTTCCTTGGCCAGCTGGGCGCCCAGGTTCTCGTACGGGTCGTCCAGCTCCACCTCCTTGGCGATGGTCACGCCGTCGTTGGTGATGGTGGGTGCGCCCCACTTCTTGTCGATCACGACGTTGCGGCCGCGAGGGCCAAGTGTGACCTTGACGGCGTTGGCGAGCGCGTCGACGCCGCGCTCCAGGGAACGACGGGCGGAGTCGTTGAACTCCAGGGTCTTGGGC
>CAXUFS010000087.1:7511-10663 GCA_964250315.1 uncultured Kineosporia sp. | reverse complement strand
CTTCGGCCTGAGCCGGTTCAGCTTCGGCCTGAGCCGGTTCAGCTTCGGCCTGAGCGCCGCTGGCCGGCTGCTCGTCGCCCCCGGCTTGGCCGCCAATCTCGGCCAGGGCGGTTCCGACGTCAACCGTCTCGTCTTCGTTGACCAGAATCTTGGTGAGCTTGCCCGCCACCGGCGAAGGGATCTCGGTGTCGACCTTGTCGGTCGACACCTCCAGCAACGGCTCGTCCACCTCCACGTCGTCGCCGACCTGCTTGAGCCACCGGGTCACAGTGCCCTCGGTCACGCTCTCACCGAGAGCCGGCATCGTGACCTCGCTACCGCCCGGCGAGGAGTCCGCGGAACTGGAATCGCTGGACGCCGGCGCTTCCGCCGCCGGGGCCTGCGGCTGGGCTTCCGGCTGAGATTGCGGCTGGGCTTCTGGCTGAGACTGCGGCGCTGGTTCGGGCTGGGATCCGGATTCAGCCGGGGGCTGCGTTGGCACGGCCTGCTCGGACTGACTTCCGGGCCGCTCGCCTGAACTCTGAGCACTCTCGCCGCCGGAGTCGCCGGCTCCCGTGCCACTACCGTCGCCGATCTTGGCCAGCGGCGTCCCAATGTCGACGGTCTCGTCCTCAGCGACCAGGATCTCCTCTAACACCCCAGCCACCGGCGACGGGATCTCGGTGTCGACCTTGTCGGTAGACACCTCCAGCAACGGCTCGTCGACCTCGATCTGGTCGCCGACCTGCTTCAGCCAACGGGTGACCGTTCCCTCGGTAACGCTTTCGCCCAGGGCGGGCATCTGCACGGAGTCCGACATCAGCTCTCCGCTCTCCTTCGTTGCCGGCGGCCGGGCCGCCTTCTGATGGGTCTTCTGATGATGCCCGCTGAACTGACCAGCGGGTGACGTGCTACCGACGCTGAAACTGGTCCGATCGATGATCAGGTGAACCGGAGTCCGGATCAGGCATGAGCATGCAACGGCTTTCCGGCCAGGGCGAGGTGGGCTTCGCCAAGCGCCTCGTTCTGGGTGGGGTGCGCATGGATCAACGGCGCGACGTCGTCCGGGGTGGCCTCCCAGTTGACGATCAGCTGGCTTTCTCCGATCAGCTCACCGGCCCGGGCGCCCACCATGTGAACGCCGACCACCGGACCGTCCTTCTGCCGGACCAACTTGACGAAGCCGCCGGAACCGAGGATCTGGCTCTTGCCGTTCCCGGCCAGGTTGTACTCGTAGGCCGCTACGCCATCACTGCCGTAGCGTTCTCGCGCCTGATCCTCGGTCAGCCCGACCGATGCCACTTGAGGATCGCAGTAGGTCACCCGCGGAACGCCGGAGTCCAAGATCACCGCCGGATTCAGCCCGGCGATGTCCTCGGCGACGAAAATGCCGTGTGCGAACCCGCGATGGGCCAGCTGAAGTCCGGCCACGATGTCGCCAGCCGCATAGACGCCGGGCACGCTGGTCCGCAGCCGTTCATCGGTGAACGCAAATCCACGATCCAGTCTCACCCCGGCTTCCTGATAGCCCAAGCCGTCGGAAGCTGGCCCGCGTCCCACTGCAACCAGGAGCAGGTCGGCCTCGAGCCGATCGCCCCCCTTCAGCTGAACCTGGACGCCGTTGTCATCCTGAGTCGCCGAGTCGAACCGGGCACTGATGTGATAGCTGATGCCGCGGCGCCGGAAGGCCCGCTCCAGCGCCTTGGAGCAAGCCTCATCCTCGGCCGGCACCAGCCGGGGCAGAGCTTCGACAATGGTCACGTCACAACCGAAAGACCGCCACACGCTTGCGAATTCGACGCCGATCACGCCTCCGCCGAGAATCACTACCGAGTTCGGGACTTCGTCCAGGGTCAGCGCCTGATCGCTGGTCATGATCCGGCCACCGATCCCCAGCCCCGGCACCGAGCGCGGGGACGATCCGGTCGCCAGCACCAGGTTACGACCCCGGTAGGTCCGGCCCCCCGCTTCCACCGCGCCTGGGCCCGTCAATGTTCCGGCCGCTTCAACGCAGGTGATGTTGGCCGAGCTGATCAGTCCCTGCAGGCCCTTGTAGAGCCGGGCGATCACGCCGTCCTTGTACTTGTTGACCCCGGGCATGTCTATGCCTTCGAGGGTCGCCCTCACTCCGAATCTCTGGCTCTCGCGGGCGGTGTCGGCAACCTCGGCCGCGTGCAGCAGCGCCTTGGCCGGAATACATCCACGATGCAGACAGGTACCGCCGACCTTGTCCTTCTCGATCAGCACGACGTCGAGCCCGAGCTGCGCAGCTCGCAACGCTGCGGCGTAGCCCGCACTGCCGCCGCCCAGGATCACCACGTCGTGCGGCTGGTCGCGGTCGGGCTCTGACACCTCTCGCTCCCTCGGGGTCGGCGCACGGCGCCCGGCGGTCGCGCCGGATCACGGCCATCCTGTCATCACGGCAGGCAGCGGTCACGTCGGCGTCTGACTGTGGCGCGGCGGTGTGCTGAGCCGGCAGCGATCAGGCGTGGAGCGTTTTCGACGCCGATGAGCCTGCCCGCTGTCCGGCGCTGGAACGCGTAGCATCCGCTCGGCGTTGGGGAGAAACTGGATCAGGACGACGGAGGTGGCGTGTGAGCTGGTGGCGGCGCAGGAAAGCCGGGGCCGCGCCTACCGGCCGCGCCGAACAACGCGAAGAGGTCATTCGGGTTCGTGAACATCTGCAGTCATTCGTGAGCAGCCGCCGCGGCGTTGAGGCGTTCATCGAGCCTGCCACGACGGTTACTCCGCCGACAGTGATCCTGGTGGCGGCCACGGGGGAGTGGACCCGGCGGCGGTTGCCCGGCCCGGGCATGGTCCGGGAGTTGTCCGAGCGTCTGCACATCCCGGTCTACGACGTGCAGCGGGTGGGCTACCCGCAACGGATGCGGGACTGGAACGAGCGGGCCAAGCGGGGCGAGGCTCAGCCGGCCGCCGAGCAACCCGCGCTGGACCAGTTCGACGACACCTGAGTTCCTGGGTCGTCTGCCGTTTGTGGTGCGCCGGTCCCGGCCTGGCATGCACCTTCTGCACGCCAGACCGGGTCCGTCCGCCAGCATTGCTCAGGCCGCGACTGAGACCGGCCATATGTCGGCTGACGCCGCGACCGGCCACTTGTCGGCCGAGCTGACCGGCCACTTGTCTGTGTTCGCGACTGGCCACTTGTCGGCTGA
>CAXUFS010000087.1:0-7411 GCA_964250315.1 uncultured Kineosporia sp. | reverse complement strand
CGGCCGAGCTGACCGGCCACTTGTCTGTGTTCGCGACTGGCCACTTGTCGGCTGACGCCGCGACTGGCCACTTGTCGGCCGAGCCGGTGACTGGCCACTTGTCGGCCGAGCTGACCGGCCACTTGTCCGTGTTCGCGACTGGCCACTTGTCGGCTGACGCCGAGCCGGTGACCGGCCACTTGTCGGCCGAGCCGACCGGCCACTTGTCCGCCGGACGTGCGATGACACCAAGGATCTGGGCGATTTCGGGCAGGACGACGGAGCGGGTGCTGATCATGGCTATCTCCAGAGGAGTGATGCGCAGCCATGACTTGCGCGCCGCCGGTTCTAGACGGAGTGATTACTGAGTGTTCGGTTCACGCACGATCCGGCTGCGCGATGGGTATATTCCGGGCAGAATAGAATTTACGGACTCATCGCTCACTTTGGCGAACGAGAAAGCCCTTCACTGAGTGTGAGTAGCGTCCGGACCCCGACACCGGTGCCACCCTCGGGCGTGTAGCCATGAGCGCGCCCGCCGTTGAATGAGGGGCCGGCGATGTCGAGGTGCGCCCACGGGACCGCCACGCCGTCGCGTACCGGGACGAATTCCTTGAGAAACAGTCCGGCAACAAGCATCCCGCCGAACCGTTCGCCGATGTTCGCGATATCGGCGACGCGCGAATCCATGCTGGCCCGCAACTCCGCCGGCAGTGGCATCGGCCAGAACTGCTCGCCCGACTCAGCGGCGGCCGAGGTCACGAGGCCTCTCAGCTCGTCGTCGTTGGCCATCACCGCCGATACCCGATTGCCCAGAGCAATCATCTGCGCGCCGGTCAGGGTGGCAATATCGATGATGAAGTCCGGCCTCAGCTCGCCGGCCGCCACGATGGCGTCAGCCAGAACCAGCCGTCCCTCGGCGTCAGTGTTCAGTACCTCCACCGTGCGTCCGCCGCGGATCGTGATCACGTCGGACGGCCGCTGGGCTGTGCCCGATGGCATATTCTCGGCCAGCGCCAGCCAGCCGGTGATCCGGACCGGCAATTCCAGCTGAGCGGCCGCGGCGACCGTGTGCAGCACCGCGGCGGCGCCGGACATATCGCTCTTCATCTCCTCCATGCCCTTGGCGGTCTTGATCGAGAGACCACCAGAGTCGAAGGTGATGCCCTTCCCGACCAGGGCGATGTGCCGATCAGCGCTGGCTGGGTGGTAGTCCAGCCGAACCAGTCTGGGCGGCCGGGAAGACCCCTGCCCGACCGCGATCAGACCGCCATAACCGCCGCGAGCCAGCCGCCGCTCGTCCAGCACGCTGAACTTGATCGGCAGGCCGGCCACCACCTGCTGTGCCTGCGCGGCGAAGGTGGCCGGATAGAGGTCGGCTGGGGCCGCGTTGATCAGATCCCGGGTGCCGTGCACTGCCCCGGCCAGCAGCCGGGCCCGCCGGGTAATACCGCGCGCCCCACCGATCACCGCCTGCGCCGCCGTCACCGTGATCGCGGCCAGCGCGGGCTTCGCTCCAGCCTGAGTCCGATAACGGTTGTAGGCGTAAGCGCCCAGCAATGCACCCTCGCACACCGCCCCAATCGAGGCGCCATCGCCGGCTGGCAGTGCGAAGACCGCCCGGTTCAATCCGGCCAGGGAATTGGCTGCCGCACCAGCGGCCCGGCGAACCGCTTCAGCATCACGAGCCTGCGTGCTGTCGCCCATGCCCACCAACAGCACCGAACGTGCGGCCATACCCGGCACCGGCGGGATCCGCTGAGTGGCTTCCAGTTGCGCGCTGGCTCCAGCTGCTTCAGCTGCCGCGGACAGCCGGGTCTTCACCGCTGCGGATAACTCGGTACCCGTCGCCAGCCGCAGGCCGGAGGCTGAGGACGTGAGTCCGACGACGAGTGCGTCGGCGGCCAGTGAGGCGGGGTCCTTGGCACTGAGAGTCAGGGTCGGCACCTGCCGATGCTATGCCCCGTGCTCCCGGTCTCCGCGCTGCTCAGGCCCGGCCGGGCCGCGGCCACCGTCAGCGGACTCCGAAAACCGCGACACTGGTGGCCGACACGCCCGTGAACCGTCGAGGCTTCGACCGGAGGTTGTGAGTGACAGAGCAGAAGCGGACGCCGCTGTACGAACGCCACGTCGAGCTCGGCGCCAAGCTGGCGGATTTCGGCGGCTGGGACATGCCGATCGAGTACGCCAGCACCGGCGTACTCGCCGAACACCAGGCCGTACGGGACGGCGTCGGCGTCTTCGACGTCAGTCATCTTGGGAAAATCACTGTCACCGGCCCAGGTTCAGCCGAATTCCTCAATTCATGCCTGACCAACGACCTGAACCGGATCACTGCGGGCCGGGCGCAGTACACGATGTGCTGTGATCCGGGCACCGGAGGGGTCACTGACGACCTGATCGCCTATCTGCGGGCCCCGGACGACGTCCTGCTGATCCCCAACGCGGCCAACTGTGAGCGGGTCACACAGTTGCTGGCCGACGCCGCCCCATCCGGCGTGCGGGTGCAGAACCGGCACGAGTCGTACGGTGTGATCGCGGTCCAAGGCACCCGATCCGACGAGACGCTGCAGGCCCTCGGCCTCCCCGCCGGGCACGAGTACATGAGTTTCGCCGACGTGACCTGGGACGGGTTGCCGGTGATCGTGTGCCGCACCGGCTACACCGGCGAGCGCGGTTACGAACTGCTGCCGGCCTGGGACACCACCCCCTCGTTATGGGATCGCCTGCTGGAATCGGCCTCCACCTGGGGCGGGGGGCCGGCCGGACTGGGTGCCCGGGACACTCTGCGCACCGAGATGGGCTATGCGCTGCACGGTCATGAGCTGTCGCCACAGATCACGCCGGTGCAGGCCCGGCTGGGCTGGGCCGTCGGCTGGAAGAAGCCCGCTTTCTGGGGACGGGAGGCCTTGCTGGGCGAGAAGGCCGCCGGTCCGCGGCGAATCGCCTGGGGCCTGTCGGCGCTGGGCCGGGGCGTGCCGCGCGAGGGTATGCCGGTGCGCAGTGCCGAGGGGCGCGATCTGGGAGTCACCACCTCAGGGACGTTCTCGCCGAGTCTGCGGAAGGGGATTGCGCTGGCTCTGCTGGATCCCTCGGTGGTAGCAGGCGACGAAGTGACCATCTCCGTCCGGGGACGCGAGCTGCCCTGCCAGGTCCAGCGACCTCCATTCCTGCCGGTGGAAACCCGCGAGACGTAAACCGTCTCGGTCAGCCGGCCGCGGCCAGGGCGAGAAGCGCTGCCGTCGTGCCGATCTCGACACACGCTCCGATCACGTCGCCAGTGATGCCACCGAAACGCGTTGTTGATCGCCGGATCACGATGACGGCCGCAATGATCACTGCGAGGACAGCGACTGGTCCGCACCGCCAAGGCCGGTTGCTCCACCCAGCCAGGAAGGCCGCCGCCGTGGCCGTGGTGACGGCGCAGACAATGACGGCTACGACGCCGGCCGAGCCAGCCACCGTCGCGCCCAGGCCATCGATCCGGGCAGCGGGGACACCCCGGACACAGGCCATCGGCACCGCCACCCGCGCGGCGGCCACGGCGATCAGCAGGGGCGCGGCACTGTGCAGATGGTCCAGCCAATGACCGTGCTGGCGCCAGCCCGCCAACTCCAGGACCTGAGCCAGCGCAGCAGCCTGGATCAGCAGCACGATGGTCACGGTGGCCAGGCCGGCTGGGCCGGTGTCGCCCCGGCGCATGACCTGCAGGGCCTGCTCGCGCTGATAGGAGGCGGCGAAGCCATCTGCGCTGTCAGCCAATCCGTCCAGGTGCAGCCCGCGAGTGGTCAGGGCCAGGGCGCCCAGGGCCACCGCCGCGGCGACCAGCGAGTTCAGCCCCGCGATCCCGCACAGGGCGGCGCTGAGCCAGGCCACCACCCCCGGGATGAGCGCCGTCATCGGCGCCAAGAGCATCGCGATCGCCGGTGCCGGGGCCTGGAGGGATCTCGGCACCGGAACCGGCAACGCGGTCATAGTTCCCACTGACAGGCGGATTCCGTCCAGGAACGTACCCGGTTCAGCGGAGCCGGGCGCTCGGCGCTGGGCCTCCGCCGGGCGCGGCGAGCGCAACCGGAGTATCACCGGCCGGTCACTGTGCCCCCCGGCCGATGGCCGCGTGCAGAATACTCACCGCGATCCGCGCGGCGGTCCCATCTGCCTCGGCCAGGCCGAGCCGGGTCAGCGGCTCACAATCAAGTGCCTCCAGCAGGCGTTCGTGCAGGCCACCTCGCCGCCCGGACACCACCGGCGACAGGACCGGACCGTCAGCCGCCTGCCACCAATCCCTCGACGACATCGTGAAGCGCCGCCCGAGCAGGCCACAGGCCAGCGCTTCCTGTCCCTCCAGAATCATCGGTGTCCGCCTGGCCGCACATCGCGCCAGGGCGGTGAATCCGGCGGCCATCGCCGTGTCGTCCAGCCGATGCAGCAGCTGGGCCGGATCAGAATTGCCAAGATGCAGCGCACTGAACCAGCTCTGGCCGCCCGCGTCGTCCCGCGGGGAACGGATGCGGCGCAGGCCATCCCGGATGGCGGCGGTGTCCTGCATCCAGTCCTGGTCGCTGACAACATCCATCGGCCACCCGGCCGCCTCCACGGCATCCAGCTGAAGCAGGGCGCCGGTCAGCGCGGCCGCCGCGACGGATCCGGCACCCGGGATGCTCAGCACGACCAGATCAGCTCCGCCGTCAATGGCCGGATCCGTGTGATCGAGGCCCCAGGCGATAGCTTCAGCAACCGTCTCCGGGCGCTGCGCCCAGGTCGCGCCGTCCCATAACCGGACCACCCGAACTGGACCGGCCGGTGGGGCTACTTCAGGTAAATGGTCTTCTCCCTCAGATACTTTCGCGCTGACCCGGGTCCACCATCGGGCCAGCTCGACGAGCCGATCCGGCGGCCGAACCGGTTCGTCCCCGGGAGGAACCCGATCCGGGACCAGTGGCGGAACGATCTCGGCGGCGATCGAGTTCAGGCTCACTGCGTCCACGCCGGACATCATGCTCCGTCCACGTCTCTGGCCTGCCGCACCCTCGGCTGGCTGGGAGGATAGGAGCCATCCAGGCCGTGGTCGCAGGCAAGCGGCAAGGAGATGGGCAGACCGGCCACCACCGCGACGACCTGGTCACTCTGGGCTGCGATGAGCTGATTGAGCTGGCCCAGCAGGTCACGGAACAGCCGCCCGGACGGCGTGCCCGGCACGACACTCCAGCCGACTTCATCCGTGACCGCGACGGCGGTCTGGCTGCGGTGCCGCCAGGCGGCCGCCATCGCGCCCATCTCGGCGTCCACCCGATGCTGCCAGCCCGCTGCGTCGCTCCAGGCGCCGGACCGATCCAGCACCCCGGTCAGCCAGCTGCCCAGTGAATCCAGCACGACCGGCTCGTCGTCTTCGGCCAGAACACTTACGGGCTCCAAGGTTTCGACCGTACGCCAGTGGCCAGCCCGGCGTTGCTGATGGCGGCGCACCCGGGCGTCCCAGTCGGCGTCCTGTTCTGCGTCGGGCCGGCGCCCGGTGGCCAGATAGGTCACGGCTGGTTCAGCGGCGAGCAGATCCTCGGCCAGCTGGGACTTACCGGACGCCGCCCCGCCCAGCACCAGAATTCGCGCTCGCCGATCCGCTGGCCCGCCCGATCCAGGCGCAGCCGGCAGCAGCCATTCCTGTCCCTCAGCGGCCTCGGTCATGCCCCAGGCCTGGAGCAGCAGTGCGCGTCGCTCCGGTGCGGGACTGTCGTGGGTGGCCCCGATCAGCGCCATCTCGGCGTCGTCAGCCAGGATCCCGGCCGCTCGGGCGGCGGCCAGTGCCCCGGCCACCCGGTTCAGGTCACCGTCTGGTCCTGGCCCGAGCAGAGCCAGCTTCACCGATCCGGGTTCTGGCTGACCGAGATCGAGCTGGCTCACGTCCGGTGCCCAGAGCACGCCGCCCAGCATCACCGGCCTGCTGGTGATCTCCAGCCAGGAACCGGCCTGGCCGGATGGCTCGATCCACGCCCGGGCCGGCCCGCGAACGACCCGGTGACGGCGCATCCTTCGGCAAGCCGGGCAGGGGCAATTGAGCTCAGGTAGTCCGCCCGCCGGTCCGGCCGACTCCGTGACCACCCTCACGAGCGCCTACGGTAGCCAGCGTGAACACCTGGACGTGGACCTTTGAAGCCGCCGGCGGCACCGCCCTGACCGGCCCCGACCTGCCCAGGGCCAGCTTCCCCAGCCAGGCCGATGCCGAGACCTGGGTGGGGGAAAACTGGCACGACCTGCTCGATCTCGGAGTTGAGCAGGTGAGCCTGATGCAGGACGGGCACAAGGTGTACGGGCCGATGAGCCTGCGGCCGGTCGAGTAACAGCGGCGTCCTACTTGGGAGTCTCGCCCCGTACCACCTGCGGACGAGGCATCCGGGTCCGGCGCATCTGCAGCGATCGCATGATGGCGTAGCCGCCGACGCCCTTCGACTGGTCAGCGCCGTACTGGTCGGTGACCATCCGGACCATGCGGCGGCGCAGCATCATCGACTGAACGAAGATCACCACCACCAGGCCGTACAGCGTCAGCAGCGACAGGAGCTGAAGCTGAGGAACCCGGATCATGCCCAGGACGACGCAGACCAGCGCGACGGGCAAGAAGAACTCGGCCAGGTACCGATGTGAATCCACGTAGTCGCGGACGAACTTGCGCCCCGGACCCTTGTCCCGGGTGGGCAGGTAGCGCTGGTCGCCGTTGTTGAGTGCCTCGCGCTGCTTGAGCCGCTGCTCCCGATTGCGGGCGGCCTGTTCTTTCCGGAACGCCTTGCGCTCGGCTCGAGTGGCTCCTTTGGGCACCGCCGCCCCGATCAGGGGCTTGCGGTTGCGCGACTCGGCCTCGCGGCGGCTCAGGGTGGCACGGCCCTTGCCATCGGCCTTGACCACGGGAGCGGGCGCGGTTGTGGTCGCCTGCGAGCTCTGGGCCTTGTCCCGTCCGAACACAAGCTCACCTTACGGCGCGCGGGCCAGCCTCGCGCATATAGACAAAACCGAGACGGGGGACCGGCCGAGTGGGCACACTGTCCGTATTCACATGATTGACGGTGAGCTACCACTTTCGGGGATGAGGCACGGCCATGCCGGTGATGCAGCGACGCGCACAGGACACCAGGACCGGCTTGCTCCGCGCCGCCCATGAGATCTTCACTGAAGTGGGTTTCGCTCAGGCCAATGTGGCCGATGTGGTGGCCCGGGCGTCCTCCAGCGTCGGCAGCATGTATCACCACTTCGGCGGCAAGGCGGATCTGTATCTGGCGCTGTACGAGGAATACGAGAAGCGCCAGCAGTCCCGGGCTGAGGTTGCCGTCCGGCGGGCGCGGGCGGCGGGGGATCGGACGCCGGTGCGGCTGGTGGCGGCTGGCGCCCGGGCCTATCTGGCCGGCGCCTGGCAGGAGCGAGAGCTGGCCCGGATGTTTCTGTC
>CAXUFS010000086.1:0-10678 GCA_964250315.1 uncultured Kineosporia sp. | reverse complement strand
GAGCCGGGCCCGGCCCAGTTGCGTCTCGGCCGCCTGCACCACCACCGGCAGCGGCTCGCTGACCAGCTTGCCCAGCCGGCGCCCCCGCCAGAGCATGATCAGCAGCACCGTCAGGCCCAGCTGGGCCAGCACCCACCACACCACCGGCGCAAGTAGCTCCCGCAACGACTCCGTCTCACCAGATGCGCCCGGCTCCAGCGGGTCCGGCACGTACCAGATCAGGTCAGCGCGGCGGCTCAGAGTACGAACGGCCAGGGCGGCGTCGCCCTCCCGTCCGAGCTGACCGTTGGTCAGCAGCTCACTCTGGCCGATCACGATGATTTCCCGTCCGCGTCGTTCGTCGATCAGGTAGGACCCGGTCCTTGCCTGATCCGGGCCGGGATAGCAGAGCGTCAGACCGGAACCGGCCAGCCCGCTGGGGGAGCGGGCATAGAGCAGATTGCCCGCCAGGACTGCTCCGGCGGCCTGGGCGTCCGGGTCGGAACACCGCGGGCTGAGCACGGCGCTGGGCGTTGCCCCGGCCGAGGTGATGTCCGGGTCCAGACGACGCAGTGTCTGGTCGCCGGGCTCGACCAGGACCAGAGGTCCGCTGGTGGCGCGGAGCCGGTCGAGCTGGGCGGGGCTGAGGAACTGGCTGCGGGTGACCAGCACAGTGCCGCCATTGGCAGCCTGCCGCAGAGCCTGATCGGAGCGGGTCACCGGGTGCACCTGGACGCCGTGCTGGCCAAGGATCCGGGCCAGTGCCCGCCCGCCTTCGGGGTCCGGATTGCCCGGGTCCAGCCGGGTACCCCTGCCGCTCTGGGCACTGTCCAGAGCCAGCAGCAGGGCGCTGATCAGCACCACGCCGGCCACCAGCAGCCACGGCCCGGCCGCGCGCACGCGGGCGTTCATCTACCCACACCTCAACCGGCGGCATCGGTTCAGCTGGACGCAGCCGGTGCTGGGGGGCCAGTCACTCATCACAGGGCACCAGCCGGAACCGGCAGATCCGCGGCCCGGACCGTCCTCACCCGGTCCGCCAGCTGGCGCAGCGCGTCGTCCTGAACCGCGGTGGCGCCCTGGCCCCCGTACCAGACATCGTCGAAAATCCTTGCCGCGGAAGTGAACTCAGCGCCCAGAGCGGGGAGAACCGCTGCCGCCGCAATCGCGATCTCATCAGCGGTCCGGCCGCGCTGCGCGGACAGAATGGTGCGTTCCTCAAGCGCGCGGGCGATTCCGCGAAATCGCTCGGCCACTGCGGTGTTCCAATCACGGGCCGACGCTGCCTGATCGGCGGCGGCGTAGTGCTGCGCCGATGAGGCCGGGGCGCCGTCCAGCGCCGGACCGGAGTGGCTGCGCGCGGTGCGGTGCAGCCCGCCGGACCGCCACACCGCCAGGGACACGATCAGCGCCACTACCGTCACCGCGATCACGGCGCCGGTCCCAGCCCCGGGGCCGCCCGGCCCCTGCCAGCCGCTGATGTGATCCCCCATCCAGGTCAGCGCTCGGGTGATCAGGCTGGGCCGCGCCTCCTGATACTCCCGGCCGGACAGTTCCCGGATCGCCCACTCCCGGGCCTCTTGCCGGCCCGGCTGAAGAGTGACGCCGCCAGCCGCTGGCCAGGACAGATTCACCGCGGTGGCTCCGGGCGGAGCAGTTCGATGTCCAGACCCTCCCGCCGGATCCGCAGATCCAGATACAGCAGCGCCGAGACCCCGCTGCTGAAGGGCAGGAACACCGCCCCAGCCAGGATGGTGCCCGCGTTGAGGATCAGCAGTTGCACCACGGTCTGCCCGAACGAGCCGGTGCCCACATTCGGCCCGGCGATGTCGGCCGCGATGGTGAACGGCACCAGAAAGATCTGCCGGATGATCGCCACGATGATCACCGTCAGCAGGCTGATCCCGAACACCCGCCAGGCGTTGCCGTGCACCAGCCGGGACGAGCGCCGCAACGCGCGCCGGATGCTGGTGCCCTCGAGTACCAGCACGGGCGCGGCCACCGCCCACCGGGCCAGGACCAGGGTTGCCACGATCACCAGGCCCAGGAACACCCCGAACACCACCAGTCCGGCGCCGAGGGCTGTATTCGGTGAAGTGATCAGCAGGATCACCCCCGGCAGCAGGCAGATCGCCATCAGGATCGGCGCGCTGATCAGAATGGTCAGGCTCAGCCCGATGATCGCGAGGATCCGCCGGCGCCCCCGCTGGAAGAGTTCGGCGGTGCTGACCTTCCGGCCCCGGACCGCACCGTCCACCGCGATCACCAGCAGGCTGGACACCAAGGCCGTGCCCATCACGTACTCCAGCAGAGCCACCCCCACCGCCAAGCTGCCACTGCTCAGTGCCTGCGCGACATCTGCGGCTTGCGGGTCCTTCGTGAATTGCGGGTCATACACACCGCTGGCCGCCAACTGGGTCAAGGCGGCGGCCTGCGGGAGCAGGGTCAGCAGGCTTATCACCGCGACCACGACAGCGGCGCAACCCGCCATGGTCCGGGGGTTCTGCCGGATCGCCCGGATCGCGCCGTCATAGATCTCGCCGATGGTGAGCGGTCGCAGTGGCACCAGCCCGGACCTCCGGCCCGGGTCAGCACCCGTTGGTGATCCAGGCCCGGGTCCCCAGGCCCACGTGCCGGGCTGACCGGGCTGGCCGGGCTGACCGGATTGACCGGACTGAACGGGCTGACCAGGCTGACCGGCGCCACCGTTGCTCGCCCCGCCGGGGTACCCCCAGGAAGGCTCACTGGACTGCCCCGGCTGGGTCCAGCCAGGCTCGGGTGGCTGGGTGATGACCTGCTCCCTTCCCCCTCGGCTGCCCGGTCGGCTGCTTCGTCACATCCTGGCATGGCCTGGCGACAGCCTGATCGCAGCGGCCGGGGGCCAGTGGGGCAAAGACAAGACATAGATTGGCTGCGGCGGCCGGGAATTTGACACCATGTGATGCATGAGGGGTCGTGTGCTCGTCGTTGATGACGACAATGCGCTGTCGGAGATGCTGGGCATCGTGCTGCGAGGTGAGGGATTCGACCCCGTCTTCTGCGCCGATGGGCTGGGTGCGCTGGACGCTTTCCACTCCTCGCGGCCTGACCTGGTGTTGCTCGATCTGATGTTGCCCGGCCGCGACGGCATCGAGGTGTGCCGGTTGATCCGGCAGGAGTCCGGCGTCCCGATCGTGATGCTGACGGCCAAGAGCGACACCGTCGATATCGTGCTCGGACTCGAGTCCGGCGCCGACGACTACGTGGTCAAGCCGTTCAAGCCAAAGGAGCTGGTGGCCCGGGTCCGGGCGCGGCTGCGGACCACCAGCGATCCAGCCCCCGAGTCGCTGGACATCGGCGACATCAACATCGACGTCGCCGGTCACATCGTGCGTCGCGGCGGCGAGGTGCTCGCGTTGACCCCGCTGGAGTTCGACCTGCTGGTGGCGCTGGCCCGCAAGCCATGGCAGGTGTTCACCCGGGAGGTGCTGCTCGAACAGGTATGGGGATACCGGCACGCGGCAGATACTCGTCTGGTGAACGTGCATGTTCAGCGCCTGCGATCGAAGATCGAGAAAGATCCGGAGCGGCCCGAGATCGTGGTCACGGTGCGCGGTGTGGGGTACAAGGCCGGCCCCGGATGACCAGCTGATGATCAGCTCGGCCGCGCGCTTGCGACGGGCCAGACGCCGGGTCCGGCAGCTGCCCGTCATCGGCACCCTGCTCGCGCCAGCCCTGCCGATGTTCCGCCGGATCCGGCAGGCCGTGTTCTCCCGGCTGGTGCGGCTTGGCCGGTTCGTCCGGCGGCGGTGGAGCCGGTCGATGCGGCTGCGGGTGGTGGCCACCACGATGCTGCTCGGGCTGGTCGTGGTGCTGGCCATCGGCGACTTCCTGCTGATCAGGATCCGAGACGGTCTGATCGAGAGCCGTCAGAAGACGGCGATGGCGGAGGCGCAGCGGCTGACCAAGACCGCCACTGACAGCCTGGCTGCGGCACCGTACAGCACTGCGAGCGCCCAGGAGTCAGTGGTCAACGATCTGATGAACACGCTGGAGGGGCCAGGCGGATCGGAGGGCCGGGGCACCGTGCTGCGCCGGGCGCTGAAGTCCAAGGAACCCAGCGCTCTGCACGGCAGTTCGTCGGTGTCGCCATCAGTGATTCCGAAGTCCTTGCAGATCGCGATCAACCAGAGCTCGCAACAGAAGGTGCAGCTGACTTCGATTCCCACTACGGACGACCCGAAGGGTAAGCCTGCTCTGGCGATCGGGTCGGTGATCAATATCCCGCTGTCGGGGCCCTACGAGTTGTATTTCGTCTTTCCCCTGGATCGCGAGCAACAGATCCTGGACCTGGTTCAGCGCACCTTCGTGTTCGGCGGAATCGGCTTGGTGCTGCTGGTCGGTGGAGTGGCGTTCGTGGTCACCCGGCAGGTGGTGACGCCGGTCCGGCAGGCGGCCCGGACGGCGGAGGAGCTGGCATCGGGTAACTTCGATCGCCGGATGAGAGTCCGCGGCCAGGACGACATCGCCCGGCTGGGAAGGGCTTTCAACGGGATGGCCGCTAGCCTCGAGCGGCAGATCCATCAACTGGAGGAACTCTCCCGGGTCCAGCGTCAGTTCGTCTCCGACGTCTCCCACGAGCTCCGGACGCCGCTGACCACCATCCGGATGGCCAGCGAGGTGATCTACGAAGGGCGGCAGGACTTCGACCCGATGCTGGCTCGCAGCGCCGAACTGCTGCAGACGCAGATCGATCGGTTCGAAGGACTTCTGGCCGACCTGCTGGAGATCAGCCGGTTCGACGCCGGAGCAGCCGCCCTCGACATCGACACCGTCGAGCTGCGCGACCTGGTCGAGCGGGTGATCGGCGGCCTGGCGCCGCTGGCTGAGCGACGAGGCAGCCGGATGCTGCTGGACCTGCCCGGCGAAGCCTGCACGGCGGCCATCGATCCTCGCCGGGTGGAACGGGTGGTGCGCAACCTGGTCGGCAACGCGATCGAGCACGGTGAGGGTCGGCCGATCGAGGTCCGGGTCGGGGTTTCGGATCAGGCAGTAGCGGTTTCGGTGCGCGACCACGGAGTCGGCATCGACGCCGAAGGGCTGAACATGGTGTTCAACCGGTTCTGGCGGGCCGACCCGGCCCGGGCCCGGAGCACCGGCGGTTCCGGGCTGGGCTTGGCCATCGCGCAGGAGGATTCGCATCTGCACGGCGGATGGCTGCAGGTCTGGGGAGAGCCTGGCGCCGGTGCGGTGTTCCGGCTGACCATTCCGCGGCAGGTCGGCGGGGTGTTGTCGGGATCTCCGCTGCCGCTGGCCCCTCCACCGCAGCTGACCGTTGACCAGACTCTCAGCGTGGCCACTGGCCATCCCGGCCGCGGTCCGGCCAGCGGCCTGACCGGTCAGGTCACAATGCTGAGGGCCTCCGATGTCACGGCGGACCCTTCCAAACCACCGGACCCTGCGGGTCCGCACAACGGGCCCGGCGGCGGTGTTCCGGTGGCCGGGAAACGGCTCGGTGAGTCTGCGTGAAGCGCTGGGCTCGCCTGGTCGCAGCCGCCATCGCCGTCGCCGGCTTGGCCGGATGCACGGCCATCCCGCGGTCGGGGCCAGTGCTGCCCGGTCCCACGATTGACAGCGATTCCCGCGAGGGGGGGCCGCAGCTGATCCTGGAGGGGCCGTTCCCTGGACAGGGTCCAGCCGACGTGGTGCGTGGATTCACCGATGCCGCCGCCGGTTTCAATGACGATCACAAGGTGGCCCGGAGTTTCCTGGCTCCCTCGAAACGGCTGGTCTGGAATCCCGACGCCAGCGTCGGGATCTACCCGGACGAGAGTTCGCTGACCGTCACCCCGTCCGAAAGCGCGGCCAGCGCCAGCAGAACAGGCACCAGGCCTCCCACTGAAGAGGGCCGTCCGGCGGCTGAGCGAGTCGTTGTCACGGTGAAGACGCCGGTCACCGGGACGATCGACGCCGCCGGGCGGTACACGGTGGCCGCCTCGGCTCAGACCGTCACCCGGCGATTCGGGCTGGTCCGCAGCGAGGGTGAGTGGAAGATCGAGACCCTGGATGACGGGATTCTCATCAACAGCAGCGATTTCGCGGTCGCCTTTCGATCGTTCCCGGTCTACTTCGTGGACCCGGCTGGCCGGTATCTGGTTCCCGACATCCATTGGTTGCCAGCCAATCGCGATGGGACCGGGATCCGGGAGGTGCCCACCGCCCTGGTCCGGGCCCTGCTGGATGGACCATCCGCGTATCTGCGTGGAGCGGTCATCTCGGGAGCACCGGCCGGCACCAGAATGGCCGTAGCCGCCGTGGTGGTGACCGATCAGGTGGCCAATGTCGATCTCACCGAGCAGGTCAAGAGCGCCACGGTTCGAATGCGCCAGCTGTTGCTCAGTCAGCTCCGGGCAACTCTGGCGATCGGAGCGATCAATGGCGTCCAGGTCACGGTTCGCCGTACCCCGCTCGACATTCCGCCCGATGCCGGCGGCGGATCGGCCGCCAATGATCCGGCCGCCGCGGACGCCGACTCCGCCAATCAGGGCCAGCCGCAGTCCGATCCCCAGGTGGACGACGAGCCGGTCGTGGTGGACGGCAAGAACGCGAACGCGATCGCCCGGCTGGCCGGGCGCACGCTGACCAAAGTCGACGGCGTCGGTGGCTTGGCCATCCCCGGCGCGAACCGGCCGGCCGTGAATGCCGAGAGCAGCGCCTACGCGGTCCTGAACGCCGACCGGAGCCAGTTACTGCTGCAGTTGCCCAGCGCGAAGGCCTCCATCCTGGTCCGGGGAAAGACGCTGACCGGTCCCTCGTTCGACCCGTGGGGCTGGGTGTGGACGGCCGATCGGGCCGGTAGCGGCTGGGTTTGGGCCGCCCGGCCCGATCCGGGATCCGTCAAGGTGTCCGCTTCCTGGCTCAAGGGCATGTCCGTCATCGCCCTGCGTATCTCGCGGGAAGGGGCGCGGGCTCTGGTCGCGGTCGAAATCAAAGGCGTGGCGCACCTTTTCGTCGCTGGAGTGATCAGGAATCAGGAGGGTCAGCCGATGCTGCTGACCCCGCCGACCGAATTGGTTCCCGACCTGCGCTCGGTCACCGACGCGTCCTGGGTGGACGAGGACCAGGTCGTCGTACTTGGGCATCGTCTGAGCAAGGAGGGAATCGAGCCGTGGATCGTGCAGATCGGTGGAACGATCAAGCCGACGTTGCCGATCAAGGATGCGCTGTCGGTGAGCGCGGCCAATGGTGAACTCGGCCTGATGGTGGGGACCATGGCTGGAACCCTGACCCAGGTGGGCCAATCCTGGAGCCGGATCAGTACTGCTCGCTGGGCCAGTTTCGCTGGGTAGATGGGCAACCAGCTCATCAGCTGGGCCTGCCCTGTCGAGTAGTCCACAAGGTGCACGACAGGGCATTTGTCCACAGATTCGGGCCGGCCGGTCCTGACCGCCGTTCCAGCGGTCACGCTGCTGGCATGGACGCCATCGTGAGCACGACGATCAGGGTGGTCACGATCATGGCCGACGCGCTGGCCGGGCTGATCTGGCCGGTGAGCTGTGCCGGATGCGGGCGCTTGGACGTCGCTCTCTGCCGAGCCTGTGCGGCGTCGGTGGCGGGGCGGCCGTTCCGGGTCCGATCAGGGCCGGTCCCGATCTGGGGGTGCAGCGCGTACGCCGGGCTGGCCGCTGCAGTTGTGGTGTCCTGGAAACAACGCGGCCGCCGAGATCTCTCCGGCCCGCTCGGGCGCGTTCTGGCCCGCGCGGTGACGGCGTGCCTGAACAGCGATGATGAGCTGCCACTCGTCGCGCACGCCGGGTGCGGCCGCCCAGCCAGTGCGATGCCGTCCGCCACCCTGGCTGGGCCAGAGATCTGGCTGGTACCTATGCCGGCTCGCCGGGCCGCGCTGCGGCAGCGGGGTGCCGACCTGGTTCACGACCTGGCCAACGTGGCGGCTCGAGACCTGAGGACGGCGGCAGGCAGGACGAACTTCAAGGAAGGGCCCAGGGTCCGGGCGGTGCGCGTCCTGCGGCATGCACGGCCGGTACGGGATCAGATCGGCCTGGACGCCAAGGCTCGTCGCCGCAACCTCGCCGGAGCACTGGCCGTGCGGCGCACCTGGGGATCTCAGGTACGGCTCGACGGTCAGAAGTGCCTCGTCATCGACGACATCGTGACAACTGGTGCGTCTGTTGATGAAGCGGTGCGAGTGTTGAGCAGTCATGGTGCACAGGTAGTGGGAATCTGCTCCCTGAGCGTGACTTTCAGGCGGCCAGGCGTGCTGACTGGCCCGGAACGCACTAGCCTCTCGTCATGCAAGGCACCTTCCGAAGTCCAGCGTCCGGCCCGCTCCTGGGACAGGGGCCGCTGGCCGGTGAGAGGAGGTGCCAGCACCGCGACGTGAAATGAAGAGGGTGGAAAACCCTGCGTCGCCCTATGCCAACATCACCGGTTCACATCGGCGAGACGGGGCATTCTTCGCCCGGACAACTGTTTCCAGGCGGCGAACGTGGACCTCGCTGGTGTCTAAGCCAGCACTAGGAGGATTCCTCAGTGGACATTGTGATTACCGGCCGGCGGATGGACGTGTCCGACCGCTTCAAGCGGTTTGCCGAGGAGAAGCTGACCAAGGTCACGCAATTCGCTCCTCGCGCTCATCGAATCGACGTCGAATTGTCCCACGAGCGCAATCCCAGACAATCGCACACCTGCGAGAAGGTGGAGATCACCGTAAGGGACAGAGGGCCGGTGATCCGGGCCGAGGCCTGCGCTGAAGATGCCATGGCCGCCTTGGACCTGGCCACGACGAGGCTGGTCGAACGGCTTCGCCGATTGAGGGATCGGAAGAAGGTCCACCACGGGCGCCAGACGCCGGTCTCGGTTCGCTCAGCCGAAGCGCTGGCTACGGGCGCGGAAGTAGCGGCCGATCTGCAGCCAGGCACCGTCGCTGGACTGGCTGTCGCGGAGCGGCCATCGGACCGGTTGGATGGCTCAGAGCCGGATGCGGATCCCGATTGGGTGCAGCCCAGCCGAGCCGATCTTCCCGATGGAGCGCAGGACTTGGCCGACAGCCCGGTGGTGATCCGGACCAAGGATCACGAGGCCCATCCGATGACCATCGACCAGGCTCTGTACGAGATGGAACTCGTCGGGCACGACTTCTACCTCTTCATCGACGCGGCGTGTGGCAAGCCGTCAGTGGTGTACCGCCGCCGTGGCTGGAACTACGGCGTGATCCGGCTGAACCCCGGCGCCGATCAGCCCGCTGGTCAGACCGGTGAGGCCGCTGAGGCCAGCCAGGTCCGTCACGTCCGTCAGGCCGGTGGGCAGGTGCCCAGCCAAGCGAACGCAGCGTCCTGAGAGCCCGTCTTCCACATCCCCCGCGTTCAGTGGCCACGCGGGCCGGCTCGCGGGGCAGGTGCCCGGACCCGTCAGTCCGTACGTGCCGGGTCCGGGCACTCTGCCGCTAGGCGGCGCGACTTACTGACGGTTGTCGCCAACGGCGTCGTCCGCCTTCTCCTGGAAGCTGTCGATCTGCTCCGAGTACTTGCTGCCCGTGACCTTGTCGCCGGCGTCGCCGGTCTTCTCGATCACGACGTCACTGATCTTCTCGACCTTGTCCGGGTTCTTCTCCGTGAACTCCGACAGCTTCTGCTTCGCGTCATCGAACAAACCCATGTTCTCCCTCTCTGGTTGGACTCAACTCCCGCCAAGCCGCGGGGATCGGGCCGTGACCGGGGTGGACCGCAGGCATGCGGTCATGCTGCAACCGGCCGCCAGATTGTCGCATCCCTGTTCTAGGGTCGCCAACGTGAGCACAGTCAGCCCGCGCGGGACGACCAGCGTCGGGGGCGGCGGGAGCGCCACCGCGTCCAGGCGGGCCGGGATCAGGCCGACTGAACGGCTGACGGCCGCGGGCGCGCGCCGGGTTGCCCTGGCGGCTCAGGGATTCGGCGTCAGCCGGCCCACCGGCCCGGTCACTCTCCGGCACATCCAGCGAGTGATCGACACCGTCGCCATCCTTCAGATCGACTCCGTTAACGTCCTCTCCCGCAGTCACTACCTGCCCGTGTTCAGCCGGCTCGGACCCTATCCGCGCGCCCTACTCGACCGGGCGTCATCGGTCGCTCCGCGCCGGCTGGTCGAGTACTGGGCCCACGAGGCGTCCTACGTCTCCCCATCCACCCACCGGCTGCTGCGCTGGCGGATGCAGCGGGCCGCGACCGAGGCGTGGGGAGGTATGGTCCGGATCGCGCGAGAGCGCGCGGACCTGGTCGAGCGGGTGCTCGACGTGGTCCACCAGCACGGGCCGATCACCGCGGCTGGGCTGGAGGCCCTGATCGAGGATCAGACGCCGCGCGAGCGCGACGGTGAATGGGGCTGGAACTGGAGCGACGCCAAGCGCGCCCTCGAATTTCTGTTCTGGTCCGGGCGGATCAGTTCGGCTGGGCGCACCCAGCAGTTCGAACGCCGGTACGCCCCGCTTGACCGGGTGCTGCCGGCCGCGATCATCCAGGCGCCGGATCCCGACCCGCAGGACGCCCGTCGCGGGCTGGTGATGATCGCGGCCAAGGCGCTCGGGGTCGCGTCCGAACGCTGCTTGCGTGACTACTTCCGGCTACGCCCGGCTGAAACCCGCTCGGCCATCGCCGACCTGGTAGGGGCTGGGCAGCTCGTTCCGGTCGAAGTAGCTGGCTGGAGCAGACCGGCCTACCTTCATCCC
>CAXUFS010000085.1:4097-10684 GCA_964250315.1 uncultured Kineosporia sp. | reverse complement strand
GTGGGGCAGGCGCTCGTGGTTCAGGTGGGGCGGCGGGCGGGCGCGGCGCTGATCGCCACCGACGCCGGTGGCACGGCGGCTCTGACCGGTGACGGTGCCGTCCTGGTGCCCCCCGGCCAGCCGGGCGCACTGGCCGATGCGATCGCTGCCCTGCTCGAAGACCCGGCGGCGCGAGCCGGCCTGCGGCGGCGGGCGAGGCGCCGGGGAGAATCGTTGCCGGTGCCCGCCGACGCGCTGGCCCAGGTCACCGGGATCTACGGCCAGTTCACCCGTCCGGAGTAATCCGCCGGTGTCGTGGTCTGGATCTGGCGACATTCACCGAGGATCGCGCCTGTGCCTGCCCATGCTGCCGGGCCGGGACTGATAGCCTCGAAGTCCGTGGCGCAGTGGATGACAGAGCAGGCTAAGCAGATCTTCGTCACGGGAGGCGTTGCCTCCTCTCTCGGCAAGGGGCTCACCGCATCGAGCCTTGGTCACCTTCTCCGGGCCCGCGGGCTCACGGTGGTGATGCAGAAGCTCGATCCCTACCTGAACGTCGATCCCGGCACGATGAATCCGTTCCAGCACGGCGAGGTCTTCGTCACCGAGGACGGCGCCGAGACCGACCTGGACATCGGGCACTACGAGCGCTTCCTGGATGTCGAACTCGACCGGTCGGCCAACGTCACCACCGGCCAGGTCTACCAATCGGTGATCGCCAAGGAGCGGCGGGGCGAGTATCTGGGTGACACCGTGCAGGTGATTCCCCACATCACTGACGAGATCAAGGCCCGGATGCGGGCTCAGGCGCAGCCGGGCGGATCGGCTGGGCCGCCGGACGTGATCATCACCGAGATAGGCGGAACCGTCGGCGATATCGAGTCGCTGCCCTTCCTGGAGGCCGCCCGTCAGGTCCGCCGCGAAGTCGGCCGGGACAATGTGTTCTTCGTCCACGTCTCGCTGGTCCCTTACCTGGCGCCGAGCGGGGAGCTGAAAACCAAGCCGACCCAGCACTCGGTGGCCGCGCTGCGCAACATCGGCATCCAGCCCGATGCCATCGTCTGCCGGTCCGACCGGCCCATCCCGGAGAACATGAAGCGCAAGATCGCTCTCACCTGCGACGTCGACACTGAAGCGGTCTGCAACGCGGTCGACTCACCGTCCATCTACGACATCCCCAAGGTGCTGCACGCGGAGGGGCTGGACGCCTTCGTGGTACGGCGGCTGGGCCTGTCATTCCGGGACGTCGACTGGGAGGGCTGGAACGATCTGCTGCGCCGGGTGCATCACCCGGTCCACACGGTCAGGGTCGGCCTGGTCGGCAAGTACATCGACCTGCCCGATGCCTATCTCTCGGTGACCGAGGCGCTGCGGGCCGGTGGGTTCGCCGCCGACGCCCGGGTGGACATTCGCTGGGTGGTGTCGGACCTGTGCCAGACGGCTGAGGGGGCCCGGCGGGAGCTGAGTGATCTGGACGCCATCTGCGTGCCGGGCGGCTTCGGTGTCCGGGGCATCGAGGGCAAGCTCGGCGCGCTGAAATGGGCCCGGGAGCATGGGGTCCCAGCGCTCGGGCTGTGCCTCGGCCTGCAGTGCATGGTGATTGAGTACGCCCGGACGATGGCCGGGCTGGCCGGGGCCAGCAGCACCGAGTTCGACCCGGCCACCGAGTACCCGGTGATCGCCACCATGGCCGAGCAGCAGCACATCGTGGCTGGTGAAGGTGACCTGGGCGGCACCATGCGGCTGGGTTCCTATCCCGCGCTGCTGGCCGAGGGCAGCGTGGTGCGTGAGCTGTATGGGGCGCAGCGGGTGTCCGAACGCCACCGGCACCGCTACGAGGTCAACAACCTGTACCTGCCCCAGCTGGAGCAGGCCGGCCTGTCGTTCTCGGGCATGTCGCCGGACCGGTCGCTGGTGGAGTACGTCGAACTGCCCCGCGAGGTGCACCCGTTCTACGTTGGCACCCAGGCGCATCCGGAGTTCCGGTCCCGGCCGAACCGGGCTCATCCGTTGTTCGCCGGGCTGATCGAGGCAGCGGTGAACCGGCAGCGCGAGGAACGGCTGCTCGAGGTGGAGGTCAGTGCGGTGAGCCCGGCATGACGGACGAGACGATCGCAGACGCGCTGAATCCGCGCCCGGTGACCCGCTCGGCGGTGGCCTATCACGGCCTGGTCTGGGATGTGATTTCCGAGGATGCCGACCTCGGTGCGGCTGGCTCGGTGACCCGCGAGTTCATCCATCACCCGGGGGCGGTCACCATCCTGGCGCTGGATGATCAGGAGCGGGTTCTGTTGATCCGGCAGTACCGTCATCCGGTCCGGATGGACCTGTGGGAGTTGCCCGCTGGCCTGCTCGACGTTACCGCTGAGCCGCCTGTGACTGCCGCCCAGCGGGAGCTGGGGGAGGAAACCGACGTCCGGGCCGGGCGCTGGGATCTGCTGGTTGAGTGGCTGAATTCGCCGGGCAGCAGCGACGAGGCCAACCGGGTGTTCCTGGCCCGCGACATCGGTTCGGTGCCGGAGCCCGACCGGCACACCCGGACCGGCGAGGAGGCGGACATGCTGGTGCGCTGGATCCCGCTGGATGAGGCGCGGGACGGCGTGCTGGCCGGGCGGATCACCAATCCCGGCTCGGTGGTGGGCATTCTGGCTGCCGCCGCAGCGCGGGACCAGGGCTGGGCCACCCTCCGCCCGGCCGATTCACCGTGGCCCGCTCACTACGCCCAGCGCTGATGCCTGGCCGAGCTGGCGATCACCGAGTGGAACCAGCCGGATCAGGTGCTGGCGGCGCGGTCGTGGATGGCAGCGGCGATCCGCTCAGGATGCGTCTCCGGCAGCCAATGGCCGCCGTCCAGTTCGACGAAGCTGTAGTCGGCCAGCACGTAGCGCTGAGTGAGCTGAGCCGCGGCTCGGCCGAGGAACTCGTCGTGCTGTCCCCACACGTACGTGGCCGGCACCCGGGTGCGGTGAGCGGGGGTGCGCAGGGTGTAAGGCATCCCGCGATACCAGTTCAGGGCGCAGCGCAGCGCCTCCGGCTGCGCCAGCAGGTCGGCGCTGTGCTGCGCGCTCTGGGCTGAAAGCCCGCTCTTTTCGAGGGTTTTGGCCAGATCGCTGCGCTCGATGGCCAGCTCGGGCAGCCGGGGCAGCTGGAACGCCAGCATGTACCAGGAGCGCAGCAGCTGCGTACTGGTCACCCACGAGCGGGCCATCGCCCGGGGATGCGGGGTGGAGATGGTGGTCACTGAGCGCACCCGGCCCGGATGGTTGCTGGCCAGAATCCAGGCCACTGCGCCGCCCCAGTCGTGACCGGCGATATGGGCCGAATCCAGTTCAGCCGCGTCGAGCAGAGCGATGATGTCGGCGCTGAGCTCGGTCATCGAGTAGGCGCTGCGCCGGGTCACCCTGGCCCCGGGTGAATAGCCGCGCTGATCGGGAGCCAGGGTTCGCAGACCCTGGGCGTGCAGGAGCGGCTCCACCCGGTGCCAGCAGCTGGCATCCTGCGGAAAGCCATGCAGCAGCACAACGGTCTGGGCCGCATCCGCCGGCCCGCCGTCCCGGACGTCGAAAGTCAGGCCCTCGCGCTGGAACCGGTCCATACCCGAACCCTACGGCGGCCCGATCAGCTGAGGAAGCCAGCCCAGCAGAGCGTCGGCCTGAGCCTGCTGGAAGGCGCGGACGGTGGGCAGGCCGACCGGCGGGGGAAGGCGGGCACTGTCCAGGAAGTAGCCCAGGCACGCGGTCAGGACCGGAACCGTGGTCGCGACCGGGACGCCGTAGTCCGCGCAGATCCGGTACAGCAGGCGGGTGACGTCGTGACCGCCGTACAGCAGGACGTTGATCAGTAGCAGGACCGGGTCCACCCAGGGGGCACCACGGGAGGCGTACGGCCAGTCGACCACCACCGCCCCGCCGTCCGTGATCAACAGGTTGTCGGCCCGGATATCCTGATGCACCAGGCTGTTTCCTTCGATCAAGGCCAGCGCGAGGGCGTCGCCGTCGCGAAGCCGGTCCAGCTGTTGCTCCGCCCAGGGCGCGCGCTGCCCCAGCTGCGGATCCGGGTCATCGATCAGTCGTTGCCAGCGCCCGAAGATGCCGGCGAAGGCGGCTGCGGCGTCCGGTAATCCAGGTGGGGGTGGCATCGTACGGGCGATCTCGGCCAGTGCGCCGAAGACCAGGTCGAGTTCGTCGCGACGCCATGGTGTTTCGGGATGCCGGCCGTCGATGTCGGCCAGTACCAGCGCCACCCAGGTTCCATCGTCGTATGAGCCGACGAAGCCAGGGACCGGCCCGGGCGGCAGCGATCGGCTGACCGCGATCTCCATCCGGTGCATCCCCGGCGTTTCCGGATTCTGCTGCGGGCTGGCCGCTTTCACAAAGGCCCGGGCGCCGGAGGCGGTGAGCACCCGGTCAGCGGTGCCGGGGGAGAAGCCTCCCTGCTGGGAGATGGCGGAGACGACGGGTGAGCCGAGAATCTGCTCGATGGCGGCCCGCACGGGCAGTGGCAGATCGGCCCAGCCGATCCGGACCCCAGACGCCGAGATCATGCTTCCAGCGTGGCCCAGGTTGGGCCGGCTGGGCCAGCGAATTAGGCCCGGCGGCAGTCACGATCAGAGCCGCTGGTACATCACGTGCAGGCCGACCAATCCGAAGTCTCTGTGCTGGAACGCTTCCGGCACGGTTCCGATGATCTCGAAGCCCAGTTCCCGCCAGAGCCGGACGGCAGCGGTGTTGGTCTCGACCACGGCGTTGAACTGCATGCTCCGGTAACCGGCCTGCCGGGCCCAGTTCAGCGCGTAGTGCCCCAGCGCCCGTCCAGTGCCGGTCCGCCGGTATGCGGGGTTGACCATGAAGCTGGCGGTCGACACGTGCGCTCCCCGGCCGGGCCGGTTCGGCCCCATCTTGGCGGTGCCGAGCAGGCGCCCGGGCCGATCGCCGTGCACCGCGACGACGCAGTGACCGGGCGAGGTTTCCATCCACAGGTGCCGGGCCTGGTCGCTGCTCAGGTCGTCGCTGTAGGCGTAGCTGTCGCCTGCGGCCACCACCGCGGCGAAGATCGGGAAGATCCCCGGCCAGTCCTCAGCGGTGGCTTTCCTGATCAGCATCAAGGGATGCTACTTCGGCATCCAGGGTAGCCAGGGTGCGCCGGGTCGGCGCACCGCTCAGGTAGAAGGCCAGACCGATCAGCATGAAGATCAGCACTGGCACCAGCTGGGTGAGCAGATAGGTCCAGCGTTCGGACCGGGCCCAGCCGTCGGGCGCATAGCCGGAACCGAACCAGGAGATCCCCGCGCCGGGCGCCATGATCTCGGCCACGGTGACGCCCAGCAGCACCATCAGCATGGTGGTCAGCGCGCGGTAGGCGGGCATCCGGAACGGCCGGGGGGTGTCTGGATGGGTGGCCCGCAACCGCCACAACGCTGGAAAGATCAGCAGATAGCTGACCAGCGTGGTGCTGATCGTCACCCCGAGCACCGCGCCGAAGAACTTGGCCGCGTCGCCCTGGGTGATCTGGTGGGCCAGCACCAGCACGATGGTCGACACCACCCCGGACAAGAAGTTGACCCGGACCGGGGTCCCATATTTTCGCTGATCACACCCAGCGCCCGGGGCGCCGCGCCGTCGTAGCCCGACACGGCCAGCGCCCGGTCCGAGCCCATGATCCAGGTCACCCCGGAGGTGAGCAGGCAGACGATGAAGAGGATCGCCGACAGATCACCCAGTATCAGCCCGGCTCCGGTCAGGGTTGGTGTGCCGTCGCCGGCCACGCTGCCGCCGTACACGGTGAAGACCCGCTGGATCGCGTCCACGAATCCGCCGAAGCTGGTCACCTGGTCGGCCGGCAGCACCAGCAGGATGCCCAGCACCGGGATGGCGTACAGCAGGAACGCTCCGATGCTGCTGCGGGCGATCGCGAACGGGACGTCCTTCTGCGGGTCGGTCATCTCTTCGCCAGCGCTGCTGGGCAGTTCGAAGCCGACGTAGTTGAACAGCAGCACCGCGACCAGGCCCGCGAATCCGGCTGAGGTGGGTACGAAGTCGCCGCCGGACAGGCCGTGCACGCCGTGCTTGGCCGCGAAGAAGATCACCGAGATGCTGAAGAAGCCCAGTAGCAGGAACCGGGCGAAGGCCCCGGCCGTGGGTAGCCACTTGCCCGCCCGGAACGACAGCACGGCGGACAGCACGCTGAGCCAGATGAAGGCCAGAGTGACGATGAAGAACACTGGCGTGGGCAGGGTGTTGCCGTGATTGAAGAACACTTCGATCGCCGTCACCGCCGAGATCGCCAGCGTGCCGCCGAGCCAGACCGGGTTGGTGATCCAATACAGGACGTTGTTGATCGCTCCGGCCAGGTGCCCGAACGCCAGCCGGGTCCACAGGTAGGGGCCGCCTTCCTGCGGGAACGCCGATCCGAGCTCGGCGAACAGCAGCGCCTGAGGGACGAAGAAGACCACCGCGAAGATCATCATCCAGGTGAAGGCCTCGCCGCCGGACGAGGCCACCGACGCGATGGTGTCAACCCCGACGATGGTGCAGATCAGGAAGAACAGGATGTCGAAGCGGCCGAAATGCCGTTGCAGCTTAGCGGTTTCGTCACGGGCAGCAGCGGTC
>CAXUFS010000085.1:0-4087 GCA_964250315.1 uncultured Kineosporia sp. | reverse complement strand
GGGTGCGCCTGGCCGATTACGGACATCCAGCCTCCTCAGATGGGCTCGTGAGCCGAGGCTAAAGGCCAGACTTTTCGGGAATGTCACATGACTGCGGGAAACGCCCCGCGGAACAGCATGGCCGGTAAAGCGTCAATCAGGTGTGACGGACGGCGCCCGCCAGGTCTTGGGCACCGGTAACCCGGCCCCGCGCAGCTCGAGGGCGGCCAGCCGCCGGACGGCGACCGGGTCGTCCAGCCGCCCCGCCTCGACCGGGTCCAGGCCGGGCACCGCCGCCGTGATCTTCGGCAGCGGTCGTCCGGCCAGTGCGCGCAGGGCCAGCAGCCGCTCACCGCCCGGCGTTCCAGCCAGGCTCGCCGTCGTTCCCGCTCGCCGGATGAACCTGAGCCGGAGCAGCAACCAGGGCACTCCGATCATCAGTGCGGGCGGGATCGCCACCGCCAGCGAGAGCACGATCGCCAGCGTGCTCACCTTGTCGTTCAGGCCCTGGCCGGCCTCAGCGAGCTGATGCGCCGCCGATCCGGCCGCACTGAGCGGCGCCTTGAGCTGATTTCCGATCAGCGGCACGCCGTCCACCTTCGATCCGGCCGAGCCGAGGTTGCTGGAGAGCCCATCGGCGCCGTTCTGCACCCGGGTGCCCACCTCGGCCACCGCCGTCAGTGCCTTGAACACCACCCGGCCGACGAGATAGCAGATCACCAGCCAGCTGATCACCGCGAAGTCGGCCACCGCCTGCAGCAGGGCTCGTCCCGGATTTCTCGCGTACAACCGCCATCCTGCCGTCATGAACATGATCCCAGCACAGGCCGTCCCGGATGGCAGGTCGGCGCAGCTGTGTGCCGGTGCGCTGTCCTAAGCTCAGCCGTATCGCGGCCGGTTGCCGGCCGGATCGTGAGGAGGACGTGCGGTGAAGGTCGGCGTTCCGCGTGAGGTCAAGAACAACGAGTTCCGGGTGGCGATCACTCCGGCCGGGGTGCATGAGCTGGTGCGCACTGGCCACGAGGTTGTGATCGAGCATGACGCCGGGGCCGGTTCGTCCATCCCGGACGAGGACTACATCGCGGCCGGGGCGAAGATCCTGCCCGAGCCGGACGACGTCTGGGCGGCCGGCGATCTGATCCTCAAGGTGAAGGAGCCGATCGAGCCGGAATACCACCGGATGCGCCCCGGGCAGACCCTCTTCACCTACTTGCACCTGGCTGCGGATCGGGCGCTCACCGAAGAACTGATCAAGCGGAACGTCACTGCGATCGCCTACGAGACGGTGGAACTGCCGGATCGTTCGCTGCCGCTGCTGGCGCCGATGAGCGAAGTGGCCGGACGGCTGGCCCCACAGGTCGGTGCCCACACGCTGATGCGGGCGCAGGGCGGGCGAGGCGTGCTGATGGGCGGCGTCTCCGGGGTGTGGGCGGCCAAAGTGGTGATCATCGGGGCCGGTGTGGCCGGGACCAACGCGGCCGCGATCGCCCTGGGCATGCAGGCCGAGGTGATCCTGCTGGACCGCAACATCGAGCGGCTCCGGCTGATGGACCAGATCTACCAGGGGCACGTCCAGACGGTGGCTTCCAATGCCTTCGAGATCGAGCGGGCCGTCGCCGACGCCGACCTGATCATCGGCGCCGTGCTGGTGCCGGGGGCCAAGGCACCCAAGCTGATCACCAACGAGCAGGTGAGCCGGATGAAGAAGGGCAGCGTTCTGGTCGACATCGCGATCGATCAGGGCGGCTGCTTCGAGGACTCCCGGCCCACCACGCACGCCGACCCCACATATCCGGTGCATGACTCGGTGTTCTACTGCGTGGCCAACATGCCCGGCGCGGTCCCGCACACCAGCACCTATGCGCTGACCAACGTGACCCTGCCGTACATGCTCGAACTGGCCAGCCGGGGCTGGCTTGATGCCCTGCGCGCGGATCCGGCCCTGGCCAAGGGCCTGAATACCTACAACGGCGCGGTCATCAATGAGCCGGTCGCGCAGGCCCATGACCTGCCGGCTACCCCGCTGGCGGACGTGCTGGCCTAGCTGCTGGCGTGAGCGGCTCGCCCACCATGACCGCAATTGGCGCCGCCGTGGCCGGCTACCTGGACCACCTGGCGGTCGAGCGCGGCCTGTCGGCCAACACCCTGCAGGCCTACCGCCGGGATCTGGGCCGCTACCGCGGTTATGTCGAGACGCAGGGAATCGATGACCCGGCCCATGTCCGTGAGCGGGAGGTGACCGGGTTCCTGGCCTCGATCCGTACCGGGGACGACGGGCTGGCGCCGTTGAGCGCGAGTTCCGCGGCCCGGGCGGTGGTGGCCGTCCGGGGCTTCCACCGGTTCCTGTTGCTGGAGGGCACCACCGCGCTGGACCCCGCCGATCAGGTGCAGCCCCCGGCTGCCCCGCGGCGGTTGCCGAAGGCGCTGAGCGTGCCGGATGTGGAACGAGTGCTGGGTGCCGCCGGGCCATCAGACACTCCGGCCGGGCTGCGGAATCGGGCGCTGCTGGAGTTGCTCTACGGCAGTGGCGCCCGGATCAGCGAGGCGGCCGGGCTGGTGGTGGACGATCTGGACCTGCGCGACGGCCTGGTCCGGCTGCGGGGCAAGGGCTCCAAGGAACGGATCGTGCCGGTGGGCCGGTACGCGGTGGCGGCGGTGAACGCGTACCTGGTCCGGGCCCGGCCGATGCTGGCCGCGCGGGGGCAGGGCAGTCCGGTGCTGTTCCTGAACGCCCGGGGCGGCTCGCTGTCCCGGCAGAGCGCTTGGGCGGTGCTGGCGGCCGCGGCCCAGCGGGCCGGACTGGCGACCAGGGTGTCGCCGCACACCCTGCGGCATTCGTTCGCCACTCACCTGCTGGAGGGCGGCGCCGACGTCCGGGTGGTTCAGGAACTGCTCGGTCACGCGTCCGTGAGCACCACTCAGATCTATACCCGGGTTACGGCCGACACTCTGCGCGAGGTCTACGCCGCCGCGCATCCTCGCGCTCTGCATGCCTGACGCCGCGATCATCTGTCGCGGCACTGCTCTGGACCGCCGGTCAGGACACGCAAAGTGCCGGGCCGCAGCGGCCGACTTGGCAGTTGGCTTGAGTGTGGTGCGACGCGCCGACTAACCTCGCAGGGTCCGGCCCGCTATCGCGCGAAGATGGAAGCTGGTCTCAGGTCTGCCCTGATCCTGACCAGAGGGCACCTGTCCTGGGAAGCAGGCCCGGCACACGGGCCGGGCGACGGCCAGCGAGGAGACGGCGTGACCAACAACACCGACACCGCGGTGGACCTCACCATCGACACCACGATCGAGACGCCCGAACGCGACGAGCCCGCGCTGCTGGAGCTTTCCGGTGAGGGTCCCACCGGTCGTCCGATGCCGTCATTCCCCGAACCCGCCAAGCTGGCCACTCACGGCCCGGCCCGGATTATCGCGATGTGCAACCAGAAGGGCGGAGTGGGCAAGACCACCTCGACGATCAACCTTGGGGCGGCCCTGGCGGAGTACGGGCGCCGGGTGCTGCTGGTCGACTTCGACCCGCAGGGAGCGCTCTCGGTCGGGCTGGGCGTCAACCCCCACGAACTGGATCGCACCGTCTACAACGTGCTGATGGACCGGGGAGCAGTGCTGGCCGACGTCGTCTGTCACACCGGCGTCCCGAATCTCGATCTGCTGCCGGCCAACATCGATCTTTCCGCCGCCGAGGTGCAGCTGGTCGGTGAGGTGGCGCGGGAGATGGTGCTGTCCCGGGCGCTGCGGCCGGTGCTGGATCACTACGACGTGATCCTGATCGATTGCCAGCCCTCGCTCGGGCTGCTCACGGTGAACGCGCTGACCGCCGCGCACGGCGTGATCATTCCGCTTGAGTGCGAGTTCTTCGCCCTGCGCGGGGTGGCCCTCCTGGTCGAGACGATCGAGAAGGTGAAGGATCGGCTCAACCCAGGGCTGGAGGTCGACGGCATCCTGGCCACCATGTACGACCCGCGCACGCTGCACTCCCGTGAGGTCGTCTCCCGCGTGGTCGAGGCGTTCGGCGACCGGGTCTTCCACACCGTCATCGGCCGCACCGTGAAGTTCCCGGATGCCTCGGTCGCCGCCGAGCCGATCACCACCTACGCGT
>CAXUFS010000084.1:0-10766 GCA_964250315.1 uncultured Kineosporia sp. | reverse complement strand
GACCAGTCACTGATCAAAGCCGATGGAGCGCTGGCGGATCAGGATCAGGGCCGCGATCATCCACCAGCCCGCTGCGGTCAGCAGGCCGAGCCGGACGGCGTCAGCGCCGTGGAACAGCTGGCTGGCGTAGGAGCCGCCGACCGCGTTGTTGCTGGCGTGCAGCAGCATCGCGATCAGCACGCTCTCCCGCCCGGCGTGCAGCACCGCGGCGATCACCACGCTGGCGGCCAGCACCACCAACACATCTGGCAGCAGGATCTGCCCGGTGACGAACAGCGGCAGGTGCCAGGCCACCCAGAACGCGCCGAGCAGAAGTGGTGCGGTGATTCTGCCGAAGCGGCTCTCCAGCCGGGCGAGCGCGAAACCGCGGAAACCCGGCTCCTCCCAGGCGCCGCCCAGCCCCGGAATCAGGAGGATGAGCCCAAGGCTGAGTGGAATCTGGGTCCACAGGCCGACTTTGGCTGAATCGACGGTAGCGCCCAGTCCGGCGTTGGCCACGATGGCGGTGCCAGACACCAGCAATGGCGTACCGATGGCGAACAGATAGGCCCGCGGCGGCACCCGCCACTGCACCATCCGGCGCAGCAGCTGCCTGATCCCGTCGCGACCCTGGGTCAGGCCGAGGACGGTGATCGCGGCCAGGAATGGGCCGAATCCGGCGATCGGCTGCGGTGAGAGGTGGACGGCGTAGAGCACGGCGGGCCACCAGGACAGAGCGCAGGAGAGGACGAAGAACCAGGCCAGCGGGTGACGCTGGACCAGGCCGCGAACACCGGTGTGACTGGCTGGGCGCGGACCGGACTGGACGATGGGTTCAATGATGTGCTGAGTCATGGCTCCAGAATGGATTTTTGGCGGCCGGTCGTCGTCAGCCGCCAGAGCAGATCGCAACCGGTACCCCAGCCCGAGGACGAGGCCCCGTCTCCATCTGCAGACGGAGGAAAAGCTCCGATCCCCCGGCCTACAGTGATCGCGTGCAGCCGGCCACCCTGAGCACGCGGCAGATGGTGTGGGACGTCGCGCTGGCCGTCATCAGCACGGCGATCGTGGTGGCCATCGAGGTGTCCTCACTCGATGCAGTCCCGGCCAACCGGCGTCCGGACGTGTTCTCAGTGCTGTTCAGCATCGCTGCCATCGCTCCGCTGGCGCTGCGCCGGCGAGCGCCGCTGGCCGTGCTGATCGCCTGTTTCCCGGGGATCTTCGCCCTGATCGCCGGAACGTACTCGGTCGGTGCGGCACCCGTGGGCACCATCATCGGTTTCTACACCGCTGTCGCCTGGGATTCGCGGCGTAATGCCCGGCGGGCAGTCCTGGTGGTGATCGCTGGCTCCGCTCTGGTGCTGGCGTTGCGGCCGATCGACCTGGGAATCGAGGGGGTTATCGCCAACACCGCCGCGCTGCTGGGCTGCTGGGTGATCGGGACCAGTACCCGGGATCGGCGGGAGCACGCGGAAAGTCAAGCCGCCGCTGCACAGCTGCAACTGACCCTCGAACGACAGCGCGCCGACCTGGCCGCGGTGCGGGAGCGGTTGCGGATCAGCCGGGAACTGCACGACGTGCTCGGGCACGCGTTCAGCGTGATGGTGGTCCAGGCCGGCGTGGCCCAGCGGCTGCTGAACACCGATCCGGGCGAATCGCTGCGAGCCATCGAGCAGATCGCCGTCACCGGCCGGACGTCCCTGGCCGAACTGCGCGACCTGGTCGGCGTACTCCGCAGAGACGATGACGCTGAGCCGGAGTGCGCTACGCCAGCAACCCTTTCAGACCTGGCTGGGCTGGCTGAGCGGGTCCGCTCGGCCGGGCTCGACGTTCAGCTGCAATTGGGCCACCAGAGCGATCCCGGCCGGCCGGCCAGCGGTGGACGAGGCGGAATCCAGCTGGCCATCTATCGGATCGTGCAGGAGAGCCTGACCAACTGCCTGAAGCATGCGCAGGCATCGGTGGCCTGGGTCCGGATCGTTGAGTCCGGCGGCGTCCTGGACATCGAAGTGCGGGACAACGGAATCGGTTGCCCCGCCAGCGTTTCCGGGGATCGGCTGGGGCAGGGCTTGGCCGGAATGCGGGAGCGGGTGGCCATCTACGGTGGGGACGTGGAGGCCGGCCCGCTGGCGGCCGGGGGGTATCGGGTGCATGCGCGGTTGCCGCTGAGTGGCACGAGTGGCACGAGTGGCACGACGTGACCAACAGGATCAGGGTGCTGGTGGCCGACGATCAGGCGCTGGTCCGGCACGGCTTCGCTCTGATTCTGGCCTCGGATCCGGATATCGAGGTGATCGCCGAGGTGCCGGACGGCGTACAGGCTCTGGCCCGCAGCCGCGACGTGCGACCCGACGTGGTTCTGATGGATATCCAGATGCCCGAGATGGACGGCATCGAGGCCACGCGGCACCTGACCTCGAGCCCGCACACCACCGGCGTCCGGGTTCTGATGCTGACCACGTTCGGCACCGACGAGCATGTCTATCAGGCGCTGCTGGCTGGGGCGAGCGGCTTCCTGCTCAAGGACACCGCCCCCGAGGAGCTGATCGGTGCGGTCAAGACCGTCGCCGCTGGGGACGCCCTGCTGGCACCGGCTCTCACCCGCCGGTTGATCGAGCGCTATGTGTTGCCCGCTAAAAGCCCTGCCACACAGTCAGTATCGGCTCGGACACTGAAACTGCCCGAACTGACCCAGCGGGAGTCGGACACCCTCAGGGCGGTGGCCCGGGGACTGTCCAACGCCGAGATCGCAGCCGAGATGCATGTCGGCTACTCGACGGTGAAGACCCACGTCAGCCATCTTCTGACCAAGCTCGATGTCCGCGACCGGGCCCAGCTGGTGATGATCGCCTACCAGTCCGGCCTCGCTGGTCCTCGTTGACCGGCGCTCGCCAGCAGCAGAACGGATCAGGCTTGGTTGGAGCGGGCCCACAGATTGATGTCCCCCTCCACCGCATGGCGGTCGATCTCGGCCAGTTCGGCATCGGTCATCGGCGGACCGTTCAACGCGCCCACGCTGTTCTCCAGCTGCTGGACGCTGCTGGCGCCGATCAGCACCGACGTCATCCGCTCGTCCCGCAGCGCCCAGGCCAGCGCGAGCTGGGCCAGGCTCTGGCCCCGGCTCTCGGCGATCCGGTTCAGCGCCTGGATCCGGTCCTGGTTCTGGTCCAGCATGGCCGGGTCCAGCGACTTGCCCTGCGCGGCCCGGGAATCCTCCGGTATGCCGTTCAGATAGCGGCCGGTCAACATGCCCTGGGCCAGCGGCGAGAAGGCGATGCAGCCCACCCCGTTCTGCTCCAGCACATCCAGCAGCTCGGCCTCGATCCAGCGGTTCAGCATCGAGTAGCTGGGCTGGTGGATCAGCAGCGGGGTACCCAGCCGGTCGAGGATGGAGATCGCCTCCCGGGTCCGCTCCGGCGAATAGGACGAGATGCCCGCGTACAGCGCCCGGCCCGAGCGGACCGCGGTGTCCAGCGCGCCCATGGTCTCCTCCAACGGCGTCTGCGGGTCGAAGCGGTGGCTGTAGAAGATGTCGACGTAGTCCAGTCCCATCCGCTTCAGGCTCTGGTCCAGGCTGGCCAGCAGATACTTGCGCGAACCCCATTCGCCGTAGGGGCCAGGCCACATGTCGTATCCGGCCTTGGTCGAAATCACCAGCTCGTCCCGGTGACGGGCGAAGTCCTGGGCGAAGATGCCACCGAAGTTCGTCTCCGCGCTGCCGTACGGCGGCCCGTAGTTATTGGCCAGATCGAAGTGAGTGACGCCCAGATCGAAGGCCCGGCGCAGAATGGCCCGCTGCTTGGCCACTGGGGCGTCGTCCCCGAAGTTGTGCCACAGCCCCAGCGAGATCGATGGCAATTTCAGGCCGCTGCGGCCGGTCCGCCGATAGGGCATCGAGTCATAGCGGGTGGCGGCGGGCGTGAAGGGTTCGAGGATGTCCATGTGCGATGAGACTAGGCTGCTCGGCAACGGAGTCCACTCGCAGGGAGCTGTCCGACCATGACCGTTCGCCGGGTTGCACTGCTCACCGCCGGGGGCCTGGCCCCCTGCCTGTCCTCCGCGGTCGGCGGGTTGATCGAGCGGTACACCGAGATCGCTCCCGACGTCGAGATCATCGGCTACCGCAACGGTTACGCCGGGTTGCTGGCCGGCGACTTCTACTCCGTCACGCCGGAGATCCGGGGCAATGCCCATGTGCTGCACCGGTTCGGAGGCAGCCCGATCGGGAACAGCCGGGTCAAGCTGACCAACCAGGCCGACTGCGTGAAGCGCGGCCTGGTCCAAGAGGGCCAGGACCCGTTACAGGTCGCGGCGCAGCGCCTGAGCAGCGACGGGATCGACGTCCTGCACACCATCGGCGGGGACGACACCAACACCACCGCCGCCGACCTGGCCGCCTATCTGCACGACAATGGTTACGAGCTGACCGTGGTCGGCCTGCCCAAGACGATCGACAACGACGTCATCCCGATCCGGCAGAGCCTCGGTGCCTGGACCGCGGCCGAGCAGGGATCGATCTTCGCCCAGAACATCATCGCCGAACACTCGGCCAACCTGCGAATGCTGATCATCCACGAGGTGATGGGCCGCAACTGTGGCTGGCTGACCGCGGCCACCGCGGCTCGTTACCGGGAGTGGGCCACCACGAGGGAGTACATCGGCTTCGGCCACGAGTTGCGGCAGTGGGACGTGCACGCTGTGTTCATCCCGGAACTGGACTTCGACATCAAGGCCGAGGCGGACCGGCTCAAGCGGGTGATGGACGAGGCCGGCTGCGTGAATATCTTCCTGTCCGAAGGGGCCGGAGTGGACACGATCATCGAGGAGATGCGCTCACGCGGGGAGGAGCCGGTCCGGGACGCGTTCGGTCACGTCAAGCTGGACACGATCAACCCCGGCCAGTGGTTCGCGGACCAGTTCTCCGGCCTGGTCGAGGCGGAGAAGACACTGGTGGCCAAGAGCGGCTACTTCGCCCGGTCCGCCGCCGCCGGCGTCGACGACCTGCGGCTGATCAAGAGCTGCACCGACCTGGCCGTCGAATGTGCCCTGCGCGGGGAGAGCGGGCTGATCGGCCACGACGAGGAGCAGGGCGGCCGGTTGCGGGCGATCGAGTTTCCCCGGATCAAGGGAGGCAAGCCCTTCGACACAGATCTGGCCTGGTTCGGTGAACTGCTGGGGGCCATCGGCCAGGAGAAGGGACGCCGGGTCAGCACCTCGCACTGAGCTGAACGCGTAGGGTCGCCCGGGTGAGCGCAACCCTGACGGCCCGGGACGTGTCCGCCGCTCACGCAGATCGAACCCTGTTCTCGGATCTGGATCTGATCGTGGCACCGGGCGACGTGATCGGCCTGGTCGGCGCCAACGGGGCTGGCAAGTCGACCCTGCTGAAGGTGCTGGCCGGGCTGGAAACGCCTGACCGCGGAACCGTTCTGGCTAATCCGCCCGGCGCGGCCATTGGCTATCTCCCGCAGGAGCCCGACCGCCGTCCGGAGGAGACGGTGAGCCAGTTCCTGGCCCGGCGGACCGGGGTGAGCCAGGCCCAGCGTGAACTGGACGAGGCGACCGAAGCCCTGACCCGGAGCAGACCCGGTGCCGATGACGCGTATTCGGCCGCCCTCGATCGCTGGCTCGCCCTGGGCGCAGCCGACCTGGAGGAGCGCGGCGAGCAGATCAGCGCTCGCCTCAGGCTGCTCAGCAGCGGTGCCGGCCTGACGGCGGAGATGACCACCCTCTCGGGTGGCCAGGCCGCCCGGGCCGGGCTGGCATCACTGCTGCTGAGCCGCTATGACATCTTCCTGCTCGACGAGCCCACCAACGACCTGGACCTGGACGGCCTGGCGCAGCTCGAAGACTTCGTTCTGGGCCTGCGGGCAGGCGTCGTCCTGGTCAGTCATGATCGGGAGTTCCTGGCCCGCACAGTGACCTCCGTGGTTGAACTGGACCTGGCCCAGCAACAGGTGAGCGTCTTCGGCGGCGGCTACACGGCGTATTTGACTGAGCGCGAGGTGGCCCGACGGCACGCCCGCCAGGCCTACGAGGAGTACGCCGGCGCTTTGGACCATCTGCAGGCCCGCGGCCGCACCCAGCGCGCCTGGATGGAGAAGGGCGTCCGCAACGCCCGGCGCAAGTCCACCGATGCGGACAAGTTCGGAAAGAACTTTCGCGCGGAGACCTCGGAGAAGCAGGCCGCCAAGGCGGCCCAGACCGATCGGATGATCGAGCGGCTGGAGGCGGTCGATGAACCGCGCAAGGAATGGCAGCTGCAGTTCGAGATCGCGGCCGCCTCGCGTGCGGGCGCGGTGGTAGCCACTGCTTCGGCCGCAGTGGTTCGGCGGCACGAATTCAGGCTCGGGCCGGTCGATCTGGAGATCGGCTGGGGCGACCGGGTGGCCATCACCGGGCCGAATGGCTCCGGCAAGACCACCCTGCTGAGGTTGTTGCTCGGCCGGATCCAGCCAGCTTCCGGATCGGCCCGCCTGGGGCCCGGCGTGATCGTTGGCGAGATCGATCAGGCTCGCTCCCGGTTCACCGGGAACAACACCCTGGCCACGACCTTCGGCGAACTGGTGCCCGAGTTGAACAATCCGGAGGTTCGCACCCTGCTGGCCAAGTTCGGCCTGGGGTCCTACCACGTGTTGCGCCCGGCATCGAGCCTCTCCCCCGGCGAACGCACCCGGGCGGGACTGGCTCTGCTGCAGGCACGCGGAGTGAACCTTCTCGTGCTGGACGAGCCGACCAACCACTTGGACCTACCGGCCATCGAGGAACTGGAGCGCGCCCTGGGCGACTTTCCCGGCACCGTGCTGCTGGTGAGCCACGACCGGCGGCTACTGGAGACTGTGCCACTGAATCGCCGTCTGGCGGTCTCGGCCGGCCAGGTCACCGAGGTCAATCGGCCTCAGTAGGGCCGGCCCGCTCGCGGGGCAGCGGCCGGAAAGGAAACACTGAGCGGATGCTGCTGGCCGACATTGCCGCCACCTCGGAGGCGGTCGCGGCCGCGCCGGGCCGCAAGGACAAGACGGCACTGCTGGCCGCGCGGCTGCGAGAGGCCGGCCCGGACGAAGGGGCCATCGTGGCGGCCTGGTTGTCCGGGCAGACCCGGCAGCGCCGGACCGGACTGGGCTGGGCCTCCTTGCGGGAGATGCCTCCGCCCGCCGCGGTAGCGTCGCTAGAGGTCATCGGCGTGGACGAGAGGCTGGCCCGGGCGGCAATGCTGAGCGGGCCGGGCAGCTCCGCTCAGCGGCAGGAGATCCTGTCCGGGCTGCTGACCCGGGCCACCCGGCCCGAGCAGCGATTTCTGGCTGGCCTGGTCTCGGGCGAGCTGCGCCAGGGAGCGCAGGCGGCGGTACTGCTGGACGCGGTGGCGCAGGCGGCGGGGGTGCCGGTAGCTGATGTCCGCCGGGCGCTGGCCGTGCACGCTCACCTGCCGGAGGTCGCGGCCGCGGCGTTGCGAGGCGGTGCTGGTGCGCTGGCCGGGTTCCAACTCACCGTGGGCCGGGCGCTAGCACCGATGCTGGCCGCCTCGGCGCCTGACCTGGGTTCGGCCGTGCTGAAGACCGGGCCGGCGGCGGTGGAATGGAAGCTGGACGGGGTGCGGCTGCAGGTCCACCGGGACGGCGACGACGTCCGGGTCTTCACCCGGACCCTGGACGACATCACCGCCCGGCTGCCTGAGGTGACCGCGGCGGTGCGGGCACTGCCCGTACGGGCCTCGATACTGGACGGCGAAGTGCTGGCGACGACGGATGCGGGCCGACCGGCCCCCTTCCAGGTCACCTCGGCCCGGACCGCCCGCCGCGATGTCGAGATCGCTGAAGCCGAGACTCCCCTTCAGCTAACGGTTTTCGACATCTTGCACCTGGACGGCGGTGACCTGATCGACCGGTCCGCCGAGCAGCGCCGGGAGGTCCTGGACGACGCCCTGGGGCCGTCCGGGAGGCAGCTCCTGGTGCCGCGGTTCTCGCTGGCCAACCCGGATGATCCAGGTGAGGCGGCTGCGGCGCACACGTTCGCGGCGAGCGCGCTGCACGCAGGACACGAGGGTGTGGTGGTGAAAGCGCTGAACTCGCCGTATTCGATGGGACGGCGGGGCGCGGGCTGGATCAAGGTCAAGCCGAGGATCACTCTCGATCTGGTGGTCTTGGCTGCGGAGTGGGGGCACGGGCGGCGAACTGGCTGGCTGTCCAATCTGCATCTGGGTGCCCGTGATCCGGACGGCGGCTACGGCCTGCCCGGCGGTTTCGTGATGCTGGGCAAGACCTTCAAGGGCTTGACCGACGCCATGTTGCGGTGGCAGACCGATCGGCTGCGCGAGCTGGCGATCGGAGAGAGCCGGTGGCAGGTCACGGTCGCGCCCGAACTGGTGGTGGAGGTGGCCTTCGACGGCGTCCAGACCTCACCGCGCTACCCCGCCAAGGTGGCTCTGCGATTCGCCCGCGTGCTGGCCCATCGGCCGGACAAGCCAGCCAGCGAGGCCGACACCATCGCTACGGTGCTGTCGTACCGGTCGCCGGACGCACCGGTCCAACCGGACGACGCTGAGACCGCCCCCGGGTGACCGGGCCCCGCCGGGCCCGGTGCGCGGCCGCTGGTTGTGCCGTGCTGTTTCTCCTCCTGGCCGCCTGGGTGGCCGGATCGAGGCCACCCCGGATCGACCGGGTGGCCGAGACCAGCGTGCACGTCTGGATGCTGGCGCATCCGCCCTGGCCACGGATCGCGCGGATCGCCGGCTGGATCCTGTCTCCCACTTCGTTCCGGCTGGTGGTGCTGGTGGTCGCGGCGGCTCTGCTGGCCAGCAGGACCTGGCGGGGGGCCGCGATCTGGCTCCTGGCTACGGTCACCTTGGCCGGGTTGCTCAGCGATCTGCTCAAGCAGGTCTTCTCCCGCCCCCGGCCCGATTGGCCGGACCCGATCCAGCTGGCGGGCGGCTTCTCCTTCCCGTCCGGGCATGCGCTGACCTCCGCCACCGCGGCGGGATGCGCGATCGCGCTGCTGGGCCTGATCGACCAGGCCCGGCCAGCCAGGCGGCGCCGGCTCCGGGCCGCGCAGATCGCCCTGCTGATCCTGCCCCTGGCCGCCGGACTGGACCGGGTGCTGCTGGGGGTGCACTACGTCAGCGACGTGATCGCAGGCTGGGTGATGGGCGCCTGCATCGTCCTGGCCATGTGGGGTCTGGCCCGGCCGTCGAAGCTGAAAGGCGGTGATCAGCGTATAAAGCGCTCATCACGGCCTTTGAGCTCATGCCAGTACAGCCTGGCCAAGAGGGCCCGGCCGTGCGAGGTCAGCTGAAGGCGTCCTTGACCTTCTCGCCGGCCTGCTTGAGGTTGCCCTTGGCCTGATCGGTCTGGCCCTCGGCTTCCAGGTTCGGGTCGTCCGTCTGCTGGCCGACCTTCTCCTTCACCTCACCCGTGACCTCTTCGGCCTTGTTGGCAATCTTGTCGTCCAGTCCCATGGTCGCCTCCTGTTTCGACGATGTTGCCGTAGCACGAACGCTATGCCCGGATCCTGGGCGCCGCCGCTCGAAACGCGGTTCCGCGCGGGCGGAGCCCAGGAGTGGGCGTCACTGACGCGAGTCTTTGACCGTCTGGGCCGATTGGGCGCCCTGATCCTTGACGTCCTGGACCGCCGACTGCCCCTCGGCCTTCACGGTCTCGGCCGCGTCCGTGGCGGTGGACTTGACCGACTCGACCGCTTCCTGGGCTGGCTCCTTGAGGTGCTCGCCAACCTCCTTCGCCACGTCGCTCAGCGGCCCGGTGATGGCCGACGCGTTGTCCTTGGTCTTCTGCGCCAGCGCCTGCTCCTGCCGGGTGGCCGGCACCAGGGACGCGGCCAGCCAGCCCACACCGAAGGCAATCAGCCCAGCCGCCAGCGGGTTCCCCCGGGTCTTGGCCAGGGCGGCGTCTGGTGCGCCTTGGACCGCCTCCCGGGCATCGCTGGCGGCGGTGGTGATCGAGTCACCGGCACTGCTCAGAGTTCCGCTGGCCGAATCCTTGGCCGACCCGAAGTCGGGCGCGGCTCCCATCACCTTCTCGCGCACACTGCTGGCAGCGTCACGCACCTTGGTTGCCTGGCGCTTGGCCACACTGCTGGGCCGTACCGATTCAGCCAGAGTGTTGACGTCGGAACTGAGATTGCTGCGGGTCTGTTCGATCTGAGCCCGAATCTCTTCTGGGTCGCTGCTCATCCTTAGGCTCCTTCATTTCCCTTGACGGCGTCAGGGATCTTCTTGACGGTGTCGGTGGTCTGCGGCAGTCCTTTGACGGACTGGAGGGCCTGGCGGCCGAGCGCTGCCAGCACGGCGGCGACGATCAGCCAGATCAGCATCACGACCAAGGCCGACCAGCCGCGCCCGATGCCGTTGCCAAGCGCCCACCACACGGCGACGGAAAGGAAGATGACGGCCAGCAGGGCCGCCACCCCCGCCCCGGCGAGCAGGCCCGAGCCCTTGCCGGCCCGGCTGGCGGACTGGCGGACCTCAGCCTTGGCCAGCTCCACTTCCTGGCGCATCAGGGTGGAGAGATCGCGGGTGATGTCTCCCAGCAATTCGCCGACAGAGCCCAGGCCTGGTTCGGGCGACGTGGTCTCGGGTGAGGAACTCACGGCCGGCCTCCGGACTGGTTGCGCTCCTCGAGGGCTGGATCCGGCTCGGTCAGCGACGTGCTGGCCTGGTCCGGATACTCCGAACCCGGATAGCCGGTTTCGGTGCCCCGCGGCTGGCTGTAGCCCGGCTCGGTGTAGCCCGGCTCGGTGTAGCCCGGCTCGGTGTAGCCCGGCTCGGTGTAGCCCGG
>CAXUFS010000083.1:0-10783 GCA_964250315.1 uncultured Kineosporia sp. | reverse complement strand
ACCAGCCTCGACCGCCGCGAGCAGCCCGTCGGCGAACGGGAAGAAGGCGTCGGACGCCGCAACCGCCCCCTTGGCCCGCCCGGCTCCGCCCGCGGGGGCCGCATTGGCCCGCTCGACCGCCAGCCGGCACGAGTCGACCCGGTTCACCTGGCCCATCCCGATGCCGACACTGGCTCCGCCGCGCGCCAGCAGGATGGCGTTGGACTTCACCGCGCGCACCGCCCGCCAGGCGAACTGCAGATCGGCCAGCGTCGCGTCGTCCGCGGCATCGCCCGCGACCAGGGTCCAGCGGGCGGCGTCGTCACCGCCATCGCCAGTCACCGCGTCCGCCTGGTCGATCTCCTGCATCAGCAGGCCACCGCTGATCGGCCGGAACTCGATCGGCTCGGCGTTCGGCCCGCCCGCCACCCTCAGCACCCGGATGTTCTTCTTCTGCCGCAGCAGCTCCAGCGCGGCCGGCTCGTAGCCGGGGGCGGCGATCACCTCGGTGAAGATGCCGGACAGGTTCTCGGCCACCGCCTGGGTGACCGTCCCGTTGCTGGCGATCACTCCTCCGTAGGCCGAAACTGGGTCGCAGGCGTGCGCTTTCAGGTGGGCATCGGCGATCGGATCTGGACCGGCGCCCAGGGCGATCCCGCACGGGTTGTTGTGCTTGATGATCGCGACGGCGGGCTGCCGATGATCGTGCGCCGCCCGCCAGGCGGCGTCGGTGTCGACGTAGTTGTTGTACGACATCTCCTTGCCGTTGAGCTGCTCGGCATGGGCCAGCCCGGGGCGCCAATGGGTGTACAGCGCCGCCCTCTGGTGCGGGTTCTCGCCGTAGCGCAGAACCGCGGCGCGATCCCAGGTCGCCCCGGCCCAGGCCGGGAAGTTACTGCCGTCCTGCGGCGGAGCCACCACACTGCCCAGGTAAGAGGCCACAGCCACGTCGTAGCCGGCCGTGTGCCGGAAGGCATCGGCGGCCAGGTATTGCCGCTGTTTCAGGGTGAAACCCCCGGCCTGGACGGCGTCCAGCACCTCGGAGTACCGGCCCGGATCGACGACGACCGCCACGCTCGGGTGATTCTTGGCCGCCGCCCGGACCATGGCCGGGCCACCGATATCGATCTGCTCGATGCACTCCTCCGGCGCCGCGCCCGACATCACGGTGTCCCGGAACGGATACAGATTGGCCACCACCAGCTGAAACGGCTCGATACCGAGCTGGTCGAGCTGGTGTTGATGGGCGGCCAGGCGGAGGTCGGCCAGCAGCCCGGCATGCACCTTCGGGTGCAGCGTCTTGACCCGGCCGTCGAGGCACTCCGGGAAGCCGGTCAGCTGCTCCACCGGGGTGACCGGGATGCCGAGGGCGGCGATTCGCTTCGCGGTCGAGCCGGTGGACACGATCTCGGCTCCAGCCTGATGCAGGCCGCGAACCAGATCGTCCAGACCGGCTTTGTCGTAGACCGAGATCAGTGCGCGGTGGACGGGGATGCGGTCGCTGTCGCTCACGTACCCAGAAGCTACACGGTGCCGCTTGCGCGGACGCCCACGGAGGCAGCTGAGGCGCTGATCATGTCTGGCCCGGCGCTGATCGTGGTTCGGCGCTGGTCATGCAAGAAAGACCAAGATCAGCGGCGAGATGGTGGCCGGGCCGGGATGGGGATAGGGCGAGTCCAGGGTCAGGTCAGGACGACGTGGCGGCCGTTGACGGTCAAGCCGCCCCGAGCGATCCGGGTGACGACGTCGACCAGCAGCTCGCGCTCAGCCACCTTGATCCGCTCGTGCAGAGTGGCCTCGTCATCGCCGTCCAGCACCTCGACCGCCCGCTGCGCCACGATCGGCCCGTCGTCGGTTCCGGCTTCGGCCAGGATCACCGAGCAGCCGGTGATCCGGACGCCGTAGGCGAGCGCATCCCGGACGCCGTGAGCGCCGGGAAAGGCCGGCAGCAGAGCCGGGTGGGTGTTGAGCATCCGGCCGGCGAACCGGGTGAGCATCGGCTCGGCCAGGATCTTCATGAACCCGGCCAGCACGATCAGATCCGGTGAGAAGGTGTCGATGGCCTTGACCACCGCGTGGTTCCAGTCAGCCCGGGTGGGGAAGTCCGCGAGCGCGGCCACCACGGTCGGCACTCCCGACCGCCGGGCCCGTTGCAGTCCAGGAGCGTCACGATCGGCCAGCACGGCACAGACCAGGAATGGGGCGCCCGGCGCGGCAGCGGCGTCCAGCAGCGCCTGCAGCAGGCTGCCCGCTCCGGAGATGAACACCGCGACCCGGACCCTGGAACTTCCATCGGCCCTGCCCAGTTGTCGGCTCACAGCCGCTGACGATAGCCATCCAGGACAGCCGCCAGTCCCGATAGCGGGTTAGATAGCCAGGTGAGCAGGCGGTCAGAGTTCGCCGATCGGCCCCCGGACGCCTCCGGCGAGGCGAGCGGCCCGGGAACGCCGGGCCGGCCCAGCTATCGCCGGCCGGTGCCGGGCGATGAGCAGATGAAGGTGATCCGGGACCGGCTGCGGTTGTTTCTGGTGCTCATCCTCGGGCTGATCGTGCTGATGACCCAGCCGTTGCCGTTCCGGCTGGCAGGCATCCTGCTGTCGCTGGCGGCGCTGTGGGTCGGGCTGCGGCTCTGGCGCATGCTCAGCCGACTGCGCCGGGCCGGGGTCCGCACTCCGGGAGTGATCACGCTGATGACCGGCATCACTCTGGCCTCGGTGCTGCTGTTCCTGCTGGTCGCCGACGCCATCTGGTATCCGCTGGTCTCCGATCTGGAGAACTGCCAGGCCGGGGCCAACACCGAGCAGGCCAGCCAGGCGTGCCAGCGAGATGCCCGCAATCGCATCGACGATCTGATCCAGCGGCTCACCCGCGAGGCCCGGCCGACCTCGTCATGAGCCCCGGCGCGAGCCGGTCCCAGAGGACGGACGGTCCATCTGGAGCTGGAGTTCGGGATGCGGGGGCGGCGCGAATCCGAGCTGACGGTAGAGGCCGTCGCCACTGGTGGTGGTATGCAGAGTGACGGTACTGACCTGCGTTTCGATCTGGAACCATTGGATCAGCGCCTCTACGCACTGCCGGGCCAGCCCGCGCCGGCGCTGGCCCGCTTCGGTCGCGACATTCAGCAGGTGCCCGGTCAGGCCAGCCGGATCCTGCGGACCGGGCGGGCGGCGGCGGCACAGGCCGACGGCTCCGCTGACGATTCCGGCGAACGGATCGTCGGCCACGAAAGCGGCGAAATCGCGCTGATTCGCCAGTGATTCGGCAAACCAGCGCAAGGCGGAGGAATGCCACGATTGCGGCTCGGCGCTATCCAGGCCCATGTCTTCCAGCATGACGATGCGCAGCCGGAGCAGGGCGGCTTCATCGCCCGGTCCCGCTCGCCGGATCCGGCTTCGGTGAGTCACTGGACCAGTCTTCCGGACTGGCCGGCCCGCCACTGCCGGGGTAGGAACTGACGGTGCCCGCACATCACGCCGCCGGGGCCATCCGGGACGCGGCGAACGATCGGTTCGGCTGGCCGGCGCTGCGACCGGGGCAGCTGGACGCTGTCCAGGCGCTGCTGGCCGGGAACGATGTGCTGGTGGTGATGCCGACCGGAGCCGGCAAGTCAGCGGTGTACCAACTGGCCGGATTGCTGATCGACGGCCCGACGGTGGTGGTTTCACCGTTGATCGCCCTGCAGCGCGATCAGCTGGCCGGTCTGGCTGACCGGGCCCAGCAGCACCGGCTCGGAGAAGAGGGCCTGACGGCCGTGGCGGTCAACTCGGCGCAGCGCTCGACCGAGACCAGCCAAGCCTGGGAGTCGCTGGCGGACGGCGACGCCGAGTTCATCTTCCTGGCCCCGGAGCAGCTGGCCAATGATCAGGTGGTGGAAAAGCTTGCTCAGGCCAAGGTTTCACTGCTGGCCATCGACGAAGCGCACTGTGTCTCCGCCTGGGGCCACGACTTCCGGCCGGACTATCTGCGAATCGGCGACATCCGGGACCGGCTCGGGTCTCCCCGTACCGTAGCCCTGACCGCGACCGCTTCGCCGCCGGTCCGAGCCGAGATCATAGAGAAACTGCGTCTGCGCGAACCGGTTTCGGTGATCCAGGGGTTCGACCGGCCCAACCTGCGGCTGGAGGTTCGACGATTCGTCCAGGCTCAGGACAAGCAAAGAGCCCTGATCGAACTGGTCACCCAGCTGGACGGGCCAGGTCTGGTCTACGCCGCCACCCGGAAGGAAACCGAGAATCTGGCCCAGGAGCTGACCGCCCGCGGACGTATCGCGAAGGCTTACCACGCCGGGCTCAAGGGCGCCCAGCGGGAGCTGATTCAGACCCAGTTCCATCGGTCCGAGATCGAGACCGTTGTCGCCACAACTGCTTTCGGGATGGGTATTGACAAGCCGGACGTACGGTTCGTCGTCCATGCCGACATCAGCGAGTCGATCGACTCCTACTATCAGGAGATCGGCCGGGCCGGGCGAGACGGCGCCCCGGCGCTGGCCGTGCTGCACTATCGGGCCGAAGACCTTGGCCTGCGGGCGTTCTACGCCTCCAGCAGTGCCGATGAGGACACTCTGCAGATGGTGGCCACGTCGATCAAGCGGCACACCGCGATCGAGGGCGGGGCCCGCCCGGCCGATCTGCAACAGGAGCTGGACCTGTCGCACACCCGGCTCACCTCGGCAGTGAACCTGCTGGAACAGGCCGGGTCGATCGCGGTCGTTCACGACGGGGAGATCCAGTTCGTGGATGGCCAGGTCAGCATCCAGGCCGCGGTGGACGACGCTGAGATGGCCGCCGCGGCCCGCCAGCGGGTGGACCGCTCCCGGGTGGACATGATCCGCGGATACGCTGAGACCCCTGGGTGCAGACGGCAATTCATGCTCGGCTACTTCGGGGAGGACTACCCCCGGCTGTGCGGCAATTGCGACAACTGCGATTCCGGTAGCGCCGCCGCGTACGCAGCCGAACAGTCTGCCCGGCCGCCGGCGGCCGGTGAGCGGGATCGGTTCGCGCCGGATGCGGCTGTCTCGCATCGGGACTGGGGCGACGGAACGGTGATGCGGGTCGAACCGGATCGGATCACCGTGCTTTTCCAGGACGCCGGCTATCGAACCTTGGCTCTGGACGCGATCGAGGACGACGCCGGCCTGTTGGTCCGGCGAGACGGTTAGGCGCTCAGAAGAGCGCCTGCCCAGCGGCCTGCTCGTCGCCCACCGGTGCGGGCCGCCGGAAATACCACCCGGTCCCCAGCGCAACCACGGCCAGCACCGCCCCGGCACCCACCTCGGCCATCATCGCCAGGCCCAGCCGCCAGCTCACCGGCCCCATCGCGGCCAGCGCGCCAGGTCCGGCCGGCCCCCCGGACAACCATCCCAGTACGGTCCAGATAAGCCCGCTGAGCAGCGCGGCCCAGCCGCAGTCCGCCAGCAATCCCGCCAATCCCGGCCCGGACTCGCGCCCGGATTCGTGCCCGGATTCGCGCCCGGATTCGCCCCCGGCACGACGGGCCCGGCCGGCCAGCACCGCACCGAGCACCAAGCCGGACACGATCGGCAGGGCCAGCATCGCCTGGGCCCAAGCCGGATGAGAACCCGATTCCGGCACTGCCCCCAGTACCGGCACGGCCGGCAGCAGTCCCGCTGTGCTGTGCCGAGCCTGGACCAGCGATCCGGCACCCACGGCGAAACCCGGCCCGGCCGCCACGGACACCGCCCAGACGACCAGATTCGGCAGCACAGTCAGCTGTGCCAAGACCAGCACCAGGCCGCCGGTCAGGCCAGGGCGCAGGTCGTGGTGCAGCAGCATCACCTGATGCCAGCTGAGTACCAGAGCGGTCAGGAAGATCAGCAGGCCGCCCATCAGCTGAACCGCCAGGGCGGCCATCACCGCCTGACCGGCCCGGGCCAGCCAGGCGGGGGGGCGGAACAGACTGAGCACCAATCGGGCGCCTGCGATGGCCCCGCCCTGGGCCCAGGCCGCGGCCCCGCAGGTTCCGGCCAGTGCGGAGATGATCACGGCGCCGACCAGGGCCTGCGCGGCCAGCGGCCGTACCGCCGTGGTAGTGATCAGGACGCTGGAAACGGTGATGATGCCGGTGTACGTGGCCACCAGGCAGGCCAGTGCCCGGATCGGAGGCATTCTGGGGCTGGCCCGGCCCACTCCGGCCCGCACGTCGGCCGCGTTCGGATCCAGGGTGCGAGCCAGCCGGACGCCGGCCACCCAGCAGCTCATCACCGGGAGGGCCATCAGCCCGAGTGGAACCAGTCCGGCGTGCCCGCCCGGGATCGCAATACCGGTGTGATGGGCCAGCAGCCAGGCGGCGACGCCGAACTGGACCGCCCGGCCCCACGGTGCGGCACTGAACGACGCCGTCGCCCAGGCCAGGACCACCGGCACCAGGATGATGGTGAGCGACGCGGCGGCGGCCTGAACCGCCACGAAAACTCCGGCTGCGACGGGCATTCCGGGGGTCGGGCGTGGCCAGCGAACCTCCGGCCCGCTTCCCGGATCCGAGCCAGGCGCCCGGCCGCCCGGCTTACCCCGGCGGCCGGTCCGTCGCTCGAGCAGAGTGGTCATCGTCGTCCATGGTCACCCGCGAGGTCAGCGTGGCGCGGTAGGACTCGCCCACACCGCCGGATTAACCTAAACCCAGCCATGCACCACGCGTGGTCATCCGGTTACTCGGGGCCCAGCCGAATCATGGGCGGCCCGGACGGAGGGACGTGATGTCGCTGCCTGGGCAGCCGGGGGCCGGAGCAGCCGGTCCTGGCTCGGCCGGATGGAATCCACGACTGGCTGCCCTGTTCGTCGGCCTGGCCGCCGCCGGGCTGATCACCGGCATCGTGGCGGGCCGGATCACCGGATCATCCGACCAGAACGCCTCCGTGCGGCCCAGTCAGCCGATCAGCACCGGCCTGCCCAGTGTGGCGGCCACGACGACGGCGCCCCCCTCGCCGATTCCGGTCGTTACCACTCCCAAGCCGGCTCCCACCGCTACCAAGGCCGCACCGCCGGACTACAGCCCGATCCCGCCGGACGCGGCCGGCCACCAGCGGGGCCTGGACTTCGGCTTTCTCACCGGCGTGCAGAAGAACGGTGACCTGGTCACGCTCAGCTTCGACCGAGCCAGCTACTACACCGGAGACGAGGCGGTGCGGCACAACGGCGGCAAGGCACCGGACGACGACTACGTGGTCGAGAACAACAACCCGGCGATCAGGACCTTCACCGTGCAGAGCAGGGCGCCGCTGATTGGCGTGAGCCGGCTGCTGAGCGACCACTCCGGTGCCGTCCGGCAGCAGAAGCTGGACGCCAGCAGCTTCGTGGCCAATGCGACCGCGGCGCTGCGGTCCGGGCAGGGCATCGCAGTCTGGGTGCGCCACACGCAGGACGCGGACGGCCCGGTCACCAGCCTGGCCGAGCAGTACATTCCCTGAGCGGGTCAGGCCGAGTTGATGATGTCGCGCATCAGCTGCGCGGTCTCGGACGGCGTCTTGCCGACCTTGACCCCAGCCGCTTCCAGCGCTTCCTTCTTCGCCTGCGCCGTGCCGGAGGAGCCGGAGACGATGGCGCCGGCGTGGCCCATGGTCTTGCCCTCCGGAGCGGTGAAGCCGGCCACATAGCCAACCACCGGCTTGGTCATGTTGGCCTTGATGTACTCGGCCGCGCGCTCCTCGGCGTCCCCGCCGATCTCCCCGATCATCACCACGGCCTTGGTCTCCGGGTCGGCCTCGAAAGCGGCCAGGGCGTCGATGTGCGTCGTCCCGATCACGGGATCCCCGCCGATGCCGACACCGGAGGAGAACCCGATGTCCCGTAGTTCGTACATCATCTGGTAGGTCAGGGTGCCCGACTTGGACACCAGCCCGATCGGACCGGCCTGGGTGATGTCGGCGGGGATGATCCCGGCGTTCGAACGTCCGGGCGAGATCAGGCCGGGGCAGTTCGGGCCGATCAGCCGGGTGACACCAGAGTTGAGGGCGTGCTGATAGAAGTCCGCGGAGTCGTGCACCGGCACACCTTCAGTGATCACGATGGCCAGCGGAATCCCGGCGTCGATCGCCTCGTACGCGGCGGACTTCGTGCCCGCGGCCGGAACGAAGATCACGCTGACGTTGGCCCCGGTGGCGGCCATCGCCTCGGCCACCGAGCCGAACACTGGCACCGAGACCGGCTGATCACTGCCGTCGAAATCCATTGCGGTGCCGGCCTTCTTCGGGTTGACCCCGCCGACGATGGTGGTGCCCGAGTTGAGCATCCGCTGGGTGTGCTTGCGCCCCTCGGAGCCGGTCATGCCCTGCACGATCACCCGGCTGTCCTGGTTCAGGAAGATCGCCATCGATCAGGCTCCCAAGCTCGCGAGTTCGGCCGCGCGGGACGCGGCGCCGTCCATCGTGTCCACCTGCTCCAGGCGGGGCAGATCGGCGTCGTTGAGGATCTGCCGGCCCAGCTCGGCGTTGTTGCCGTCCAGCCGGACCACCAGCGGATGGGTGACCGCCTCGCCGCGCGATTCGAGCAGCTTGAAGGCCTGAATGATGCCGTTGGCCACCGCGTCACAGGCGGTGATCCCCCCGAACACGTTCACGAACACGCTCTTCACCTGCGGATCGCCCAGGATGATCTCCAGGCCGTTGGCCATCACCTCGGCGCTGGCTCCGCCGCCGATGTCCAGGAAGTTGGCGGGCTTGGTGCCGCCGAAGCGTTCGCCGGCATAGGCCACGACGTCGAGCGTGCTCATCACCAGCCCGGCACCGTTGCCGATGATGCCGACCTCGCCGTCCAGTTTGACGTAGTTCAGGTTCTTCGCCCTGGCCCTGGCCTCGAGCGGATCGGCGGCGGCGTGGTCGGCCAATGCTTCCTGCTCGGGGTGGCGGAAGGCGGCGTTCTCGTCCAGGCTCACCTTGCCGTCCAGCGCGATGATCCGCCCGTCGCCGCTGCGGATCAGCGGGTTCACCTCGACCAGGGTGGCGTCCTCGCTGACGAAGACGTCCCAGAGCCGTTTGATCACGTCGATGATCTGGTCCCGGACGTCGTCGGCGAACCCGGCGGCGTCCACGATCTCGGCCGCCTTGGCGTCGTCGATCCCCGTGATCGCGTCGACCGGGATCCGGGCCAGTGCGTCTGGCCGTTCCACCGCGAGTTCCTCGATCTCCATCCCGCCCTCGCGCGAGGCCATCGCCAGATAGGTGCGGTTGGCCCGGTCGAGTAGCACGGAGAAGTAGTACTCCTGCGCGATGTCAGCACCCTGGGTGACCATCACCCGCCGGACCGGCAGGTCCTTGATCGTCAGCTGCAGGATGTCCGCCGCCCGGTCGGCCGCCTCCTGCGCGGACCGGGCCAGCTTGACGCCGCCGGCCTTGCCCCGGCCACCGGCCTTCACCTGGGCCTTGACCACCACCACGCTGGAGCCGAGCCTGGTGGCGGCATCAGCGGCCTGCTCCGGGGTGTCGGCAACGATGGCATCCAGCACCGGGACGCCGTGGGCTGCGAAAAGATCGCGTGCCTGATATTCGAACAGATCCACAATGGTCCAATACGGCGGGGACAAGGGAGGGAACCAACATCGACTTCGCCGACAGCCTAATGCCACGCATTCGAAGAACCTTCGAATCCGTGGTGTCAGCCGGCCCGGTTGTCACTCGGGCCACAATGCTCGGGTGGTTGTGAGGCCAGTGAGCGTATCGCGCCCGGTGCCGGCAGTGGAGGACAGCCCGGCCGGGCAGGACACTGGTGCTGCGCTGGATGCCCGTTCCCGGCGGTCCCGGCGGACGGCGCGTCACGGGTTCAGCACGCTCATGCGACTGGACCCGTGGGCCTGGACCCTGCTGCTGGCCGCGCTGGCCGGATTCGTCGTTCTGGTCCTGCTGGCCGGTTCGCTGACCCGCTTCTGGGCCTACGACGAGGCCATCTACCTGTCCCAGGTCTATCCGGTACATCCCCTTCCCTTCACCGCACCCCGCGCCCGGGGCCTGCCGTGGGTGCTCGCCCCGCTCGGCGCGGCCGACGCCCCGGTGGAGGTGGTCCGGACCTACATGCTGGCGTTCAACTGCGGCCTGATGCTGCTGGCCTACCAGGCCTGGCTGCCCCTGATCGGACGCCGCACCGCGATTGCCATCGCCGCCTTCGGCCTCGGCTGGGCGGCGATCTTCGAGGCCACCGAGGTCTTTCCCAACTTCCCGGCCGCGATGTGCGCTGTCGGCGCCGCGGGGTATCTGGCCCGATCGGGCTATCTGGGCTCTCCGGGTCCGGCCAGCTCGCGATCGACCAGGCCAGGATGGTTCAGGGATGAGCAGCGCCGGGCCCTGCTCGCGTGCGCCACCTTCCTCTGCCTGATGGGCCTGATCAGGCCGATGGAGGCCTTGTTCATCGCCGCCGGAATGTTCGGCGGCGCACTGCTTCTGCCCCGGGCGGGCCGATGGGGCACGATCTGGTGGCGCTGGGCCGCGATCGCCGCTGGCCTGCTGATCGGCTGGGTCCCCTGGTTGGTCGAGGCCTACGCACGGTTCGGTGGCCCGGTGGAGCGCATGCGCCTGGCCACCGGCACGATCTCCGGAGGACTGCACCCGTACAACCCGTGGTTGCACCTGTCTCTGACCGACGGCCCCGTGGTGGCGATCATCACTCAGCCTGCCGGGCCGCTTCCGCTGGGCGGCCTGCTGTGGTGGCTCGTTCTGGGCCTGGCTCTGCTGGTGACGGTGGTGGTCGCGGTGTTCCAGCGACTGCGAGGCTGGCCCACACCGGCGGCAGGTGCCGCGGCGCAGGATCCGTGGTCTCGCCGGGCGCGGCGGCAGCCGGGCCGCCCGACCAGCCTGGCC